>JASJXX010000022.1 GCA_030123765.1 Actinomycetota bacterium | reverse complement strand
GACGCACGCGATCGACAGCATCTCCCACCGACGGGTGCCCCTGGGCTACACGCACCGCGTACGTCACGAGGGCGGCGTTCGCGACAAGGGTGAGGGGCCCGAACACCGGAAGGACGATCAGTCCGTCACCCACGGCAGCCAGGATCTCGGCGTCTAAGGAGTCCGAGATGATGTCCGACATCGCCTGTTTCACGAACGCGGCAGAGAAGGCGATCAAACCGCCGACAACCAGCCCGAATACGTACAACTTCGGGTCTTCTCGCACAAGAGTGAGCCCTCCCCGAGCGAGAGCGAACAGTCCAGTCCTCTCCATCCGAAATTCCTGACTCCACAGTGCGAATCTGGATGATGCCCGGACGGCTGATGAGCCAACGAGCCAGCGAGCATCGGTACCGCGACGCACTCTGGGACGCTCAGCACGTGTCAGACCCGCCAGGTGGAGAAGAAGTCCCATCCGAGTGCGACGTTGATTCCGACAGCGAGACCGAGCCAGACCACCCATCCGGGCGCCATCGTCGCGAAGGATCGCCGTGTAGAGAACGCCATGCTCTCGTGGATAGCGACCACGGCGGCGAGCAGCGCCCATGCTGCACCGACGAACCCCAACCAGGGGACCACTCCGAAGGTGAGCGGCGCGTAGGCGAAACCTACCACGCGAAGCATCGCGCGGTACGACGTGTCACCACCAAATACGCGGACACCGACAAGGTACGCAACCCCGGACCACACGACCCAGCCGGAGACACCGGTCGCCACACCCACCGCTCCACCAACGAGAGGATCAGACCCTGTGGCGATGGACGAACCGATGCCGGCGAACATGTTCGCGAACGTGACGACCGCCGCGGCCTGCCAGAACAGAACCGGTGTCCTGGCCACGTGGCTGTAGAAGTCGACGTCGAGCATCAACGCTCTCCCCATGTTGCGGATCACGTCCGGGCTCCTCAGCGCGGTCTCGTCACTCGAGACTGACTCGCCAGTCTCGGATGGCCCGACCGATCTCGTCGGGCGAGTCCTCCTGTATGAAGTGGATGCCCGTGACGGTCACCTCGGTCTGGTTCTGCCATGTACGGCAGAACCTGCGGGGCCCGCCTCGCAGAATGCTGCCAGGATCGGCGTTGATGAACAACTTGGGAATCACGTTGTGTGCCATCCACTCCGAATAGTCCGCAACGATTTTATGGACGTCCTCAGGCAACCCATCAAACGGGATCTGGCGGGGCCACGTCAGAGTTGGACGGCGTGACTCTCCGGGTTCAAGGTACGGACGGCGATACTCGGCCATCTCATCGTCTCTGAGATCCCGGAGGATGGAAGCCGGGAGAATCCGGTCGATGAACACGTTCTTGGCGAGGACGATCTCTTCTCCTGCGGCTCCCCGCATCGCCTCAAAGATCGGCTTCGCGTCGTCGGGCCACTCGCTCCACGAGACTGGCCTAACGATCGCTTCCATGTAAGCGATGCCTGCAACCCGGTCGCGGTTACGGTTCGCCCAGTCGAAGCCGAGGCCTGACCCCCAGTCGTGGAGCACCAACGTGACGTCGTCTCCGAGATCAAGGGTTTCGAGAAGCTCGTCGAGATAGGCCCGATGTTCAACGAAGGTGTACGAATCCGGGCCGCTGTTCGGGAGCTTGCCGGAGTCGCCCATACCGATGAGATCGGGAGCGATGCAGCGGTAGCCGTCTGAGAGGTGCGGAATGACGTTCCTCCACAGGTAGGAAGACGTCGGGTTTCCGTGGAGAAAGACCATGGACGATCCGCTCCCGACGTCGACGTAGGCCATCTTGAGTCCGTTGATCACACACGACTGCTTCTCCATGCCCTGCCTCCTTCGTTCAAGCCAGCGTACCCGGGAAGCCACGCGATCCGTGACGGTCACAGATCCGAGACTCTGCACCGCCGATCGAAGCGTGCACCACCTAGCCCACGACGAAAGGCCCCCGCCATCGAGGGAGGCGCAACGTCCGATCAGTGACTAGACATCTGAGTGGTCGTTGAAACTACCCTCGACGCATCGGAGTGACCGTGTAACATTACGGTGGCAGTGCAGGCAGGGGCCGCGCACAGGGAGGTAACCAATGTCACTTGAGAGATACGCTGAATCGGTCGTCGATCTGACGACATCCGACCGACTCGCCGAGGTGATCCAACTTCGGCCGAGTGAACCGGACACGTACTACCAGCGGCGCAGTGGAGCTCTCCCTCGCCTTGGAAGCGGAACGGAGGCACGTTACACCCGTTCCTCGCTCCCCACCCCGGTGGCACCCGAGACCACGAACATGAGGACGCGGGTCATGGAGTGCCTCAGGGTGAATCGCCCATCCTGGCTGCCACAGCGATAAGCCGCGAGAAGAACGTAACCGCTCGCCTGGCGTCACCGGTGCGGATGAATTCGTCCGTTCCGTGGAGTCCCCTCAGCGCCGCTGCGTCGACTACGAACGGTGAGAATCGGTACACGTCATCTGAGAGCCCTTCGAAGAATCGCGAATCCGTCGCCACGGTAAGCACATACGGCGCCACGATCGCGTCAGGGAACACCTCTCCGATAACCCCGGTCAACGTCTCCCACCCCTCCGAGTCAATGCTTGAGAATCCGCTCGCCTCCGTCGAAGAGCCCGCGAGTACTTCAACATCGATCTCTTCGCCGACGACAGACCGCACATGTTCGATAACGGATTGGGAAGTATCGCCAGGGATGATCCGAACGTTCAGAGTGACAGACGCGGCCTGAGGCACGACATTCGCTTTCACACCACCTTCGATGATCGTCGGCACCATCGTTGTTCTCTGAAGCGCATCCATCTGAACATCTCTTGTGAACACTCGTGACAGCAGCGATGCAGCCGCTCTCGGCTTCGCAGCAAGCACGCCGAGGACTCCGGGAAGATGGTCCGAGAGGGCGTCGAGCAGCGGAGTGAGAGCGTCAATCCTCGCGGGGACCGGACTCGCGTCGAGGGCAGCTATCGCGCCGGCAAGTCGCACGATCGCTGAGCCCCTGGGGGGTATCGACGAGTGTCCGCCCTCCCCGTGGGCCGTGAGCTTGAGGCTCATCGACCCCTTCTCTGCAATGCCGACGAGAGCGATCGGCGCGACTACCGCGGGGAGGACGCCGTCAGCAACAGCTCCTCCTTCGTCGAGCACGAACCAGGGAGACACACCTCGGCTGCTCAGTTCCTCAGCGATGACTCGAGCACCGTTCTCCCCTCCCACCTCCTCGTCGTGGCCCGAGACGATGTACACGGTACGCACCGGTTCGGCACCTTGTTCGAGTAGGAACTCAACCGCCTCAAAGATGGCGATGAGCGGACCTTTACAGTCCAATGACCCACGACCGTAGATCCGGCCCTCGAGTGTCGCTCCCGCGAATGGCGGCGCCGCCCACTGCGTCTCGGTGTCCTCCTCCACGGGTACGACATCCTGATGTGCCATCAACACGATCGGATCGAGACGAGGATCGGATCCAACCCAGGTGTAGAGAAGGCTGTGTCCGTTGAACGTCTCCCGGTCGAGCTCGGCGTGGACCCGTGGATACCGTTCGACGAGCATCTCTCCCAATGCGTCGAACGCATCGGAGTCGTAGGTTCCATCATCGAACACGACCGTTCGACATCTGATCGCCTCACGAAGCGATGCAAGGAACCGTTCCTCATCAATGTCGTCGATGAGGAACGGCTTCCTCGTCTCGGACCCTTGTTCTGCAGTGCTCCTGGGCCGGCCTCTTGATGCCTTCCACCCGATCGCGACGCCCACGGCAGCGACAGCACCTGCCGCTGCGACTACAACCTTCTTGCTCACGTGTTCCTCCTCTTCCCACGGAGATCGTAATCCTCCGCTCAAGAAACTTGCCCGGGGTACCGATACGAACCTATGAAGCTGTTCAAGAGAGGCATCACCGCATCCAGGCGCGAGGATCTTGCTTACGCCGAGGCCGCCAGTCGACGAATGCAGTACATGCTCACACATACGACATACCAGGACGATGCTCAGACGGTCGAGACTCGTCTCCGCAACATGGCTTGCGGATCTCACAAGCAGTAGGTCGGGACCCGGTAGCGGTTCTCAGCTAGATACGCCTCACTGCGACGATCACGAGTGCTCCACATCGTCCGGGTGATAGAACAACTTGATCTGTGCCGCGGCAGCGAGTATTCCCAGGGCTACTGCTCCTACCCCAACCCACCCGTTGAGGAAGTCTGCGATGCCGAGCGCAGCATCGAGCGAGACGGCGCCCGGCCCACTGATCGCGACGGAGACCGCGACCACCCCGAGGACGAGAACGTACTCCCAGCCCTCATCCGGCCTCGCCGTGACCCAGAATCCGACCCTGCGGTGAACGGCTACATATGCCACCACCATCACGCCTATGACGCCTGCCGCTGCCGCTTGCGTGAGAAATCCGACGATGAGCAGCACACCGACGCCAATCTCCGTCGCTGTGGAGGCGAACCACTGCACAGCCGGGGCACGGAAACCGATCGAACGAAACCAGTTCGTTGTTCTCTGCCTCCCTCGCAGGTGCTTGACGCCGTGCGCAAGCATCACTCCTCCGAGTACGAGACGCAGGACAAGCGATGCAGAGTCGAGTGGCTCCAATGGGTCTCCTTTCTCGCTGTGGTCATCAACGGAGCGGATCGCCTTGCAATTCCCCATCGGTCACGTACGTGCCAGTGATGCGTTCAATCAGATTCCGAGTTCGTGACCGGTTGTCAGGCGAGCCGGCACACTCTGTCTCTCTTCACACGACCGGCGAGGTGTCAGGTCAACGCCCCGATCACGAATCGGTACATGTCCTCGACGATCTCCGAACGGCTCAGACGGCCCTGCTCGTCATACCAACGTTCGAGCGCATTGAGGATGCTGAGAACGTAGATTGCTGCGAGGCGTGGGTCGCAGTCCTCGCGAAACACGCCCTCGTCGATGCCTGCGACAATCGTCGAGTAGAAGGCCCCCTCGTACTCATCTCGCATCTTGTTGATCCGCTCGGCTTCGTCCTTGTCAAGACAGTCGACTTGTGTCAGATACGTTCGCGCCTCGGGACGCTGGTCGAGCAGCACCCCGATGTGGCCGGCGATGAGGCCCCGCATCTGTTCTTCCGGGGGAGCTTCGATAGCGAGTACCGTGCTCGCAGCCTCCTCGAAGAACGCCGCTCCACGTTCGACAACCGCGACGAGCAGCTCCTGTTTGCCGCCAATGTGGGAGTAGATCGAAGAGCCGAGGATCCCGAGATCCTCGCCGAGGTCACGCATCGATGTTCCGTGGTAGCCGTAGGTGGCGAAGCGCCTGCCTGCACCTACGACGATGTCGTCGCGTGTGAGCCTGCTCATAGGTCGTACGTCAGTTCGACGACGTCGCTCACGGGGTGTGCTTGACAGGTCAGCACCTGACCCGCTGCGATCTCACTCTCGTCGAGAGCCCAGTTGCGATCCATCCGAACTTCACCGGCGGTGACCTGTGCACGGCACGACGCGCACGCGCCGCTGCGGCACGAGAAGGGCGCTTCGGGGCGTACCGCGAGGACGTGGTCCAGGATCGGAGTACCGGCAGGGTCAACGACCAGGGTTGACGTGCGACCGCCAAGAGTCAACCTGACCGTCGATCCGATTTCATCATTGGCTGCCACTCTGGGGGGTGCATCGCCACCGGCGTAGAAGAGCTCCTCGTGGATGGCCCCTTGTGGAACCCCCCCTCTTGTCAGCACTGCGCGGGCCGCGTGCACGACGCTCGCAGGACCACACAGGTACCAGCCGGTCGCCGAACCCGCATCCACCACTGTCGTGAAGAGCTTCGTGAGCTTCTGCTCATCGAGCCTGCCCTCCAGGATCGGGACGGCGTTCGCCTCTCTGCTCAGTATGTGGAAGAGCGCGAACCGTTCCGTGTGTCGGTTCTTCACCGCGTCAAGCTCGTCGAGGAACATGATCGAGCGGCCGTCTCTGTTGCCGTATACGAGCGTGAAGCGGCTCTGTGGCTCACTGGCGAGCACAGTCTCGATCATCGAGAGCACAGGTGTGATGCCGCTCCCGGCTGCGATCGCTATGTAGTGGTTCCTGTTCGCTTCGTTTGTCACGATCGTGAAGTCACCGATCGGAGGAGTCACGTCGATGATGTCGCCTACGCTCAACTCGTCGTTCACGTACGAAGAGAACACCCCTCCGGGGAGGCGCTTGATTCCGACTTCGAGCCTGCCCGATGTCGCAGGCGAACAGATCGAGTAGCTCCGCCGAACGTCGGCTCCGTCAATGGTCGCCCGCACGATCACGTGCTGGCCCGGGATGTGCGCGAAAGCGTCGGAGAGATGCGCCGGAACTTCGAAGACCACCCGTACCGACACCGCCGTTATCGGCTCGACGGATCGCACTGCAAGCTTGTGGAATTCAGCTACCTCCATCAGATCGCCTTGAAATAGTCGAACGGCTCTCCGCACTGGGTGCACACCATCAGCGACTTGCACGCTGTCGATCCGAATTCTGAGACGGTCCTCACCTCACCCGACGAACACATCGGGCAGAGCACCTCAGGCACGATGTCGAGGACGGACGCTGGTGGGGCGATGTGGTTCTCCGCCAGCTTCGCCTTTGCTGCGTCTGACATCCACTCCGTCGTCCAGGCAGGCTTGTACACGATCTCGACGCGGACGTCAGCGAAGCCTCCTTCGCTGAGGACAGACTCGATGTCAGAGGTGATCACCCCCAATGCAGGGCACCCCGAATAGGTCGGCGTGACCGTCACCGTGACGGAGCCGTCATCGGCGACTTCGACGCCGCGCAAGATCGCGATGTCGTCGATCGTCAGGTAGGGGATGTCGGGGTCGACGACGCGCTCGAGAAGCACGCGGGCACGCTCGGCGAGAGAGATCGCGGTGATCACCATGAGAGACCCGGATAGGACCGCTGGAGCCACTGCATCTCGGCGAGCATCGGGCCGAGAAGCTCGGTGTGGACGCCCGTGCGGCCACCCGACGTCTGGAAGGAGTCTTCGGGGCGGGTCAGCGTCGCCTCTTCGAGCACCGAGTCAACCGTTGACTCCCATGCATCTCTGAGGGTCGACGGGTCGACACCGATACCGTCGGCTGCCATCTGCCTGTCAAGGTCGTCTGCTTCG
The DNA here is from genome assembly GCA_030123765.1 of Actinomycetota bacterium. Classification (GTDB taxonomy): domain Bacteria; phylum Actinomycetota; class Acidimicrobiia; order Spongiisociales; family UBA5794; genus B3-G11. Next base: position 27,908 of record JASJXX010000022.1, on the reverse strand, counting down.
AACATCTCTGCGGTGAATCGCCACAGGCGATCGGTAGCTCTCTGGATGCGACGGTGGCTCTCGTGCGTTCCATCGCCAAGGCGGATGACCCATGCCGACGAGTGTCGAAGGTGGTAGGTCGCTTCTTTTGCCGCTCGCTGCGCAACGCCGGAGAGGGTGTCATCTGTCGAGTCTGCGAGGGCTTCCCAGAGGAGGGCCTGATACGCGTCGAAGAAGAACTGCCTCGCTATGAGCTCGCCGAATCCGTCGTGTTCCTGTTCGACCAGGAGCAGGTTCGTGTACTCACGCTCCGTCCGGAGCATCGCGAGGTCGTCCCCGGTACGACCCCCGCCCTCTACTTTGGCAGCGTAGGTGAAGAGATGGTCCGCTACACCGATGTGGTCGAGGGCGATATTCGCGACGGCGAGCTCTTCTTCGAGTTCGGGGGCACGCGAGATGTACTGCGCGAGACGCTGACCGATCACCATGTTGTCATCCGCGTGGCGAACAATGTAGGCCGCCAGAGGGTTCCGGGTCGTGACCGTGCTCACAGCTGCCCGACCTCCTTCGGGATGTCGTAGAACGTCGGGTGCCGGTACGGCTTGTGCTCGAAAGGTTCGAACATCGATTCGGCGTCGTCCGAAGCAACGATCTCCTTCGAGGGCACAACCCATACGCTGACGCCTTCGGCGCGCCGGGTGTACCCGTCACGAGCGTTCTGGATCGCCGTCTCGGCATCGGACGCGTGGATCGACCCGACGTGGGTGTGGCTCAGGCCTCTCTTGGCGCGCACGAAGACCTCCCACAGAGGGAATCCGTGATCGACTCCCCCTCCGAACTGGACTTCTGCTGGTGTATCGCCCGGGGCGACGGGTACGTCGTAACTCATCTCTCTCCTCCTAGGCGCTCTTGTCCAGCTTCATCCCGTGCTTCACCGCGTACGCTGTCGCTGCTTCACGTACCCACGCTCCGTCCTCCCACGCCTTCACTTTGTGTGCTATCCGCTCGCGGTTGAGACGGCCATCGCCGCGGATCGTGGACCAGAACTCCTCCCAGTCGATCTCCCCTATCTTCCAATGGCCTGACTCCTCATCGAACTCCAGGTCGGGGTCAGGGATCGTCATCCCGAGATAGCGCGCCTGGGGGACGGTCTGGTCGACGAACATCTGACGGAGCTCGTCATTCGTCTTGCGCTTGATCTTCCACGACATCGACTCCGCGGTGTGGGCAGACTCCGAGTCGTGCGGCCCGAACATCATGAGTGAGGGCCACCACCAACGGTCAATAGCGTCCTGGCACATCGCCTTCTGGGAGTCCGAGCCATCCGCGAGCGTCATCATGATGCTGTACCCCTGGCGGGCGTGGAAGCTCTCTTCTTTGCAGATCTTCACCATCGCTCGCGCGTAGGGCCCGTAAGAGGTGCCCTGGAGAACGATCTGATTCACGATCGCTGCGCCGTCGACGAGCCACCCGATAGCGCCGATATCGGCCCAGGACAGCGTCGGGTAGTTGAAGATCGACGAGTACTTCTGCTTGCCGGTGTGGAGAAGCTCCTGGAGCTCGCCCCGAGATACACCGAGCGTCTCGGTCGCCGAGTAGAGATAGAGCCCGTGCCCCGCCTCATCCTGCACCTTTGCGATGAGGATCGCTTTGCGCAGCAAGGTCGGAGCTCTCGCGATCCAGTTCGCTTCTGGCTGCATACCGATCACTTCGGAGTGGGCGTGTTGGGCCATCTGGCGGATCACCGTCTTGCGATACGCCTCTGGCATCCAATCCCTCGGCTCGATCTTCTCGTCATCATCGATGATGGCGTTGAACCGTTCTTCTTCTGTGCGAGCGTCCACAGATCTCCTTCCGAAGGGTCGTCGTGAAGCGCAACCGTACCAAACGAACGTTCGTTTGTCTACCCCGGGGTGTGGAGGGGAGTGCCGGCGTCTCTGCGGGTCACTGGCCGACGAGGAGCTGGTGAAGACGCCGCGTGGCGATCATTGCTGCCGCCACGTCCTCAATGCCCTCGCGACTCAGCCACACGTACCACCGCTCGAGCCTGGGGATCATCCGGTCATGCATGGCGGTGAACGCCTCGATCGAGCCGTCCGCCTCCTCGAGGAGAGACGACACGACGTCGCGCCGCAGGGCCTGTAGATCGTCTCTGACTGCTTCAATCGCCAATCGATCGAACGCCGCGGAACCAGGGAGGCGCCCCACCTGGCGCTCGAGCCAGCCGATGCGGAACGCATGGCTCGCGTCCGAGTACAACGACGCGACGTAGAGAACGTTTCGATCAAAGCGACGCGCGATATCCACGATGTCCGGGCCGCGTCTGAGCGCGCGCTGATACGCATGACGCACCGCAATGGCGTAGGGGACCCCGACGGCTTCGAATTCGGCTGCCACGGCCTCATACGGTTCGCGCCACTCCTCTGGCTCCATTGAAGGAAACCCATCGGAGAGCGCAGCGAAGTCAGCGGCTGCCAGGTCGATCTCCTCATCGATCAACCGGCCATTCGGGCGCCTGATGTACCACCGCGCAAAATCGAAGACGAGGTTGTCGACATCCTGCATCAGGCGCTTGACGACATCAGGATTGACCACTCCGGTGAGCGCCTCGATATCAGACCATCGCTGTTCCGCCCCTGTCACCGCTCGCGCCACCCGATACGCGCGCACGATCACCACTGCCGAGACGCCCGTGATCGTGCGCATCCGCGAATAGAACGTGCTTCCCTGAGAATTGAGCACCTGATTCGCGACGATCGTCGAGATGAGTTCCCTCCGCAGAGGATGCTGGGCGATCTCGTCGCGGAACCGCTCCACGACTGCAGGCGGGAAGTACCCCATCAGATCAGCCTCAAAATGGGGATCGTCGGGAAGCCTCGATTGAGAGATGTAGTCGGTGAGGCTGCGCTTCGCATAGGCGAGGAGCACAGCGATCTCCGGACGGGCCATGCCTCTGCCATCCCTTGCCCGTTGGGCCATCTCCTCCCCGGTGGGAAGGAACTCGAGTCCACGATCCAGGATCCCTTCACGCTCAAGGCGGTCCATGAGATCCGTGTAGGCCTCGATATTGCGATGCGAGGTCACTGCCTCCTGGGAGATGATCTGGGCCTGGAGAAAATTGTCGTGCAGGATGCGCCGAACCACGTCGTCTTCAACGGACGCGATGATCTCGTCGCGGTCTCCCCGGTCGATGGAACCAGCCGCCTCTGCGAGTCCGAGCAGGATCTTGAGGTTGACCTCGCGATCCGAGGCATGGACACCACCGGAGTTGTCGATGAAGTCGGTGAAAGCATGGCCGCCATGGCGCTCGAACTCGATCCTTCCGAGCTGGGTGAGACCGAGATTGCCTCCCTCACCTACGACGCGACACCGCAGGTCGCGACCGTTCACGCGCACCCCGTCGTTCGACCGGTCGTGGACCGCTTCGTTCGCCTCAATGCGCGCCTTGACGAAGGTGCCGATACCTCCGCTCCACAGCAAGTCGACTCGAGCCTTCAACACGAGACGGATCACCTCGTTCGGTGTGAGCTCCTCAGCGTCAGTGTCGAGCAGTGTCCGCATCTGTGGGGTGAGTGTGACACTCTTGAGGGTCCGCTTGAACACGCCGCCACCCGCGGAGATCGCAGCCGGATCGTAATCCGCCCAGCTCGACTCCCCTAGAGCTGCAATCCGACTGCGCTCCTTCCACGACATCTCCGGGTCCGGGCTCGGATCGATGAATATGTGGCGGTGGTCGAACGCGGCGAGGAGCTTCACGTTGCGGGAGATCAACATGCCGTTGCCGAATACGTCTCCGGACATGTCGCCGATACCTACCACGGTGAGCTCGGCGTCATCGACGTTCACGCCCAGGTCGAGGAAGTGCCTGCGCACAGACTCCCACGCACCCCTTGCCGTGATGCCGAGCGCCTTGTGGTCGAACCCGGCGGAGCCGCCTGAGGCGAAGGCGTCGTCAAGCCAGAACGAGTACTCCCGGGCGATCGAGTTCGCGGTGTCGGAGTACGCCGCGGTCCCCTTGTCGGCCGCCACCACGAGGTAGGGATCGTCGCTGTCGTAACGGACGACGTCTCTCGGCGGGACGACGTCACCACCGACAAGGTTGTCGGTGACGTCGAGGAGGCCACGGATGAAGATCTCGTAGCCGTCCTTCACCTCGTCACGGGTCGGTCGCCCAGCCTCAGCGGGGCGCTTGATCACGAAGCCGCCCTTCGCTCCCGTGGGAACTATTACGGCGTTCTTGGTCATCTGGGCCTTCATGAGGCCGAGTACTTCGGTGCGGTAGTCCTCCCTGCGATCTGACCAGCGAAGGCCACCACGAGCAACCATGCCGCCTCGCAGATGCACCCCCTCAACATCCCCCGAGTAGACGAAGATCTCGTACAGCGGCTTGGGATCGGGCATCTCCGGCACGTTCTCTGACCGGAACTTGAGAGCGAGGGACGATCTACCTTCGACACGCACGTTCGACCGCTCGGTCGCGCGGATCAGTCCATAAAAACCGCGCAGGATCCGATCTTCATCAAGGGATTCCACGTCGTCGAGAGCTGCCCGGATACGCGCATCGATGACGTCCTGAAGCTCTGAGTCGTGCCCGCTTCCGAACCGGGCGTCAAAGAATCGGACGAGGTCTTCCGCGATTCTGGGATGAGCCGCAAGGGTGTTGTCTATGTATCCGACCGAGAAGGGGGTTGTGACGAGGCGCCAGTAACTGCGGTACGCCCGCAGGATCGTGAGATCGTTGTGGTCTAGCCCGCTCGACACGAGCAGGCGATGCAGCGAGTCTGACTCGAGCTCACCCCCGAGAGCGTCCTCGATCGCCGCTCCAACGCGTGCAGCGCAAGCTTCGATGTCGAGCTGCTCACCGTCAGCGGTGAGCACACCGAAGTCGTGGATGAAAGTGCCCGCTTCATCTTCGAGGCGGGTCGGTACTTCCTCCACAACCACAAGGCCGAGATGCTCGATGTGCGGCATCATCTCTGACAGGTTCAGCTTTCCCGTCGATCGATACACGGCTATTCGCGTCAGTGCGGTGAGAACACCCGGCGGGTCGGCATCTCCGCCTTCGTTCTGCAACGCGACAACGATCGACTTCTGCGAACGGTGGAGACGGTCCACGTTGAGAATGTCACCCGCAGCCACGTCGACGCCTGTCGAAGCCGTGTAATACTCGGGGAACTTGTCCGCCCAGGTGTCAATCAGTCGGTGCGCTTCCGAGCGGTCGACCCGCTCGATCAACTCGTCGAATACCCGGTCGTGCCACGTACGAGTGAGAGCCATCACCGCGCGCTCAAGCTCCGGGATGTCGACTTCGCGGGGATCCTCCTCATCGGTCCAGACGGTGAAGTGCATCCGGGCATCGCCGGACTCCCTGAGCGCTAGCCGGTAATCGATTGAGGTCCCCTCAAATACGTTCAAGAACTTGTCCTGAAGCTGCTTTCGCAACGTCACGTTGAACCGATCTCTCGGGACGGTCACGAGGACGCTGACGGACCGGTTCAGCGTGTCTCTGCGAACAAACAACCGGACGAGCTGTGTCTCGTCGGTCTCGACGAGCTCCCCGATTGTCTCGCTCAATGCGCCTACGGGCATGGCGAAGAGCTCGTCCTTCGGAAAGGACTCGAAGATCTGCACTATCGACTTGTAGTCGTGGGAGTTCTCGATCACGTCCTGATCCGCAAGGATCTGTCGAAGCTTTCTCCGCAGGACGGGTATCTCACTCGCGGTACCCATGTACGCCTTTGAGGTGAACAGGCCGAGCAGCCGGAGCTCGGATGTCATGGAACCGTCTCCGTCAACCTCGCGCACACCCACATAATCCATGCGTGCGTCACGATGGATCGTCGAATGGCGGTTCGTCTTCGAGATGACCATCACATCTCCTCCGCGGAAGCGCTCCTGGAGGTGCGGCGGAAGGTCGGCGAGGGCGACGGCACGCGGCCCGGCTCCCGAGTCACGCAGCATCCCGAGGCCGGTGCTCACATCGGCGACGATGGCGAGCCCGCTGTCTCCTCCCACGACGTTGTACACGCGATAACCGAGGAAGACGAAGTTGTCATCGAGAAGCCATTCGAGGAAGTCAACGGTCTCAGAGATCGCCTCCAGCGAGTAGTAGTGAGCACCTGATTTGGCGGTCTCGATCATTCGGGAGATGACTCCGCGCATGGCACCGAAGTCCTCAACGACTTTCGTGATGTCAGTAAGCGCCGTGCGGATCTCCGCCTCCAACGCCGCAGAATCCTCGGCGCTCAGCTCACGATCGAGTTCGAAGTGCTGGACGGATTCGCGCGTCGCGGCGCCGCGAGCCTTCGTGAGTTTCGTGAGCGTGCCGTCATCGGCGCGCTCGGTTCCGATCACCGGATGCAGGTGACGAACGACACCCGCTTCAGTACGCGATACCGCGGCCGTCACGGTGTCGACAAGGAAAGGCCCATCATCTGCAATGACCTGGACGACCGTGCCCTTGGTGGTGTACCCGTTCGACTCGCCCTGCGGCCTGAATACGCGCACCGCGCAGTCGGTGACCGGGCGCTCTTCTACGAATCGCAGCAGATCGTGGATCTCAGCGAGGAACTGCTCGGGGGTGATCTCCGGAAGGTCTACCTCAGGGAGCCGTCGAAGATACATGCGCACGAAGAGCTCGATCAGAGCGCGTCGATCGTCAGGTAGGTCTGAGGAGATAGCGGCAACAACCCGATCAACGACGGCTGAGGCGGACGTCGCTGCGCCCGTTGTTCCGATCATGGACGCGAGGCTATACACGTCCGGGATTACTGTGCGCATTTGGCAGCTCTCAGATAAATGCTGCCGACCGCCAGTGTGCTGACGACGGGCGTTGTGCTCGGCTCGATCACCGTCTGCGGAACTGACAGCAACCTCGCGAACCCAGGGTTCCAGCCTACAGATGCGTGCAACATGGTCCACAGAGTCGGACTCGTTGCTGACTCGTCCGACGTAATCGGTCAGCGCGGTAAGAGGTACCGTCTCACCATGTCCAATCGTCTCGCGGACGCGACCTCCCCGTATCTGCTCCAGCACCAGGAGAACCCTGTCAACTGGTACGAGTGGGGGGCAGAAGCATTCGCAGAGGCGGCTCGCAGAGATGTGCCCGTGATCCTCTCCGTCGGGTACGCGACATGCCACTGGTGCCACGTCATGGCGCACGAGTCCTTTGAGGACGAGACAACCGCCGGGTTCATGAACGAGCATTTCGTGAGCATCAAGGTCGACCGCGAGGAACGCCCCGACGTCGACCGCGTCTACATGGACGCGGTGACTGCTATTGCGGGGAGAGGCGGCTGGCCGATGACGGTCTTCCTCACGCCAGACCAGAAGCCGATCTTCGCAGGCACGTACTTCCCCAAGACGCGGATGGGGCACCACCCGTCCTTCATGGACGTGATGGAGTCTGTCCTGGACGCGTGGGACACGAATCGCACCGGTGTCACCGAACAGGCAGCACACATCACAGCCAGGATCGCGGACCAGTCACGACCGGCGGGGGTACTGCTCCCTCGCATCGAGGACGTCGAGCGGGCTGTCGACCGGCTGAGCACTACTTTCGACCGGGTGAACGGAGGATTCGGGACAGCCCCGAAGTTCCCCCAGGCACCGACGCTCGAACTCCTGCTGCGCGTCGCCGTGCTGCGTCCTGGATCCGACGCCGCCAAGACCAGCCTCGACATGTTGACGCGCCAGCTCACCGCGATGGCCCGCGGAGGCATTTACGACCACCTGACGGGCGGCTTCGCACGGTACTCCGTTGACGCACGGTGGCTTATCCCCCACTTCGAGAAGATGCTCTACGACAATGCGCTCCTCGCTCGCGTCTACCTGCGTGCCTGGCAGGTGACCCGCGTCGACCGGTACGTTGAGGTGGCGCGCGAGGTACTGGATTACCTCGACTCGGCGATGGCGGACCCCTCGGGGGGCATCCACTCGGCTGAGGACGCTGACTCTGAGGGTGTGGAAGGCAAGTTCGCCATCTGGTCGTGGCAGGAGCTCGGCGAGATACTCGGTGCGGATCGCGCGCTCGCTGCAGCTGTCTACGGAGCAACACCGGAGGGGAACTTCGAGGGGAAGAACAACCTGCACCGCGACGCCGATCTCGACGACGTCTCTGTAGCACTAGGAATCCCGGTCGCAGCGATTCGAGAGAACATGCAATCGATCAACAGTCGTCTGAGGGCAGCACGGGCTCGGCGCGTACAGCCAGGCCGCGATGACAAGATCGTCACCGCGTGGAATGGGCTTGCGATCCGCGCCTTCGCAGAAGCTGGCGCAGTTCTCGAGGAGCCGCGTTACACCGCGCGCGCCCGATCAATCGCGACCTTCCTACTCACCGACGCCTCCCCGGGTGGTCACCTGACCCGTTCCTGGCGGGGTCGGCCCGGCCATCCCGCTTTCGCAGAGGACCACGCGGCGCTCGCGATCGGGCTCTACACCTTGTATCAGGTGACGGGAGAAGAGGAGTGGTTCACCGCTGCGGAGACACACGTCGGAACACTTCGCGAGCGCTTCGCGGACCCGGAGGGTGGTTTTTTCGCTACCTCGGACGCCTCCGACGATCTGATCGCCCGGCTCAAGAACACCCAGGACAACCCGACGCCTTCTGACAACGCGCTCGCGCTTGAAGCGCTCCTCCTCCACGCTGCCCTCACCGGCGACACGGATGCCATCGTCGAGGCTGACCGAACAATGGCGCTGTTGGCGACATCGGCGTTGCAGCACCCCGCGTTCGGCGGCTACGGCCTCGCCGTGTGGCTCACCCACCTGGTAGGCGTCAAGGAGGTTGCCATCGTGGGAGAGGGCAGAGAGCCTGACGCGATGGAACGTGTCGTCTGGGATACCTTCCGACCTGATGTTGTCCTCGCGACGGGCGACGGTCGTGACAGCGTCGTCCCGCTCCTGGAAGGACGCGCCGAGAGCGGGCCCCTCGCCTACGTGTGTCGCGGTCTGGTCTGTGACCTGCCCGTGGCTTCGTCCGAAGCTCTCTCAGCCAGCCTGGCGCTCGGAGACGACTCGTCCTGACACTCACTATCTGAGCCTCGCGGGGGGGAAACATCGTATCTGACAGGGCGTCCGGCTACTCCCAGAGAGCTTCGAGAGTGCTGGCGACCTGGTCGTGGCCGGCAGCGACGTCCACAGGGACCGCAGCAGCATGCGGGACGCCGGTCGCCGACGGGGCGAAGTGCTCCATGGCTGGGTCGAGGAACCGGCTCGGCAACGCGTAGGAGTGTCTCCCGTTGCTTGAGTACCTGTGGTGGTAGTAGCGCTGGGGAACGGTCACAGCGAGATGGTCCTTCGCTCGGGTGAGCGCCACGTACAGCAACCGCCGCTCCTCCTCGAGGCCGCCCGGCTCACCAAGCGCCATGTCAGATGGGATGTTCCCGTCTGCTGCATGGATCACCGTCACTGCCTTCCACTCACCCCCCTTCGCGGAGTGGATCGTCGACAGGATCAGATAGTCGTCGTCGAGATGCGGCGCATCGGCAAAATCGCTCGTGCTCTGGGGTGGGTCGAGGGTGATCTCGGTGAGGAATCTGGAGCGGTCCGGGTAGTCGGCAGCGAGCGAAGCGAGATGCTCGATGTCGATCAGCCGCGCGCCGGCGTCGTCATACGCCCGGTCGAACACAACGCGGCAGAAGTCGGCCAGACGATCGATCTGGGTGGCTGGCGCAGGTTCGCCTGCGCCCTCTCCACGACAGTCGTTGAGCACGTCGCGCAGCAGGTCGAGCGGCTCTCTCGTCTCACCGGCGACAGGCAGGTCGTATCTGCAGAACGCGTCCAGGGCATCCGTGCCTGCGGATGCGCCAGCCTCGGTGACGTGGGCGAGGATCTTCGCTGCAGTCGCCGGCCCGACGCCAGGGAGCATCAGGAGCACCCGGTTCCAGGCGAGCTCGTCCCTCGGATTGTCCAGTATCCGCAGCAGAGATAGCAGATCCTTGACGTGGGCAGCTTCGAGGAATCTGAGTCCACCGAACTTGACGAACGGGATGTTCCTTCGGGACAGCTCGATCTCGAGACCCCCTGAGTGGTGCCCGGTGCGAAACAGGACAGCCTGGTCTCGCAGGTCGATGCCGTCCTCGCGGAGGGTGAGAACCCGGTCGCAGACCCAGTCCGCCTGAGCGGCTTCGTCATAGCACGTGACAAGATCCGGGATCGGGCCCGCGGGTCGCTCGGTCCAGAGTTGCTTGTCGAACGCCATATCCGACGCGGCGATGACGGCGTTCGACGATGCGAGGATCTGTGGTGTGGAGCGGTAGTTCTGCTCAAGAGAGATGACTGTTGTCTCGTTGTACTCGTCCGGGAATCCCAGGATGTTCTCGACGCGGGCAGCGCGGAACGAGTAGATCGACTGGGCGTCGTCACCGACCACCGTGAGGTTCCCCGCATCGCCGCACATTGCGCGCAGTATCCCTGCCTGAACACGATTCGTGTCCTGGTACTCGTCGACGAGCACATGGTCGAAGAGTCCCCGGATCGTGTCACCAGCACCGGAGTCGACGAGCGCCTGCCAGTAGAGCAGAAGGTCGTCGTAATCGACGACGTTCTGTGCGCGCTTGCGTCTCGTGTAGGAGATAAAAAGCGTCTTGAACGCTTCGGCATGGTCCTGACACCAGGGGAAGCGCTGCTCGAGGGTCTCGGACAGGGGTGCCTGGGCGTTGGCGACCCGCGAGTAGACAGACGCGATCGTCTCTTTGCGGGGGAAACGGGTCTTCGACTTCCCGTAGCCGTGCTCGGTGCGCAGGATCCCGAAGAGCGATTCGGTGTCGGTTCGGTCGATGACCGTGAACCCATCGTCGAGTCCCACAGCGCGTCCGTACTGGCGAAGTAGGCGATTCGCGATGCTGTGAAACGTGCCTCCCCAGACCCGGCCGGATGACCGGTCCTCAATGGAGGCCCCTGCACGCTTGAGCATCTCCGCTGACGCGCGCCTGGTGAAGGTGAGGAGCAGTATCCGGTCGGCTGGAACCCCACGGTCGATGAGGTGCGCGACGCGCGCAGCGAGCGTCCGTGTCTTGCCCGAGCCTGCGCCTGCAATGACGAGCAGAGGGCCGTCACCGTGAAGAACCGCCTGACGCTGACGGCTATTGAGGCCTTCAAGGTAGCGGGGCACTTCAGCATCGGTGTCGAACATACGTTCGAGCCTAACACAGGTGGTTCACCACCGATGGATCGCCATGCTCCTCGAATCGGACGCAGCAGCAACCATCGGATCAGCCGCGCTCGAGCGCTACGGCGTCGCCGGAGCATGAGTGACTAGCTCGCGAGAGACCGGCTGGCCTTGCGCGACAGTTCTCGAGACGGACCGGGGGAACACGATCACAGCTCAATTTGCGAACACATGTTCGATCACGCTATGTTGGTGGATCGGTCGGTCAAATGGGGGCGATGAGTCACACAAACGATACATACGGAGCGGAGATCCGGGTGCTGCTCGCTGACCTCACGAGGCTCCCCAGCGCCATGTGTGACCCCTCCCTCGCCAGTCAAATCTCTGCACTGCGACAAGAGATCAGCGGTCGGGCGGGGCCGCTGGCGTCGGCTGAATACCGCCGAGACGAACTCAAGGAAGAACGCAGGTGGATCGCGTCTGATGTGCACGGCTTCCAGCGGGCTCTCGTTCTCGTCGGTCCCCCTGATGGCGCGCCGGGCCCGGACGGTGCCAGGAGCGCTCAGCGGCTTCGCACGAAACTCGAGTCTCGGGTCGCACGGACACTCGAGTTGACCGAAGAGATCGAGGAGTTTCAACAGCGCATCGATCACCTTGACGCGCTCCGTCTTGCATTGAGCGCGGAGCTCGTCGAGATGCTGCGTCACTGTGTCCAAGACACGGAGCAGCGGGCACGTGCGGTGGATCTCGCTCGAAGAAAGCGGCTCGCTGCGCTCCGTGTCGAGATGGGCGACACCGAGGGGGCGACCATGTGGTCACCAACCGCGGTACACGGCTACCGCGTATGGAGCATCGAGAAGGATGGTCTCTACGGTGCACGGCGACGGTGGCGGTCGACCGTCCTCTCGGCCGAGTGTTCCTGGGATGGGGAGATTCCCCACACCGATGGGCGATGCGCTGACGTCGCGTTCGGCTGCGGCATCTACGCCGCGAAGACCGTCGAAGCCCTGATGGGTGAACTCGGAAGCACCCTTGGCAAGACGTTTGTAGTTGGTCTCGTCGGGCTCGAGGGCAGAGTCGTCGAGCACCACCGCGGCTATCGCGCTCAGAGAGCAACAGTCCTCGCTGTCGCCATCATCAACCGGGGGGTGCTTCAGACAATCGACGCCGCTGAGAAGCTTCAGCACCTATTCGGAGACCAGAAAGTACGTTCCACCATTGGAGCGCCATCTCTGCCGGGACCACACGACAACAGCACGATGCAGGCCGCGGTTCAGGAATATCTAGATGAGAGAGCACGGAGGTACCAGACGTGGACATCGGGAAACAACAACGAGTAATCATGGTCTCACCCCTTGAGTCGATCCCCCAACCCGAGAGCCCGACTCAGGAACAGGACGCAGCGATCCAGGAGTTCAAGATGGTTGATGCCCCAGAGCACACGCCGAGACCAACGGCCCAACGTCGCCACTCACCGCGAGCTACTACACCGACGCATAATCGGCAGGCCGGAATGTGACCGATCGCTGGGTCAGATGGGGCGGTGCCGCTTGCTTGAGATGACGCCGGTGTCGAACCCTGCGAGGTGGAGTCCGCCGTGCCACCGGGCGTGCTCGATCTTGAGGCACCGGTTCTGGACGACCTTCAGGCCGGCGTCGAGCGCCCGTCGTGCCGCCTCGTCGTGGCGCAACCCGAGTTGGAACCACACCACCTTCGCTCCGACCTCGATCGCCTCCTCAACTACCTGCGGTATGGCGTCCGGCCGTCGGAAGACCGTGACCACGTCAGGGACCTGAGGGAGATCGGCCAGGGACGGGTAGCACTTCTCGCCGAGCACCTCGTCGTAGGCCGGATTGACGGGGTAGACGCGCATCGCGGTACGCACAAGGTACGCAGCGACGAAATTCGAGGAGCGGAGCGGGTTGGCAGAGACACCCACAAGGGCGACCGTTCGCGCACTGCGGATGATGTCGAGGCGCTCGGCGGAGGTCGCGTCAGGAACGGTAGCTGTCGTCATGTCGCCTCCAGGGCTCGTCCGAGGTCCCACAAGATATCCTCGATGTCCTCGATCCCCACGGATATCCGGATCATGTTATCGCTCACCCCCGCGGCCGCCCGTTCCGCTACGGGTATCTGCTGATGGGTCGTCGACGCCGGGTGGATCACCAGCGTCTTTGCGTCACCGACGTTTGCAACGTGGGAGGCAAGGTCGACATTCTCGATGAACGTGACCCCGGCGGCCAGACCGCCGACCAGACCGAATGTGAAGACGGCCCCCGGACCCTTCGGTAGGTAGCGTTGAGCATTCTCGAACCATTCGTTGTCGTCAAACACGGGGTAGCCGACCCAGGCAACCTTGGGATGTTCGCGGAGGAACTCAGCGGCCTGCTTGGCGTTCGCGACGTGCTGGTTCATCCGCAGCGACAACGTCTCAAGGCCTAAGAGCAGCAGGAACGAGTTGAATGGAGAGAGCGACGCCCCAATGTCGCGCAGCAGCTCGGTGCGGGCCTTCATCAGGTAGGCGTACTCGCGGAAGTTCTCCCAGAACTCGAGGTCGTGATACGCAGGCGAAGGTTCGGTGAGGAGCGGGAAGTTTCCGTTGTCCCACGCGAATTTACCGCTCTCAACGATGCAGCCTGCAATCACGGCGCCGTGGCCACCAATGAACTTGGTGGCCGAGTGCGTCACGATGTCGGCGCCATGTTCCAGTGGCCTGCACAGGTACGGGGTCGCGAACGTGTTGTCAACGATGAGGGGGAGGCCATGGCTGTGCGCGATGCTCGAGACAGCATCGAAGTCAAGGACGTCGGCTCTCGGGTTCCCGATCGTCTCGGCATACACGGCCTTCGTGCGCGGGGTGATCGCCTTTTCGATTGCGTCGGAATCGTGGATGTCGACGAAAGTGACGTCGATACCCATCCGGCGCAACGTTACATCGAACTGTGTGTAGGTGCCGCCGTACAGCGAACGAGACGCAACGATCTCGTCCCCTTTCTGGGCCAGGGTGAGGATGCTGATCAGTTGCGCCGCCTGGCCTGACGCCGTTGCGAGCGCTCCGACACCGCCCTCGAGCGACGCCATCCGCTCCTCGAATGCCGCCGATGTCGGATTCCCGATGCGGGTGTAGATGTTGCCGAACGTCTGGAGCGCGAAGAGGTCCGCTGCATGCTGCGGGTCGTCAAAGACGTACGATGTCGTTGCGTATATGGGCATCGCCCGGGCACCGGTCTCGGGGTCGGGCCGCTGGCCAGCGTGGATCGATCGCGTCGAGAAGCCGTACTGGTGGCCATCTTCGGTCATGCGTGTGCTCCGGTAAATCGGTGGATGTCGCCGATCGTAGCCCACCCGATGCCGCGACAACGTTTGACGCCGATCACCCCTCAGTCATGCGTCGTGAGAACTGAGGACTCCTGTCAGTGAATCCGCCGCTCGTGGCCGACCCACTCCTGATCACGCAGCACGTACTTCTGGATCTTGCCCGTTGACGTCTTCGGCAGTTCGGGCACGATGTCGACAGTATCGGGAGCCTTGAAGTGCGCCAACCTCTCCCTGACGTGGTCGATGATCTCCTGTCCGCTGGCCTCGTGGCCATCCTTGAGGACGACGAAGCCCTTGGGCCGCTCCCCCCACTTCTCATGCGGCACTGCCACTACCGCGCACTCCAACACGGCGGGGTGGGACGCGATCACGCTCTCGACCTCGATGGTGGAGATGTTCTCGCCTCCAGAGATGACGATGTCCTTCGAGCGGTCCCTCAGGTCGATGTAGTTGTCCGGATGCCACACCGCCACATCACCAGAGTGGAATACGCCGCCTCGGAAGGCCTCCTCGGTGGCCTCCGGGTCATCGAAGTACCCCTTCATGACGTTGTTGCCAACCATCACGACCTCGCCGAAGGCGGCTGCATCCCTGGCGACGTCGTTCATGTCATCGTCGACCACCCGTGTTGGGTCGGCGGTGATGAGCGAGACGCCCTGGCGAGCCAGAAACTTCGCCCTCTCAGCGACATCGAGGTCGGCAACCCCGGGCTGCAGCTCACACACCGTGTGTGGACCGTACGTCTCGGTGAGGCCATAGACGTGCACGATTCTCGCCCCCAGGCCCTCCATCGCCTCGATGATCGTGGGGCTTGGGGGCGCTCCCGCCGTCGTGATCGTCACCGGCCGGCTGAACCGGCGGGCCTCGGGAGCGTTGGCCAGGCCGATGAGCACGGTCGGCGCCGCGTTGAGGTGGGTCACTCCCTCGCTGTCGATGAGTGACCAGATCCTGGCAGGATCAACCTCGCGGAGACAGATGTGGGTACCGCCGATGGCGGTGACTCCCCACGTGGTGCACCAACCGTTGCAGTGGAACATCGGGAGTGTCCAGAGGTACACGGACTCCGGCGAGTGGTTCGAGTGGATGATCTCGGCGAGGGCGTTGAGGTAGGCACCGCGGTGTGTGTACATCACACCCTTGGGCCGCCCGGTGGTGCCCGACGTGTAGTTGATCGAGATCGTTCGTTCCTCGTTGTCGACGGTCCACGGGAGGGGATCGTTCGTGCCGCGGCTCATGAATTCGTCGTAGGTTGTCGTGTCGTAGCTCACGTCTGTGCCGGTCTCATCGATCGCGACGATCTCTTGGACCGAGAGGAAGCCGGCAACGACCGGCGCCAGGCCGGCTAGGAGGGCGGTGTCTCCGATGAGTATCTTCGCTCCCGAGTGATCGAGAATCTGGTGGATCTCGTGGGGTGACAACCGCGTGTTGATCGCGACGAGAACTGCCTCGATGAGCGGCACGGCGAAGTGTCCGATGAGCATCTCGGGGACGTTGGGGCAGAGGTAAGCCACCCGGTCACCGGCCACGATGCCTGATGCCCGCAGTGCCTGAGCGAGACGGGTGGCGTGGTCTGCCATCTCGCGGTAGCTGACCCCTCTGTCACCGTAGACCATGGCGATCTTGTCGGGATAGACGATCATGGAGCGCTCCAGGAAGGAGAGCGGCGTCAGCTCCGTGCGAAATACGGGCGTTACTGGTCGATCCACTGCGCCTCACGCTTCTCGAGGAACGCTCCCATGCCGTCCTGGGCGTCCACGCCGGCTGCGTTCGCTGGCATCACCCGCGTCACGATCTCGTACGCGGCGTCTTCGTTCATCTCGGCCTGAGCGTAGTGAGTCGACTCTCCGAGAGCGATCGTGCTCTTGGAGTAGACCAGGATCTTCTCGGCCATCTCCATGACAGCGTCATCGAGTTCGTCAGAACTCACTACGGTATTGATGAGGCCCCAGTCAGCAGCGGTAGCGGCGCTGATCGGCTCACCGGTGAGCAGCATCTGCATCGCCCGTTTGTGGCCAACGGCCCGGCTCATGGGCACCATCGGTGTGTGGCGGAAGAGCCCGATCTTGACCCCTGGAGTAGCGAACCACGCGGTGTCGGCAGCGATGGCAAGGTCGCAGCTAGCAACGAGTCGGCACCCTGCGGCGGTAGCGATGCCCCGGGCCTTCGCTATGACCGGTTGGCGCAGTGCACGGACGGTCTTCATCATCTGGCCGCACGTGCTGAGAGTTCGGCGTAGTAGTCGTCGGGCCTGCCGATCATCTCCGAGAGGTCGTGGCCTGCGGAGAATGCCTTGCCCTCCGCTGCAGTGATGACGACTCCGATGTCCGACGGTAGACGTTCAAGGTTCTCGACCACCGATCGCATCACGTCGAGGCCCAGGGCATTGCGCTTCTCGGGGCGTGCGAGAGTGACCGTGGCAATCGGTCCGTTGAGGTCCAGGTGGACGTGTTCCTGTTCCATGATTTCCTTCCTGCGACGAGAGCGTAGCTCGTCCTGGCGGGCGCAGGAGAGAGTGAGCCGCGCCCCAGACGCCGGCTCCCCATCACAGCATGACATAGAGCGAGAGACGGCCGAGCGCGGCGACGTCAGAGAACCCACTCTTCTCTCTCCCCCGCTCTTCGGCGGGAGAGAAGAGGAGGATCTAGCCCTCGAAGGCTTCGTCGAAACGTCTGCGGATCTCCGTGATGCGGTCAGCCATCGGGACGCCGTCTTCCTCGAAGGACACGAGCGCCTCCTTCTGTGCAATGTAGTCGAGGTTCTCTATTCCAGCCTTGGACTGGAGCATCCGCCACGACTTGCGGCGCTCGACAGCGAAGAGCACGAGCTGCCGGGAGATCTCCATCGCCTTGACGTTCCCTTTCGCGTCCTCAACCTCGATGTACACACCGAAGTCGGGGACATAGGAACGGTGCGTCGGGTCAAGCACGCTTCGACGGACGACATCGCTCTGTTGCACCAGGAGCAGCATGTCGTCGAGGTGTACAAGCCCTTCGGTGTCCTTGACCGGTCGGAGATGACGCCGGAACCTCGCCTCCGTCGCAGCGAAGTGCGCCACCGTCAGCTGATACGTGCGGTCGGTCTGCTTCGACGTGATCTGGGTCCAGTCACGGTCGCGGTTGGGGTTCCCCGCGATGTCGAGCGCCTCCTGGTACGTCTCGCCGAGCTGCGGGTTGAACACGAACTGAGGCATGGACCGCGCGTCTCGCACAAGAGCCGCCTGATGCGAGGAGAGGTTGTCCGCGACACCGTGTTCAGGCTGGCATGTCGTGTAGCTCTGGATGAACGCGGTGCCCCTGTAACTGATGGCGTCAATGATCGCCTTATAGAACTGGGCCGCGTTTGCGAGCGACACCTGGGCCACGAAAGGTGACCCGTGCCCGGAGATGAACGTCTCGGCGACTCCCTTCTTCTCAGTCAGCTTCCCTTCAGAGGCCGGACCGAACTGGTTCATGTCGCCGCCGCCTGGCATCGGTGACGAATCCGAGTTCTGCCCACCCGTGTTCGAATACACCTGGGTATCGAGCATCAGAAGCTTCACATTCGGGCGGTTCTGGAGCACGACCTTCGACACGTTCTGATAACCGATGTCTCCCATTCCGCCGTCGCCTCCGATCGCCCACGCCTTGGGGAGCTCGTTGATCTCACGCGCCGTCATGGTTGCGTCGGTCATGCGAGTCATCTCGAAGTACTCGTCCTCGGTCACACCGGCTCCCAGCATCAACTGGTCTGCGAGCCGCTCCGGGATCACCGACCGTCTCGCGTGGTCCTGGATGAAACTCTCACCAAGGAGCCATGTCACAGTCGCACCATCCTGGAAGAGCGAATTCATCCACGGATACGGATGCGGGTTATTCGGCGGCGTCGACCCGTACACGGTGTTGCAACCGGTGTGCGCCCCCATCGCCATGACCGCCATGCCGTTGGGAACCGTTCCGTCGAGCGCCTGAAGGTCGCGGTGGTTGAACGCGTCCTGGCGCATCGTGGCAATGAGGGCCTCAATGATCTCTTCATCGGCGATGTGACCATGCGCGCTGAGTCTCGCATCTGTGTCCGTCTCCGTCTCGCCACCGAGTCCGAATATGGAGTGCGCAACGAGTCTGTGGAAACGGCGGTAACCGTCCTCATCGAGCGTCTTGATCTCCCCGAGCATCTTGAGTCCGTACTCCTCGAGCTGAAGAGCCTTCTCGTCGAGGCGATCCGCCTTCGCGTGATACAGAGGCCGCATGTAGGCCTCGGTGAGAGAAGCAACGGCATGCAGCACGCTCTTCTCGCCACACCCAGCGCACGCGCCGTCGCCGCTGACGAGCGCCTCATAATTCGTACGCACCATGAGGTGGTTCTTCAGGTGCGCCGCTGCAGACCCCGCCGCGTCCTGCGGATCGAACCGGCCGAGGTACTTCGATGGCGTATCGGGGAGGAGGTCGAGGAAGTTCACGCCAGACATGTGGTCAGCGTTGATCTCGGGTGTCTCCTGCTCCATCTCGAGCGCCTCGTACGGGCACTCGAATACGCACTCGGCGCAGCCTTTACACAGGTCAGACACCATGATCGAGAAGAGCCCGCCCGACCCGGACTCCTTCCGCTCGAGTGAGCGGAAGAGATGCGACGTCCTGGTGTAGGCGAACGGCACCCGGTCGAAGAGCTCCATGAATTCGGACCTGGCGACCTCCGAGACCGTGTCGATCGTCGCGACCTCCTCACCGAGGACGTCGTTGAAGGGAACCGACTCCTTCGCTCCTACGGCTGCGAGCATCCGGACGCGGAGCCGCTCCTCGAGCGCTGGCAGTGCCTCGACCATCTTCGCTCGTTCGGCCTCGTCGAGGATGTAGCCCTTCGCTGCGGTTGCGAGCACGACGTCCATGTCCTGGGCGACGTTCGGCATCGCCGTGTCGGGGCAAGCAATGATGCAATCCATGCATCCAGTGCAGTTCTCAGCAATCCACACCGGCGTCTCGCGGCGAGACACGTACTTCGATGCGGCCCGGCCGGTTCCCGCTGCCATCATCGAGACCGAAGCCAGCGGTGTCGCTGGCTGGTCATACCCGAGACCGGCCTTGTACTCCTTGTTGAAGGTCGAGATCATCGTGAGCGGGATCCGCACCTCCTGTTGAGCTGCGGGCTCGGTAGATGGCACCTCGATAGCGCACGTGCCGCACGCCTCGAGCGCGGGGAGTCGCATGCTCGAGCGGTCCGGTCCATCGACCGGGCCGTGCGGAATCTCGGTGATGAGCTCCTGCCCCTTCGTCATCACCTCCATGTTCGACGCTACGACGGCGTCCCCGAATCGCCCGAACTTCTTGTGGTACTGGGCGTTCACTATCTCGCGGTAGCGCTCCTCTGTGACGTCGTACTCCTCAAGCATCCCTGATACGGCGAAGAACGCGCCCAGGAACGCGTTCCCCTGCATCCGGAGCTGGAGTTCGGGTCGATCGGTCGCCTCGCGAGCGATCCTGAAGCCGGGAAGGGTGACGATACGGATCTTCTTCTCAATGATCTCCTGGCGGTACTCACGCGGGATCCGCTCCCACACCGTCCCCGGGTCTTCTTCTGACTCCCACACGAACGTTCCGCCGGGGTTCAAGCCCAGCAACGGATTCGTGTGCGTGAAGATCTTCGGGTCGGGGCACAGAACAACGTCGACGTGATGGAGATCGCAGTTGACACGGATCCGTTCGGGTGCTGCAACAAGGAAGTACTGGGTTGGGGAACCCTTCTTCTCTGACCCGTACTTCGGGTTGGCGGACACGT
Source organism: Actinomycetota bacterium (assembly GCA_030123765.1). Classification (GTDB taxonomy): domain Bacteria; phylum Actinomycetota; class Acidimicrobiia; order Spongiisociales; family UBA5794; genus B3-G11. The sequence continues at coordinate 7,750 of JASJXX010000022.1, read as the reverse complement.
GGATGACTTCTCGGGGTCGACCGAACTCGTCCACCTGGTGCTCGCGCTTGATGAGGTCGTCACCGATCGCCCCGATCACCTCCGAAAGATTCTTGCCCGTGGTGATCATCCCCCAGCCGCCTATGGAGTGGAACCGGACCGCGATCGAACCCTCTGGGAGAAGCGACGGAGTACGGTCAGAGATCACGGCGTAGGGGTGGTCGATTCCGAGCGTGAAGTAGGTGGCGCCGTCCGCGAGGGTTGCTCCGTCCTGGCGAGCGCTGCGTCCCATGGCGTACTCGTAGGCGCCGATGATGGCCTCTGGCCGGAAGTCACGAGAACCCAGGCCATACGACCCGGACAAGATGATCGGCATCTCGTCGTACGCGACACCGGGAATGTCCGACTTGTACCCGACGCTGTGAATCTCGTACGCCTTGGAGAGGACCGCGCGAATCTCCCTGGTTATCTGGTTGTCGCCCGAGAGGCCGTCATCCGCCCGCTCGAGGACGATGATCATCTTCTTGCCTTGGATCGCTTTCACGATCGCTGCTTCCGGAAGAGGGCGGAGCACATTGATGTGAACCGAACCGACCCTGGCACCGTCGTGCTCGCGCAGGTAGTCGACCGCCGCCTCGATGTTCTCCGCCGCGGACCCGAGCGAGACGAAGGTGACCTCGGCATCGTCGTTGCGATACTCGCTGACCAGGCCGTACTGCCTGCCTGTCAGCTCTGCGAACTCATCGTACGCAGCTTCGAGCATGGGGAGAATCTCTTCGGTGAAGTTGTTCCGGCGCGCGAGGACGCCGTTCATGTAATGCTCCTGGTTCTGGACCGGTCCGAGGAGCATCGGATTCTTGAGGTCCATCATGATCGGGACGCGTCGACGAGTAGGTCCGAAGAGCTCACGTTGAGCGTCGGTTGGCGTCTCGATGATCTCGTCGTGGGCTCCAAGGAACTCACGCAGTAGATCGGCTTCATGCATGAAGAAGGTGCGCTCGAGATGCGAGGTGAGGAACCCGTCCTGAACGTTCATGGCGGGATTGAGCGAGAGCTCGGCGACCTTGCGGCAGATCAGCGCCTGGTCCGCCGCCTGCTGGCTGTCCTTCGCGAAGAGCATGATCCAGCCCGAGTCGAGAGCTGCATATACGTCGTCGTGGCCGCAGTGAACGTTGAGTGCATGCTTGGTGAGCGCTCTCGCCGCTACCTCGAGGACCATCGTCGAGAGCTTCCCCGGAGCGTGATAGTACTGCTCGAGGCCGTAGACGATGCCCTGGCCGGAGGTGAAGTTGACCGTGCGGCGACCCGTGAGTGAACAGGTGATGGCCCCGCCCTGGGCTGAGTGCTCTCCCTCGGTCTCGATCGCGATCTTCGAGTTGCCGAACACATCGAGAACGCCCTCTGCGTAGGCGAGCTGGTAGCTCTCCCCCATCTCGGTCGACGGGGTGATCGGGTAGAAGACGCCTGCCTGGGTAATGCGGGCCTCGGTGTGATACGAGACGAGCTGATTCCCGTTGGTGGTGATTCGGATACCTGGGTACTTGGGATGTGCCCTCGACACCGTGCGCCTCCGGAGGATAAATTTCGCGTTTCTTGCCCTAAGTCTAGTTGTTTCGTGAGCCTTCACCTACCCGGGTCAGAGTGCGACCGGCCCGCGATTTGCTGATCTCAGACCGTTCTTGTCGGCGTAGAATTCGGCGGCAACTCGCATCCACGCGTCCAGGTCGCCGCCGCTCTTCGCAACGGCACTCAGTCCGATCCGCTTCGTCCTGCCATCAATGAACGCCATCACCACGGGGACTTCTGCGGCCTCCGCTATCCGCCAGAAACCGGACTTCCACCTCGACGATTTCGACCGCGTCCCCTCTGGAGCTATGACCAGGATCAGCTCGTCATGCGTGGAGAAAGCGGCTACGGCCGCATCGACCAGGGAGTGGGCTCCCGACCGATCAACAGGAACCCCGCCCCACCGGCGCATGAAGTACCCCAGCGGCCCGCGAAACAGCGCGGCCTTGGCGAGGAACCGCACCTTGAGATCAAAGTGGCTCGCGAGGGCTAGAAGAAGGAATAAGTCCCAGTTGGAAGTGTGCGGGTATCCCACCATCACCAGCTTCGGTTCGTCGGGGCGCTGCCCGACGATCTCCCAACCCATGAGCACAAGGATCTTCTCTGACAACCACTGCATTCCTCGAACGCTACATGCGTGCATGGAGAAGCTGCCTTTCGGGGGCACATCGGTATACGCTCAGGTCGTGAAAATCGATGCCACATCCGTTCGATCCGGGTTCCCCTCGCTCACGCGCTCTGTCGACGGGAGAGCAGCGGCCTACCTCGACGGGCCCGGAGGTACTCAAGTCCACGCGTCGGTGATCGACGCCATGGCCGGGTTCATGGCTCGGGGCGGGAGCAACCTGGGCGGCCCGTTCGCAACGTCGCACGAAACCGGTGCCGTCGTTGCCGACGCGCGGGCGGCACTCGCTGACCTGTTCGGCGCACGTCCACATGAGATCGTCTTCGGACAGAACATGACGTCGTTGACCTTCTCCCTCTCGCGGGCACTGTCTCGGACGTGGAGCGTCGGTGACAACATCGTGCTCACGAAGCTCGATCACGATGCGAACGTATCGCCATGGATGCAAGCCGCCGATGCTGCGGGCGTTGCCGTCCGGTTCGTGGACTTCGACCCGGAACGTGGTTGCGACCTCGACCTTGACACCCTCGACGCTGCCCTTGACGACCGGACCCGCCTGGTCGCCTTCACCTACGCGTCGAACGCCGTCGGCACGGTCACACCTGTTGACGAGATCGTGGAGCGGGCGCACAGCGTTGGTGCGCTCACCTACGTCGACGCCGTGCACTACGCGCCCCATGGACGCATAGATGTCACCGCCTCCGATACGGACTTCCTCGTAGTCTCGGCGTACAAGTGGTTCGGTCCCCACACGGGATGCATGTACGGCAAAGAGGATCTGCTCTCAGCCATCGAGCCGTACAAGCTCCGGCCCGCGCCCGAGACGTCCCCCGACCGATGGGAGACAGGCACTCAGTCGTTCGAGTCCCTCGCAGGCGTGACAGCGGCGGTCAACTACCTCGCCTCGCTCGGCTCCGGGGCCACCCGCCGAGAGCGGATCATCTCGGCGTACGAGGCGATCAGCGTCTACGAGGCAGAGCTCGCGGAACGCTTCCTCTCAGGAATCGCGACGATGCCACGAGTGACCCTTCTCGGTCACACGACACCCACGAGTCGGACGCCAACATTCGCGATCGACATCGAGGGGATCACCCCTGACGATGTTGCTACAAGGCTCGGCGACCTGGGATGTTTTGTGTGGGCCGGGAACTATTACGCCTATGAAGTCATGCAGCGACTTGACCGTTCTGAGGACGGCCTTGTGCGTGTCGGGTTCGTTCACTACAACACGATCGCGGAGATCGATCGAGTATTGGCCGAGATCGAAGCACTCTCGTAGACGGACGATCAGGGGATCGACTACCGTCGCATTCTCTGAGCAATCGAAGGGACATCATGTATCTCATCCGTCGGATTTACACCGTGAAGCCGGGCGAAGCCCGCAGGGCAGCGTCTCTCATCGACTCGATCGGTAAGACCTATCAGAACGCAGGTACGCGCTCAGAGAGCAGGGTGTACTTCAACAGCGGCACAACGCCGGGAGAACGCGACCAGGTTGTCATGGAGTGGACAGACGAGACTCTGCGTACGCCGTACCGCGACGACCGCGCTCCCGTCGAAGGGGTCAAGGAGATCGCCGTGCAACTCAGGGAGATCGCCGTTGGATCCACGATCGAGTTCTGGGAACTCATGACAGACGACAAGCGCATCTAAGGGGCGCACGACACGAGAGCCCCGCAGCCGGGGCATCGCTCTCCATTGCGCTGATTGCCGCATACAATCGCCGCACGGGCGGCAACGAGGAGGGAGATGCGCCAGCACCTCGTCACCGCGCTGATCGCCATTCCGATGCTCCTCGTCACGACCTTGGCGATTGGTTACGTCAGTGAGGAAGCGATCTCCGCCGACCGCGTCAGCAGGGGTGTAACCGCCGCGGGAGTGGACCTCTCTGGCCTCACCGAGGACGAAGCCGCGACCCGTGTCGGCGCGTACGAGGCGTCGCTTCTCGCTACGGTCGCAATCGTGATCGTCGAAGGCGACGAACTCGCGCTCAACCCTTCCGACGCCGGATTCTCCATCGACGAACGATCGGTCGCCAAGGCGGCGATGACCGTCCGTCGACCTTCCGGTCTTTTATCGAACTTCGCCCGATGGCTAACCACGTTCACTACACGAGTCGAGATCGAGGTCCCGTCCACGGTCGACGAGGAGGCCCTCAGAGCGATCCTCGACAGGTGGACAGCTACCGTGCTCGACACTCCCGCGCACGAGGGCGCCGTGCGGGTTGCAGACGGTGCCGCGGTCCCCGAGTATCCCCGGGCGGGCCTCAGGATCGACGTTGACGCCGCGCTCGCGCTCATGGTCAAGTATCTCGCGTCGGAGAACCGGGCGCCGCTCCTCCTCCCCCTCATCCCTCTCGAGCCAATGATCACGAATGGCGTCGTTGACGCCGCGGTCGAGCGGGCTTCCCTTCTGATCGGTTCGCGGGTGGTCCTTGCCTCCGCCACTCGACCCGGCGCGATCGTCTTCACCTCCGCCGACCTCGCCACTGCCCTGAGAAGCAACGTAACCCGCACCTCCCCCGCGACGCTCGAAGTAGCGCTCGACTACGACACCTTGCGCAAGATCGCGTCGCGATCCGTCGACCGATTCACCGTTCCCCCGGTGAACGCCACTTTCACGTTTGACGAAGGAACCCGCGAACTCTCGATAGTGCCGTCGATCATCGGACAGAAGGTCGACCTCGAGAAGATACCGGAAGTGGTCGAGAGTGCGGCCAGAGGCTCCCACAGAGGGACGATTCCGATGATGGACGGAGACGTAGCTGAGTTCACAACCATCATGGCTCAGGACATGGGGCCCCTTGGAGAGGTGTCGTCCTTCACGACGGCCCATCGATGCTGCCAGGCGAGAGTAACGAACATCCAGCTTCTCGCTGACGAGATCCGCGGTGCAATCGTCATGCCAGGCGAAGAGTTCTCGATCAACGAACACGCAGGCGAACGCACCGTGGCCGAGGGCTATTTGAGAGCAGGAGCGATCATCAACGGCCGGGTCCGGTGCTGTGACAGCGCCATCAACATCGGCGGAGGGACGAGCCAGTTCGCGACGACGTTCTACAACGCGGTCTTCTTCGGGTGTTACGAAGATGTGTTCCATCAACCCCACAGCCTCTACTTCAGCCGCTACCCATTCGTGCGCGAAGCGACTCTCGGCTGGCCGGCTCCAGACGTCAGATTCCGTAACGACTCTCAGGCGGTCGTGTACATCCACACCGAGTACACACCGACGTCGATAACCGTCACCTTCTTCGGGAATAACGGAGGCCGGACCTGCACCTCCCGACGTGCCGGCAACACGGTCACTCGCGTCATGGAGCACGCCGACGGATCGGTGACCACCCAGGAGTGGTCCTGGCGGTACCGCAGGCCGAGGCCAGCACCCAACACCACGACCACCACAACCACAGTCCCGCCAACGACAACAACAGTCACCAGCGGCTGACGCCGGGAAGGGAATGCACCACCGTGTGGTTCTCCTCTGTGATGGCAAGGGACTCACACCGATATCTCCTGCCGGGAGGGATGGCATCAGTCGCGTCCCGGAGGGCCCGGATGCACGCCCTCGCGCGCGGTGCGTCCCTCTTCGGCCCGAGTTATCTGCGGCTGCTCAGTGCCGCTCGATCGGGTGACCGCAGACGGCTCCATATCGAGGAACGCCGGTGGGCAACCCAGGCAACACGGGCTCTCGAGCTCACGATCGAGCTACACGGAATCCGTCACATCGACCCTGCCGAGCAGTACGTCGTCGCATCCCTTCACGAGGGATTCGCCGATGTGCTCGCGTTGATCCGCCTCCCCCTCGACCTCGCCTACTCGGCGACCGAGGAACTCTTCGAGTGGCGCTTCCTCGGCCGATACCTGACTGACTCGGCGCAGAGTTCCCTCTCAATCAGCAACGGCGCCTCTGCGTACCGTGAGATGCTCGGAGCAGTCAGGACCGCTGCCGCCCGTGGGGAGAGCTACGTCGTATTTCCGCAGGGTTCGATCCTCGGGATCGAGGTCGCCTTCCACCAGGGCGCCTTCCGACTCGCCGCAGCGTCGGGTCTGCCACTGCTGCCTATCGTCCTGACCGGAGGGGCGACAGTGTGGGAACACCCATTCTCCCCGACCCTCAACTTCGGCCAGACCATCCGTCTCGAGGTCCTCAAGCCGATCAATGCCGTCGACATTCTGGCGTGCGCTCCGAGCGTTGAAGCCGAGATGAAGGCACGGGCTCTGGCTGCTCACCCGCGACCGCGAAATTTCGTCCCCGAACGCGACGGGTGGTGGGACGGCTACCCATACGAGATCGACCCGAACTTTCCGGATCTGGCCGAACGCGTGGCGAGGCACAGACAATCGACCAGCGACGCCGTTCCCACACGCGTTACATCCTCTATTAGCCTCGGGGGCAATGTCGACACTCGCCATCATCCTCGCAGCCGATCCCGGCTCGGGGTTCTCAGGACCCAAGTACCTCGCTGAGGTGGGCGGGGAGCCGCTGTTGCAGAAGGTATTGAACGACGTTGCGACCTGGCCCGTTGACGATGCTGTGGTTGTGCTTGGCTACGGCGCCGAAGAGATCATTGAGACCATCGACCTCGGAGGGTCGACGATCATCATCGATCCCGAGTGGTCCGACGGGAGCGCCGCGCCTCTGCGCTCTGCACTCGACCTCGCATCTCGCGATCGGGCCATCGACCTCTGCGTGGTCGCTCGTGGCGATCAGCCCGGGATCGACAGCACGATCGTTGGCTCCCTGATCGATGCTGCGTCGAACCCGTCGATAGATGTCGCCGTTCCCAAGTATCGATACATCATCGACTGGCCGGTCGTCCTGGATCACTCCGTCTGGGAGCACCTGCTTGGCGATGAAGGGTCCCTCAACCTGCACAGCGTGATCGCCTCCCGCTCACTAGAGGTGAGTGAAGTCTGGTTCGATCATCTCCCTCCATCGATCTACGACTCGTTCGACGACATTCCGAGAGCGAGACGATGACGCCACACGCGAACCAAGAGTTGGGTAGTCTCGGCTGATGCGTTGTCGAGTGGACGTCTCGGGGAGAACGTAAATGGCATCGATCTCATCGATTCGGTCAATCAGTCATCGCCATGCAACAAAGCTGCGCAAGTCGAAGGTCAGGACGACAGAGTCGTTACTCGAGCAGGCATCGACCCGCAAGGGCAGGAGCGGGGTCTCCGAGCGGACGGGTATCCCCACCGCGGACTTGCTCAGATGGGCTCACCAAGCTGACCTGATGCGGGTAAGGGGTATCGGCTCGGAGTACGCGGATCTCCTCGCGGCGGTGGGCGTTGACACGATGAAACTCTTGCGGAGACGTAACGCGGAGAACCTCATAGGGGTGATGACTCACATCAATACCCGCCGAAGGCTCGTCCAGCGGCTCCCGACCGTTGAGATGGTGCAGGGCTGGATCGATGCCGCTGGCGAGACAGATCCGATCGTCACGAGCTAGCACCCGGTGCTGAAACACGAATGCGGACCCGCGTCAATCGGGCCCGCATCGCTGCTGAAGTCTCCGGACGCTACTTCGTCGCTGTCGCCTTCTTGACCGGCGCCTTCTTCACTGTCGCCTTC
>JASJXX010000021.1 GCA_030123765.1 Actinomycetota bacterium | reverse complement strand
CGAAGATGAGCACGGTGGGGGCGAAGTAACGCAGCACGACATCGACGACCTGGAGGACACCGGGGCGCAGGCTACGGGCCTCGTCGATGGAGCGGGCGATCTGGGACAAGAAGGCGTCGTCCCCGACGTGGGTCACATTGACGACGAGGGTGCCGGTCTGGTTGATCGAGCCGCCGATCACCTCGTCACCGGAGACCTTCTCGGCGGGGATCGATTCGCCGGTCACCAGCGCCTCATCCACTGCGGAGACGCCGTCGATGACGTAGCCGTCGACCGGGATCGACTCGCCGGGCCGGATTCGGACCCTGTCCCCTGCGACCACCTCCTCGATAGGGACCTCGACCTCCTGCCCGTCACGGATGACCCGGGCGGTATCGGGGCGTAGATCCATGAGACGACGTACCGCCTGGGACGACCGGGTGCGCACCACCAGCGACGAGTAGTGCGACAAGATGTGATATGTCGTGACGAGGGTGGCGGCGGCGAAGAAGTCCCCGACGGGGAAGTTGTCGAGGACGAACAGTCCGAGAAACCCACCCGCGATACCAGCGAACGCCGCGAACTCCAACAGCACATGTTGATTGAGGATGCCGCGACGCAGCGACGCCCAAGCCATCTTCATGATGAACCAGCCGGTAACGAACATCGTATTGAGCGCCAGGGCCAGCAGCAGCCGTGGCATCAGGGGAATGTCAACAATGTCGAGCCACTGGCCAACCAGCATCAGCAGAAGACTCGCAACCGTGAAACTCCCAGCGACGGTCAGCCGGAACCGTTCACGGCGAAGCTCAGCGGTGTCATCGTCGAAGCTGCGCACCTTCTCGGGATCACGGTAGGTGTATCCCATCTCCTCAAGGGTGCGGCGCAGCTTCTCGGGTGTCACCTTGGATGGGTCGTACTTGACGAGACCCTCCTCGTGGGCGAGGGACACACCGACTTCGTAGACACCGTCGATGCGTGCGTAGGCCTTGGCGATGGTCGAGGTGCAGAACGAGCACGACATGCCGCCGATCTTCATCCGGAACGCAGCCTGCCCGACTGTCTCTACCCCCTCAGTGTCTCCGTGTTGGTTCGCCATGTCAGGTCCTTGTCGGTTCAGTTGGCTTCGAATCCTGTGGCGCTGATCCGGTCCCTGATGTCCTGCTTAGACACGCGGTCAGCGTCGAAACGCACCTCTACCCGGCCTTCGTCGTAGTCGGCGCGAGCCCGGATCACCCCATCCATGTTGCTCAGCGCCGATGACAGGTTGTCAGCGCATCCATTGCAATGAAACCCCCTCACTATGAACGTCTTTGATGTTGTCGTCGCCATATGTTCATCACTGTCATTCATCAATACGGTTGTTGCATCTGTTCCGTCGTCAATGCTGTGCACCGGCGGGTTGGAGGATGTGACATACGCAGGGATCGTCCGAGCCGGTGTTTGGCAACGTGCGCGCAACCCGCTGTAGCTCGCGCAACTCGCCCGACAAGACCTCCAACTGGGTGATCCGTTCCTCTACGGCGTCGACCTGGCGATCCAACACCCCGCGGACAAATCCGCATGGAGCCTCGCCCTTGTCTCGAAGACCCAAGATCTGACGGATATCGTTCAACCCGACGCCAAGGGACCTCGCCAAGACGACAAACCGCAGCCGCTCGACGTCGACCTCCGAATACCTCCGGTAGCCCGAATCAGTTCGATCCGGCTCGGGTAACACTCCGACCGACTCGTAATAGCGGATCGCCGACGTGTCCACGCCAACCGCCGCACCAACCTCGCCGATCCTCATCCCGACACCACCTCATAACCCAGTTCCTCGATCACACTACGCGCTGCGTCCGGGCCGGCAACCGTCGGGTCGACCTGCAACGTCACAATCCCGGCCTGGTGATCTGCCGATGCCTCATCGATTCCCGACACGCCATCAAGGGCAGACGCGATTCGCCGCTCACAACCGTCACACGTCATGCCATTCACAGTCAACACCTGCTGCTCTGCCATCATCAACTCGTTCATCGAATGTCCCGTCGGCTCCTGCCGACTCATCGAACGTACACCTTCAACCACCTTGAAAGTCAAGAACATTCCGAAGAAAACCCATTCGCGACATGTATCGAGCAACCGAGAAGTCGCCCCGGCGGTGCACACACAGCCACGAAACATCATCGAGACCCACAAATGAACCGATCCAGGTTCGTCCGAGACACCTTCATGCGAGTCCGGCCATCTCGGTCAACTCCCATCAAGTCGGGGCACACGAGAACCTCCCGAGCGCCCGGACCGGCTCGACTTCCGGTTCACCGGTTCTTCTACCGATCCTTCTACCGGGTCCCAAACGTCGGAGCCCGGTAGCAGAAGCAATCGTGAAAGGCTACGTGGCCAAGAAGGGCGACCGTTGATATGCGGTCATCTATGAAGGCTTGGACCCGGTCACCGGAAAGGAACGTCGCACTTGGCACCCCGCAGGAACCAACCGACAAGATGCAGAGAGGTTGGCGGCGCGGCTTGCCGCGAAACTCAACGGACGCAACGACGAAGGAAGATCACTCACCTTCGGGGCCTATCTGACCACCAGGTAGCTGCCAGGCAAGAAACTCGAGCTGGCTCGCAGCACCTGGGACGGCTACCGCCGCAAGATCGACCGGCACATCCTCCCGACCCTCGGCAAGGTCCCGATTCGGCGTCTGCGCCCACACCATCTCGAAGCGCTCTACGACCAGAAACTCCATCCAACCGACGGGCGGAAACCACTGGCACCCAAGACCGTGTTGGAGATCCATCTCATCGTCCGTGGCGCCCTCAATGATGCCGCCCGTAGAGGCATCGTGACACGCAACGTCGCGTTCGTGGCTCACGCCCCGAAGCTCAGGGCGATTCCCAAAGTGGAGCAGCAGGCCTGGACCGCTCAACAGTTGCAAGGGTTCCTGCGTGCCGCAGCGAGCCACCGGCTGTTCCCCGCGCTGTGGCTCATCTCGACCACCGGTGCTTGCGCCACACCAGACGTGCAGGCCGGCCGAACACACACAGATCCACCAGCTCGGCCACAGGACCGCTCCTTGACCACCGCCGGGGTCCCCACACCGCCCACAGTCGGGTCGCGGCTGTCTCGTCTCGACATGGACCCGTATCGGTTCATCCGCCACGTCGTCGACACCCACAACGTCTACATTGCCGAGTCCGACAAGCAACTCGTACATGACAGTAGGGTCGATTTCCACAGGGACTCTCCATTCTGAAGGTGTTCACTACCGTCAGACTGGCAGAGCCCCTGTCATATCTCTGCCATCACCAAACCCCGCTCATTTCCGAAGAACTACTTTTGTCGCCAGCCTCCCTCGCGCAACCACGCTCTGACCGGTACGAGCGGAAGCTTCAGAGCCGCCCGAGCGCGTACATCGCTATCGATGCCGCCACGGCGGCGTTGAGGCTCTCCGTCTCGCCTGACATGGGGAGCGTGAGCGTGCGGTCGGCGCGCCCGATGTCCTCAGGAGACAACCCTGAGTTCTCCGATCCGATGAGGAGAGCTACGGGCTGCTCGCCGCGTGCAGGGTCGAGGCCATCCGACACAATCGTGGCTACGGTCTCGAGCCCGAGATTGCGGGCGTCGGAGATCGGGTCGTGCGAGGACGAGATCTGGAGGGCGAAGTGTGCGCCGGCACCTGCTCGAATCACCTTGGGACTCCACGGATCGACGCTCGCGCCGCTGATGCACACATCCCACCCGAAAGCGGCGGCGGATCGGATCATCGTTCCCACGTTTCCCGGATCGGAGACATCCCGAAGAATGAGCGTGTCTCTCGTGCGCATCGGAGACGGCGGCGGAATTGCGATCATCACGACGGGGCTCTGAGGATGGATACTCTCGGCTGCCCTTCCGAGAACGTCAGCCAGAACGAGAACGGGTTCCCACCCCCGCTCCGCGCAGAGGACCTGGGTCGCCTCGTCTGACTCCCCCATGAGCACAGCCTCCGGGATGACGCCTGCATCGGCTGCAAGTGCGAACAGGGTGGGACCCTCAAGGAGCGTGAAGCCCGTCTCCCTCCTCCCCCGTGCCCTGTGCAGCTTGCGAAAGCGCTTCACCACGGGGTTGCTGGAGGAGGTGATGGCGGGATCCATCGGCCCATCGTACGTCCTCGCAGAGCCAATCGCGTAGGGGGTGCCACGCGATCGGGCCCCCGCAGTTACGGGGGCCCGATAGTCGCATCCGTCTCTGGATTACTCCGTGGCGCCAGCCTTCGTGACCTCGACAAGCGCGGCGAACGCGTCGGGGTCGTTCACTGCCATCTCAGCGAGCATTTTTCGGTCGACCTCGACCTCGGCGGTCTTGAGGGCGGCCATGAAACGCGAGTACGTCGTACCGTTGATACGAGCCGCGGCGTTGATCCGTTGGATCCACAGGCGGCGGAACTGCCCCTTGCGCGCACGACGGTGGTCGTAGGAATCCTGCATTGCATGCATGACCTGCTCACGAGCAGCGCGATATCTCCGTGAACGGGCTCCGGTGTAACCGGAAGCCCGCTCCATTACCTTCTTGCGCTTCTTGCGCGCGGCCACAGATCGCTTGACACGAGCCATGAGGGCCTCCTACGGGTGGAGCAGACGGCGCATGCGCTTCGCATCGCCACCTGCGAGGTTGGACTTGCCTTTGACGCGCCGCCAGCGCGTCGTGGACTTCTTGTGCCGGTTGTGACCGCGCCAGGCCTTGTCATGCCTGATCTTGCCGGTGCCCGTCCGTTTGAAGCGCTTTGCAGCGCCCTTGTGTGTCTTCATTTTCGGCACAGTGTGCTCCTGTGGGGAGAGAGAGGAGAGCCGATTGGCTACTCCTCGTCTTCGTTCTCGTCTTCGTTCTCGATCAGGTCCATGGGACGGTTCTTCACCGGCACAAGGACCATGGTCATGTTTCGCCCTTCTAGCTTGGGCATCGTCTCGATCTCCCCATAGTCGGAGATCTCATCAAAGAGACGCTTGAGGATGTCACGTCCGAGCTGGGGGTGAGCCATCTCACGCCCGCGGAACCGCATGGTGCATTTGACCTTGTCACCCTGGATGAGGAACTTCACAACTCGCTTGCGCTTGACGTCGAAGTCGCTTGATCCGATCTTCGGCCTGAACTGAACTTCCTTGATGACGGTACGGGTCTGGTTCTTACGAGCTTCGCGTGCTTTGACCGACTGGTCGTACTTGAACTTTCCGTAATCCATCATCCGTACGACCGGTGGACGAGCGTCTGGTGCAACTTCAACGAGGTCGAGTCCGAGCTGGGCTGCGAGCCACCGTGCTTCGTCGATGTCTTTCTCGCCGATCTGGGCACCATCGGGTGCGATGAGACGCACGCGCTTGACGCGGATTCGTTCGTTGACCCGTGGCTCTGCGATAAGAGTTCCTCCTGGTTCATGATCGTCTTTACACAGGAGGTTGCCTACAAGAACATAAGCGGCACAACATGGTGCCGCCGGACGTTCTGGACCTGGAACGCCTTGGCCGGCGGACAGGTGGGAAGCAGGCGCCTCCACTTGCGTCGTTTACGGGCAGAAGACTAGTGCGTGTTACGCTCTATCTAGGGTCTCGAGCGCTCGCGCCGCCATCACCGCGGCCGCTGCGGCCTCCCTGCCCTTGTTCTTCGCCCCGGGCTGGGAGCGTGCGATTGCGTGATCGATACACCGGACGGTGAGGACTCCGAACGCGATCGGCACACCCGTGTCGAGTTGCACACGCATCAGTCCTTCAGAGGTTCGGTTCGCTACTTGCTCATAGTGGTCCGTCTCCCCTTCGATCACCGCCCCGAGGCAGACGACGGCGTGATAGCCGGAGGTGGCGAGCTTCTGTGCGAACAGGGGAATTTCGAATGCACCCGGTACTGTGACCGTGCGAATCCCCGAAGCACCCGCCTCCTCCAAGAATTCGATCGCTCCAGCGGTGAGCCCTGAGGTGATCGATTCGTTGAAGAGCGCCGTGACGACGCCGATCCGCAACCCTGCAGCGGAGATGTCGTGTGACTCTTCGTCGGTGACTCGCATCAGGTGTTCTCCTCTCCGAAGTGGCCCATTCGGGTGGTTTTGGTGTGAAGATACTCCTCGTTCTCAGGCGTCTCCCCTACCCAGATCGGCACGCGGCCCTCGACCTGAACGCCGAAGCGGCGTAGCTGGTGGATCTTGTCGGGGTTGTTGGTGAGAAGCCGCACACTCGAGACCTTCAAGTCGTGCAGGATCTGGGCATCGACGCCGTAGTGCCGATTGTCATCGGCGTGTCCGATCTGACGGTTCGCGTCCACGGTGTCCAGGCCCTGTTCCTGAAGGTCGTATGCAGCGATCTTGTTGAGGATTCCGATGCCGCGGCCTTCATGTGAGGTGTTGTACACGACGACTCCCTCCCCCTTCTCAGTGATGAGCCGCATCGACTCACGCAACTGGGTGCCACAATCGCAACGCAGCGACCCGAAGACGTCGCCGGTGAGACACACCGAGTGGACTCTCGTCAACACATCGTGACGGCCTGTCACATCGCCTACGACCAGCGCTACATGCTGGCTTCCGTCGATGGTGGACCGGTACCCGATGATCTCGAAGACTCCGTGGGCCGTCGGCAAGGTTGCCGACGCTTCGCGCGCGACGAGGGATTCCGTGCGCCACCGGTAGGCGACAAGGTCCTCGATCGAGACCATGACGAGGCCGTGCTCCTGCGCAAAGCGGGACAGGGCATCGCCCCGCATCATGGTTCCGTCATCGTTGACGATCTCGCACAGGACACCGGCAGGGAAGAGACCCGCAAGGCTCGCCAGGTCGACAGCGGCCTCCGTATGGCCCTGTCTCGTAAGGACGCCGCCGCGGTCGGAACGAAGCGGGAAGATGTGTCCCGGACGCGAGAAGTCGGTAGATCGGCTCGACGATTCGACGACAGCGCGGATCGTCCGGGCCCTGTCTGCCGCTGAGATGCCGGTCGTCGTGCCCTCTCTGAAGTCGATGGAGACCGTGAAAGCCGTCTTATGGGCTTCCGTGTTGTCCATGACCATCAGCGGCATCTCGAGCTCGTCGAGCCGTGTACCTGTCATCGGGAGACAGATCAATCCCGACGTGTGGCGGACCATGAACGCGATCTTCTCAGCAGTCACCATCTCCGCCGCGATGATGAGGTCACCCTCGTTCTCGCGGTCCTCACTGTCGACGACGAGGACAAATTCCCCGCGACCTATCGCGTCAATTGCCTCTTCAATGGGAGCCAGCTTCATCGTGCACTCCCGATCATGCGCTCGACGTACTTCGCGATCACGTCGACCTCGAGGTTTACGGCGGTCCCGATCTCTGACGTGCCCAAGACCGTGGCCGCGAGTGTGTGGGGTATGACGACGAACTCGAACCAGGCGTCCTCCGTCTCCACTCTCGACACTGCTGTGATGGTGAGACTCGTGCCGTCGACCGTGATCGACCCCTTCTCCACCACGTATCGCGAGAGATCACCCGGCATCTCGATTCGATGTCGCACCGCCTCGCCTTCGTGTGTTACAGCGACAACCCGCCCTACTCCATCAACGTGACCCTGCACGATGTGCCCATCGAAACGTCCGTTGGACAGCATGGGTCGCTCGAGGTTCACCCGGTCGCCCACGACGAGGGCTCCAAGCGCACTTCTCGATAGCGACTCGTCGACCACCTCGACGCTGAACGCCTCATCCTCGACCCCGATAGCCGTGAGACAGACGCCGTTGAGAGCGACGGAGTCGCCGATCGTGATGCCTCGGACCGTGTCCGGAGCCTCCACCGTGAGCTTCGTGAACCCATCCAGTCGAAGAATCCTCGTGACCGTTCCGAGCTCTGAGACAATGCCAGTGAACATCATCGCTCCTTGCCGAGTGTCGCAGTGATCTTGATATCCGACCCGATGCGAACGACATCGGTGATCGTGATGTCGCGAATGTCACCCATCGTCGCGAACGTGCCGGCGATCGCCGGAGTGCCGGTCCCCAGGGCGAGTCTCGCTGCCACGTACCAGATGATCTGGTCAACGACTCCGGAGCGCAGGAAGGATCCAGCAACCGACGGACCACCCTCGATCATCGCCGCGACGATTCCTCGTTCACCGAGATCCCTGACGACCTCGGCAGGGTCGACCTCGCCCGCGGGTGAAGATCGATAGACGATCGGGTCTCTTGCGAAGACACGCCGATCCGAAGGCAGATCTCGCGTCCCAGCGATGATCACTGGACGAGGCTGGGGTCCGTCGTAACCTTCGAGACGCACCGTGAGCGTTGGATCGTCCGAGAGGACTGTTCCTGCACCCACAATGACGACATCGTTCTCAGATCGAATCCTGTGGCCGTCTTCGCGTGCCTGAAGGGAGGTGATCCACTGCGAGGTGCCGTCCGCTGCTGCTGACTGCCCGTCGAGCGTCGCTGCAACCTTCAGGGTCACCAGAGGGCGCCCTGTGCGGCGGTGATGGAAGTAGCCAGGGTCATTCGCTTCAACGAGAGACCCGAGGCCGCTCTCAACCACTTCGATCCCGGCAGAACGCAACTTCGCCATGCCACTCCCCCGCACACGCGGATCCGGGTCGAGTGTGCCCACGATCACTCTCGCGATTCCACTCTCGATGATCGCGTCGGTACAGGGAGGGGTCCTGCCATGGTGATCACACGGTTCGAGCGTCACGATCATCGTGTCGCCGTCGGTCTCGCTGAGTTCTGCAAGCGCTAGCCGCTCGGCGTGTGCCTCACCAGCGCCCCGGTGTGCAGCGAGGGCACGGAGGACTCCTTGTGGAGTGATGACGATGGCACCGACACGTGGATTCGGATGCGGGTACGTCCCTGCCGTAGCAGCGAGAGCACGACGCATCAACTCGTCCACGGCGGCACCGTCGACTGGATTGTCGACAGCGCGACGCATCAAGCGTCCCCTTTCTCCCATCCGGACTCTCACCGTCGGCACCGGAATTCCACCGGATCGGCCCCTAGTGGGGTTCGCGGGCTCTCACCGCCGGTCGGGAATTGCACCCTGCCCTGAAAGAGGTATGTGACAGAGACGGTAGTAGACGCAACGTACTATCGGGTAGCAGCGAACTCTGCGATCTGAGAGAGCGAGGCGGCAGGAGGCCCTGATCCGGGGACTATGTCCTGCGGTCGATCTGGTAATTGGTTCCCTGTACCCGCTTCGCGACTTCCTTCATCTCGGAAGCCACTGAAGAAGCTTCCCACTCGCTCGCGAGCCCCTTCTTCTCGGTCGTTGCGACACCCATCGAGAGCGAACAGACCGGGAACGCGTGACGCTCTCCTCTGCGGTCGGTCACCTCGATGTATCCCTGGAGGGCGTCCGCGGTGTCGTAAAAGTCGAGGATCCGATCATCGAAGCGGACCGCCACTTCCTCGCAGAACGGTTCTGCGCTCTCGATGCCGAGGACGGCCACGAAGTCGTCGCCGCCGACATGTCCGACGAAGGCGTCCCGACCTCCGGTCTTGACCGCGGCGTCGGTGAGCACTTTCGCGGTGAATTTGATGACGCCGTCCCCGCGTAGGAACCCGTAATGATCGTTGTACGACTTGAAATTGTCCAGGTCCGCGTGCACCACGGCGAAGTGCCGCCCGCTCTGGACCCTCTGCTCAAGCTCGCTGGTGATCTGGAAGTTCCCGGGAAGACCGGTGAGAGGGGAGAGGTCACGCATCTGCCGGCTTCGGCGCAGCACCGTGCGGACCCGGGCGAGCAATTCCTCACAGTCGAACGGCTTCGTGATGTAATCGTCCGCACCGAGATCGAGGCCCTTCACCCGATCCTCAGCCAGGCTCCTAGCGGTGAGCACGATCACAGGGATGTTCGCTGTTACTTGGTCTGAACGCATGCGGCGCAGCACCGTCAACCCATCGATCTCCGGCATCATGACATCGAGCAACATGAGATCGGGAGGGCACTCCGCAGCCTTCTCGAGCGCCTCTCGTCCGCCCCGTGCGAGGTCGACCTTGAAACCATCGAGCTTCAAGTTCATCTGCACGAACTGCAAGATATCCGGATCGTCGTCAACGACGAGTATTCGTTCAGTCATTTCACATCCGGTCCAAAATCGTCCGTATCTCCCTTACGGCACGGACCGGGTCCGGAGCACGAAACACTGCTGTCCCTGCCACGAACACGTCGGCCCCGGCCGCTCGGGCCGACGCTGCCGTACGGAGGTCGATGCCCCCGTCGACTTGTATATCGGTCGCAAGGGCGTGCGAGTCAATCAATTCTCTGAGCGCTGCGATCTTGCCGAGTGCGCTCGTCAGGAAAGCCTGGCCGCCGAGGCCGGGATGAACGCTCATGACGACAACCATCGACACGATTTCGAGATACGGTTCGACCGCCGCCACAGGTGTGGGAGGGTTGATCACGAGGCCGAAATCCAGTCCGAGGACTCCGGCTTCCCTGGCCACAGCAGAAGGATCCGGTACTGCCTCTATGTGCACGGTGACGCCGTTCGCACCGGCCTCGCAGAGAGGTTCGAGATATGCGAGCGGGTCCGTGATCATCAAGTGGCAGTCGAGATAGAGATTCGTAGCCCCTCGGAGGGAGGATATGACGGGGGGACCGAGAGAGATGTTGGGAACGAAGTGGCCGTCCATCACGTCAACATGGAGGAGATCGACGTGATCTTCTATGAGTTTGATCTCCTGCGCGAGGTGTGCGAAGTCGGCGGCGAGTATCGATGGTGCGATGCGGGCAGGTGATCTCATCATTGCGAGTGTAAATGCCCCTGGCGACGGTTCGCTCAGGAACGCGGTGGCGCTCATTGGAACGAGACAGGTTCTCCTCTCAGCCCGTGCATCCATGCGGGGGCATCGACCCTCGGTCTTCCCTCCGGCTGCACGGTTCCGAGTTTGAGGGCTCCTGACGCGAATCCCGCAATGACGTGTGACCCGACGAGCTGGATCTCCCCTGGTGTACCGCGTTCCGATGTCGGCGACGCGCTGTGGATGCGGACGGTCCCCTTCGGCGTCGCAATCCATGCGGTCGGACGGGGCTGATAAGCGCGGATCGCCCGTTCAGCGGCTTCTGCCGTCCACTCCTTGCGGATCTGCGCATCCCCCTTCGTGAGCCTGCGCGCGTGAGTGACACCGGAGGAGATCTGAGGGACCG
This sequence comes from Actinomycetota bacterium, assembly GCA_030123765.1. Taxonomy (GTDB): domain Bacteria; phylum Actinomycetota; class Acidimicrobiia; order Spongiisociales; family UBA5794; genus B3-G11. The sequence goes on along the minus strand of JASJXX010000021.1, from coordinate 24,029 downwards.
GCCTGCGCCTGTTGTTGAGATACTCCGTGAGGGCAGTGTCGATCAGCGACGCGCCCAGATGCGACAGGCGGGCCGTGAGACTCCCCCCCGTCTCGTACGGAGCAATCAACGTGGAGGTCTCAGCCAGGACGGGTCCCGTGTCGATCCCTGCATCGATCTTCATGAGAGTGGCCCCTGTCCTGGCGTCCCCCTCTGCAATCGCCCGCTCAACAGGAGCCGGGCCTCGCCACCGGGGAAGGAGGGAGAAGTGGACATTTACAAATCCGTACGGCAACGCATCCAGAACTGCAGGCGTCAGTATGCGCCCGTAAGCAACTACGACGCCAACCGTGAATTCTCGCTCAGCAATGACTGCGTGCAACGCTTCGCCTGTCTCCGGTTGGGCAACTTCAAAACCGAACTGCTGCGCGGCGATCTTCACGGGAGGCGGTCGTCTTCCACCGGAGCGAGGCGCACGGCCATCAGGCTGCGTGATGACCAACTCCACATCTGCGACACCGGCGAGAGCAGCAAGGCTGGGGATCGCACAGGCAGGTGTACCGAGAAAGACAGCGCCCATCAGGTGAGCCTACGCGCATTGAGGGCGTCTTCCCTCAGTTCCTTCAGTGCCTGCTTTCGGGGGCGGGTGCTGAGGCGGGCGAGGAGGAGCTTGCCATCAACGTGATCGGTCTCGTGTTGCAGCACACGGCCCAGCAGTTCATCCCCTTCGTAGCTCACCGGTGCGCCGTTGATTCCAACGCCGTCGACCTTCGCGTACTCGGCGCGGCTGACCTCCCAGTACCGACCGGGTATCGAGAGGCAGCCCTCCTCCGACTTCCATCTCCCGGCTGTCTCGACAAGTACCGGGTTGACCACGACGAAGGGCCCCTCGCCGACGTCTGCAACGAAGATGCTCTTGAGGACCCCGATCTGGGGTGCAGCCAGGCCGACCCCCGGAGCGTCATACATGGTCTCGATCATGTCATCGACCAACCGGGCGAGGTGCTCATCGAACACGATCACGCTCGCCGCGCTCATTGAGAGAACGGGATCAGGGAACGTACGTATCGGATAGATCGCCACGGAGCCAGAGTACTTGTGATGCGCCGGTTCCGTCAGAGGCCACGGTCAGAGGTCGATCGGGTCGACGTCCACGCGCACCCTTGCCCCGTGGGACCGGAGCGTGTTGACGACGGGGCGCAACGCGATCCGAGCCGCGTCGAGGTTCCTGCCTTGGAGGAGCCACCGCGTCCGGTCACCTGCGGGCGCGGGTCCCAGGATCGTCGCGAGGGAACCAATGTGCTTCGTCAGGAGCTCCTGTGCACCCTCGGCACGGTCGACCTCAATGGCGAGGAGAGAGCCGACCGGAGGGAACCCGAATCTCTCTCGTGACTTCATCTCCCCTTCCAGGAACGGACGGGATCGTCCGCTCACGAGAGCGTCGACGACGTCCTGGTCTCGAAGAGCGGTCTGGACGATGCATCGTCGACCCCTGCCTCCCATGACAGTCTGCGCGAGCCGGACGAGGAGGCGGAACGCGTCTTCCGCTGCGCGATAGTGTGGCGCCATGGCGAGGCCATCGACGTCAACTGCCACCGAGAGGGCCACCTTGGTGATGTCTACCAGATCGCGCTCCGAGCCGACCGTCACCAACTTCTTGTCGCCCTGGCGACCCACCGAGTCAACGAACCTGCCGATGTCGTCAACGATGCTCCCGATGCCGGCGCCCAGCGGGTAGAGCCGGGTTCCGCCGCACGATTTGCACGGCGTGAGTCGCTCACCGCATCGACGGCAGGCACTCCCTCTCGACGCGGCGCTCCCGCACTTCGAGCACCTCTGGACGTCTCCACACGACACACATCGAAACGCAGGGGCGTAGCCGCGCGAGCCCACGAGGACGAAGACGGGTGCACCCTCAGACGCCACGCTGCGGATCGCTGCCTTGGTCCGCTCCGCGAGCATCCCCGTCCCCGGAGGGTCCTCCCCCCGATCAACCACCTCGATCATCGGCCACTGGCGCCCGGGAGGCTCTTCGACCGTGGAGAGCGCCGCAAGCGTCTCGAGAGTCGGCACGGGACCATGGAACACAACACGGAACGGCTCGACTCTCGACCGATGAAGGATCACCTCGCGTACACCGAGGGTTGGCGTGCTCGGTGAACGCATCACTCTGCGGCCATCCTCCACCACTACGACGATGTCAACGTCTCCGAAGGGCCAGAGCGCCACTTCTCTCGTCCCCACAAGGATGGTTCCCTCCCTGGTGGCGATCGCGACCCAGGAACGTGTGACGCTGCGTGCCGACATCGAAGAAGTCGCGGTCACGACTCGATCTCCGTGGAGGTCGGCAAGATGGGCGGCCATGTCGGTGACTTCACGGACACTGGGAGCGATGACCACCACACTGCGGCGATCGTCTGCCGCGGCCTTGATGGAGGAAGCCACGTCCGGGCCGAAGGGAGTGGCACCGACTCGAAAGACGGGGAGGTGCTCCTGCACGCTCCCGCGCCGGGAATCCCTCGTCACACCGGTCCAGGAGGCGGTAGGTTGCGGCACGTTTGGTGGGACCGACCGCTTGAGGATGACAGAGAGAGGCGTTACATAGTGCGTTGCAGCCCATCGGAGCGATTCGAGGGAGGAAGCATCAAAGGAGGGGATCTGGCCGGAGAGTCCGTCAATCGGGAGGAGCTTGCGCCCGGGATCCGCGTCGAACGTCGCAGTCACGTAACCCCTGAGCCTCCGGCCTGACACCCTGACACGGACACGATTGCCGACCGACACGACCATGCCCTCTGGCACAAGGTAGGTGAATCCGTCGTCGACGGAGAAGGAGGCGATCTCAGGTACGACCTGGCAGGCCCGTCGACGAGTCAGGATTCCGCCCGCAAGCGCAGCACCTCGTCCCAGATCTCCTCTGCGACGTCGTGTTTCGACATCAGCTCGTGATCCGTGACCGATCCGTCGCCGCGTACGAAGCGCACCTCGTTTGTGTCCGACCCGAAGCCGGAACCCTCCTTTGTGACGTCATTCGCTACTAGGAGGTCCACGCCTTTCGACCGCGCCTTCTCCACCACGTGGTCCAGCGAACCTGTCTCAGCGGCGAAACCGACGAGGAGCGGCCGGGGTGTCATCTCGTGGACCCCTTGCAACACGTCAGAGGTAGGGACGAGTTCGATCTCCGGCACCCCGTCGGCACGGCGAATCTTGGAGTTGTCGATGTCGCGTGGCCTGAAGTCCGCTACCGCTGCTGCCATCACGGCCACGTCCATATGGCGCGCACGCGACCAGACTTCCTCAGCCATCTGCTGCGCGGTCTCCACACGCACCACTTCGATGGACGGGTCGTCAGGCGGCTCGGCTGCGGTCACGAGCAGGACCCTTGCACCGCGATTCGCGGCCACCTGAGCGATCGCGTTCCCCATCTTCCCTGACGATCGATTCCCTATGTAACGCACCGGATCGATCGGCTCCCGAGTTCCCCCCGCGGTAACGATGACGTGCAGCCCGGCCAGGTCGAGGGTCGAGAGGTGCGACAACACAACTTCGGCGATCGTCTCTGGTTCGGCGAGTCTTCCCACTCCCTCGTCACCCCCTGCAAGTGCACCTCGCTCTGGACTCACGATCTCGTACCCGTAGGAGCGAAGGAGCTCGAGGTTGCGTTGTGTCGCCGGGTGCTCCCACATCTCGGTGTGCATTGCCGGCGCGACCACCACGCGTGCTCTGGATGCGAGCACGGTCGCTATCAACGCGTCGGAAGCCTGACCGGAAGCGAGTTTCGAGATAGTCGCTGCGGTGGCGGGTGCGATGACGATCGTGTCGGCCCAGCGTCCCAGCGTCGTGTGTGGCGAGACATCCGTGTCAGAGAAGAGGTCCGTCAACGGAGCCCTCCCGGTGATCGCTGCGAACGTTTGAGCTCCGATGAATTCCAGTGCGGAGGCCGTCATCACGACCCGAACAGCCGCGCCACGCTCAATGAGCCTCCGGGCGAGATACGCGGCCTTGTAGGCAGCAACTCCCCCCGTCACGCCGAGAACGACATGTCGCCCGGCGGTCATGAACTACTCCTCCATCGGGGCGATGACAACTTTATCTGCAGCGATCTCTTCCAGAGAGATCGAGAGAGGCTTTCTTGAGAGTGAGTGAACCTGGGGAGGTACATAACCGCCGATTCCGGCACCAAGTTCGTTGTAATAGGCGTTGATCTGCCTCGCGCGGCGTGCGGCAAGCACGACAAGAGCGAAACGGGAACCCGTCTTCTCTACTAACACGTCGATGGATGGTTCAATCATGATTCGATGGGCTCCTCAGGTCACAGTCAGATCACCGCTCGGGCGGCACAAAGCGTCACAACGTCACAGCGTCGGCACCTTCGCCGTCGAGTATATCGAGAACCCGGGTGATCGCGTCGTCAAGAACGTCGTTCTCAACGATGTGGTCGTACACATCTGCCGCCGCGGCGATCTCGTGTGCGGCGATGCTGAACCTCCGCTCGACGTCGTCTGGAGCGGTGTCTCCTCTCCCTGCGAGACGTCGTGCGAGCTCTTGGAGGGAGGGGGGAGTGATGAAGATCAGGACGGCACCCGGATACGTTCCGCGAATCTGCTTCGCTCCTTCGATCTCGATGTTGAGAATCACGTTGACTCCCCGCGAAAGTGGCGGCTCCACCTCACTCCGCAGGGTCCCATAGAGGTGCCCCGCGTACTCGGCCCATTCCAGCATCAAGCCTCCATCGGTGGCATCGAGAAAGGCTTCGCGGGTCATGAAGTGATAGTCGACGCCGTCCACCTCCCCCTGCCGGGGGGGCTTCGTCGTAGCCGAGACCGAGAAACACGAATCTGTCCGGTCCACGACCACGTCGACGATGCTCGACTTGCCGACTCCGGAAGGGCCGGAGATGACGACGAGTCTGCCGTCAGGAGAAGCGTTCAAGAAGGGCCTCGCGCTGCTTTCTCCCAAGACCCCTGATCGTGCGATTGCTCGCCACGCCGATCTCCTCAAGGAGCCGCTTCGTGCTCACCTTGCCCATGCCAGGCATCGAGACCACTATTGCTTGGATCTTCGTCCCCGCGACAAGATCATTCGCCGCTGCCCGCTCGAGCACGTCGGCGAACGAGAGGCTCCCCGTCTTCAGGAGCTGCTTGATCTCCGCGCGGAGCCTGCGGGCTTCCCCGGCACGCGCGAGCGCGGCCGTGCGTTGCTCCTCGGTCATCTCTGGAAGCGCCATGCTCTCCTCTCCGGGAGGCATCGTATCAATTCTACGGCGCTGAGCCGGTGATATCCGCGAGAATGGCTGCTGCGGCGCCCGCCGGGTCAGAGGCCTGAGTGATCGGCCTGCCGATGACAAGCATCGTCGCGCCGCGCTCGATCGCAGCGAGCGGTGTTGCCGTACGTGCCTGGTCATCGCCGAGGTCCCTAACTCGTATTCCCGGAGTGACACGTATGAGACGTGGTGCCGCTTGACTCACCACGTTGAGCTCCTGGGGCGAGCACACCAGGCCTTCGCACCCTGCGCCATCGGCCACCTTGGCCATTCTGCCGACGAGCTGGCCCGGGGTCCTCTGGATCCCGATCCTCTCAAGATCCGCCTGATCAAGTGAGGTGAGCACGGAGACGCCGAGGATTCCTGCCTGCGCGCCACCCGCTCCCATGGTGAGGCCTTCAACCGCTGCCTCAAGCATGTTGTGGCCACCCCCGACATGTGCAGTGACCCACCGGGCGCCGTGTTTGCCGAGCCGCTCTGCCGCTGCTCTGACCTGGCTGGGGATGTCATGGAGCTTGGCATCCACGAAGACCGGCTTCCCAACCCTGACGAGCGCACCGATCGTTCCGGGTCCAGGGCCACAGAGGAGGCCGAGGCCGATCTTGAACGCGCCGACGTGATCAGCAAGCGTCCGGGCCATCCGTACTGCCTCCTCCGCGGTAGGCAAGTCGAGAGCGACGATGATCGGGTTGGAGGTCACCACGGTTCGTAGGCTCCAATCAGTTCCGCGACTCCGGAGAGCTCATGTCGACGGATGTACCGCTCCAGGTCGCGGGTGATTTTCCGGGCGACGCGAGGTGTTTTGAAGTGTGCTGAACCGATGGCGACTGCAGCGGCTCCCGCGAGAAGATACTCCACTACGTGACCTGCTTGAGATACGCCTCCACACCCGACGATCGGCAGATCGGGGAGATCTCTGGCAACTTGCAGAACGCTTCTCAGCGTGATCGGTCGGATAGGAGCACCTGAGTATCCACCGATGAGACCACTCAGGACGGGTCGTCTCGTGACCGGATCAATCCGCGCGGCCATGACGGTGTTCGCAACCACGACCCAGTCTGCCCCGGCCCCCTGGACCGCTGACGCTACTGCTGTGATCGGCTCGGCGTCTGAGGAGAGCTTCGCACCTATGGGGAGGGAGACCGCGTCGCGGACGCAACGCACCACGTCGCGTGAAAGTAAGGGGTCGAGAGCGAAGGGAGTACCGTCGAGGTTCGGGCACGAGAGGTTGACCTCGATCGCTGACACGCCGACATCTGCCATTCTGCGGGCGACCTCACCGAATCCCTCGATGTCGTGAGCGACGACGCTCCCCCACACCTTCGTTGGGATGCCGGCCAGCTCGGTCGCCATCGACTCCGCCCAAACATCGATTCCCGTGTTCTGGATGCCGATGCTGTTGAGCATCCCCATCTCGCCCGGAGCGATACGCGGTGGCTCTCTCCCTGGCCAGGGCTCCGGAGCGACGGACTTGGTGGTAGCTGCGCCGTAGAGGGAGAAGTCGATGACGTCGGCGAACTCTACGATCGACCCGACTGTTCCTGCGGCCGCTATGAGAGGGGAGGAGAGTACGTACGTGCCGAGCGAGGTTCCAAGACGCTTCATCTCAGACCTGCAGCCTCATGGTGGTCCTGGATGCTCACAACTTCAAATGTCCCGCTTCGTGCTGCGACGATACTCCTCGCTACGGCGAGGCCGCCCTCCGCCGTCGTGACACACGGGATCCCGTGCCTCGTCGCTGCGAGTCGGATGATCCTTCCGTCGCCTCGCGCCTTCCCCCCTGCGGGTGTGTTCACAATCAAGTCGATGCGTTCCTCTTCAATGAGACGAACCGGGTCGTAGGCGCCCTCCCCCACCTTGTCGACGTGAGTTGCCGCGATCCCCTTACGCGCGAGGTGCCCGGCCGTGCCGTGGGTTGCGAAGATTTTGAAACCCAGGTCGATGAGGATCTGCGCAATCTCGACACCTCGCGCCTTGTCCCGATCCGCGAGGGAGATGAATACCGAGCCGCCGCTAGGCACCACGTGGCCCGCCCCACTCAGCGCCTTCGCGTACGCTACCGCCACTGTGGGACCGATCCCCATCACCTCACCCGTGGCACGCATCTCGGGGCCGAGCAGCGTGTCCTCGTTCGGGAAACGCTTCCACGGAAGAACCGCCTCCTTCACCGCCACGTACGGCAGCTCCGGAGTCTGGTGAGGCAGGACACCCGCCTTCCTGAGGTCGGCAAGCGTCTCTCCCATCATCACTCTCGTCGCCACCTTGGCAAGGGGGACGCCTGTCGCCTTCGAGATGAAAGGCACTGTTCGGGAGGCTCTCGGGTTGGCTTCAAGAACGAAGAGGTCGTCACCGCGCAGTGCGAACTGAATGTTCAGAAGTCCACGGACGCCGAGTCCCCTCGCCAACTTCAGCGTGTCCTCACGGATCTCGTCGATCACCCGATCAGAGAGAGTCGGAGGGGGCACGACGCATGCAGAGTCGCCCGAGTGGACTCCTGCCTCTTCGACGTGCTCCATGATCCCCCCGATATACATATCGTTACCGTCGTACACCGCGTCGACGTCCACCTCAATAGCCGACTCAAGGAACCGATCTATGAGCAGAGGGGATGCAGAGAGGTCCACTTCGCTACCGCGTGCGACGGAGTACAAGTCCGCGAGATAACTGCTGAGCTCCTCTACGCCGTAGATGATCCGCATCGCTCTCCCCCCCAGCACGTAGGAGGGACGCACGATGACAGGGAACCCTATCTCGTCGACGACGGCCATGGCCCCGTCGAGATTCACGGCCGTGCCGTGGGGAGGCTGGCGGATGCCGAGCTCGGAGCAGAGGAGGGCGAAGCGCTCTCTGTCCTCTGCCATGTCGATGGAGTCTGGCGAGGTCCCTGCGATCCGGACCCCTGCCATCTCCAGTTCATGTGCAAGGCCGAGCGGGGTCTGTCCGCCGAACTGCACGATCACGGCCTTGGGCTTCTCCACCGCCACTATGGCCAGGACATCCTCAATGGTGAGTGGTTCGAAGTAGAGCCGCGTCGACGTGTCGTAATCGGTGGAGACAGTCTCCGGATTGCAGTTGACCATCACCGTCTCATAGCCGGCGTCTTCGAGCGCGAAAGCAGCGTGCACGCAGCAGTAATCGAACTCAATGCCTTGTCCGATCCTGTTCGGACCGGATCCGAGCACCATCACAGTATCTGTGCCTGCGGGCGGCGCCTCGCTGTCGTCCTCGAACGTAGAGTAGAAATACGGTGTCTGAGCTTCGAACTCTGCAGCGCAGGTGTCAACCGTCTTGTATGTCACGGAGATGCCGTGCTCTCTTCGGAGCTCGGCGACATCGGACGCCGTCTGATTCCAGAGATACGCGAGCTGTTTGTCTGAGAAACCGAAGCGCTTCGCTTCGCGAAGCAGGGAGGGATCCGACACCCGGGACTCCAGGGTTCCACGAAGCTCTACGACCTGCGCGATCTGATCAATGAACCATGGGTCGATAAAGCTTGCCTCGGCGATCTCGTTCGCGTCAGCACCTCGATAGAGCGCCTCCGCGACCTCGTAGACTCTCTCGGGACTCGGCACGGCGACACGCGCCTGGAGCTCATCATCGTTGAGCTCCCTCAGTCGCTCCTCACCCGCGTCGGCGTTCAAGCCCCAGCGGCCGGTCTCGAGGCTGCGCAGCGCTTTCTGGAGCGCTTCCGGGAACGTCCTGCCGAACGCCATAGCCTCACCGACCGACTGCATCGAGGTGCCAAGCACCGGTTCGACCGAGGGGAACTTCGCGAGGTCGAACCTCGGCACCTTCACGACGACGTAGTCGAGGGCAGGTTCGAAGGAGGCAGGTGTTGCCCCCGTGATATCGTTCGCTATCTCATCGAGAGTGAAACCGACGGCGAGCAGCGCGGCCATCTTTGCAATGGGGAACCCGGTCGCCTTGGATGCAAGGGCAGAGGAACGCGACACGCGCGGGTTCATCTCGATGATGATCCTTCTCCCTGTCTTCGGATCAACAGCGAACTGCACGTTTGAGCCACCGGTCTCAACACCGATCGCGCGCACGCACGCGATCGCGTCGTCCCGCATTGCCTGATACTCCCGGTCGGAGAGCGTCATCACGGGTGCGACTGTGATCGAATCCCCGGTGTGGACGCCCATAGGATCGAGATTCTCGATCGAGCATACGATCACTGCATTGTCCGCTGAATCCCGCATCACTTCGAGCTCGAACTCCTTCCAACCGTACACGGAGACCTCAATCAGGATCTCGCCGATTGGAGAGGCGTCCATGCCGATCTGGACGACTCGCTCGAACTCGTCTTCGTCGTACGCGAGGCCCGTTCCTCCCCCGCCCAGGATGTAGCTTGGACGGACCATCACGGGGTAACCGAGGTCTTCGACCGCGGCTCTCGCGTCTTCCATCGACCTCACGTAGTGTCCCTCGGCCGTCTCCATACCCGCGGCTTCCATGATCTCTTTGAAGCGGCCGCGGTCTTCTGCAGCCTCAATTGCGTCAAGTGAGGCTCCTATGAGTTCGATCGCAAGGTCGTCGAAGACGTTCCGCTTCGCGAGCTCCATCGTGACGTTGAGAGCCGTCTGGCCACCGAGCGTGGGGAGCACGGCGTCAGGACGCTCCTTACGCAGAATCTGTTCGACCACAGAGGCGGTGATCGGCTCGATATACGTCGCGTCGGCAAACTCGGGATCTGTCATGATCGTCGCAGGGTTCGAGTTCACGAGGATGACGCGGTAGCCCTGCTCCCTCAGCACCTTCACAGCCTGCGTGCCGCTGTAGTCGAACTCGCACCCTTGGCCGATGATGATCGGACCAGAGCCGATCACGAGGATCGACTTGATGTCACGTCGTTTCGGCACGGCTCTCCTTCACCATGGTGGCGAATTGGTCGAAGAGGACGGTTGCATCGTTCGGGCCGGGGGCCGCTTCCGGGTGATACTGCACCGAGAAGGCGTCAACGTCCCGGCACTCCAGACCCTCCGTCGTGCCGTCGTTGAGATTCTGATGGGTGGGCGACACGTCGCCGAATTGCGTCTCGACGCTCACGGGCAGCAGATCCGGAGTCGGGAGTCCCCGGCGGGCGGGGCGCTCTCCGCCTGCAAGGGACCACAGATCGACAGCGAACCCGTGATTCTGGGAGGTGATCGCCACTCTTCCATCTGAGAGCCTTCGCACCGGGTGGTTCCCTCCGTGATGGCCGAAGGGCAACTTGAACGTGGTTGCACCGAGCGCGAGGCCCAGGAGTTGGTGCCCGAGGCAGACTCCGAACACGGGGGTCTTTCCGAGGAGGCCCCTGATCGCCTCAATCGGCCCTGCAAGCGGCTCCGGGTCGCCCGGGCCGTTCGAGAGGAAGACAGCGTCGGGCTGGAGCGCGAGAGCTTCGGCAGCCGACGTCGATGCAGGAACCACGGTGACGTCGAGACCGCGGCCGTTCAACGAGCGAATCATCTCCGTCTTAATCCCGAAGTCGAACGCGACGACGTGGCCGACAGCGTCGGTCGTGGCTCTGCACAAGTACTTCTCCGTAGTGGACACGGCGCTCGCGAGGTCCTGTCCCACCATCGAGGGCTCGGCCGCAGCGAGCTCGACGAGCTCTGCTTCGTCGATCTCCGTTCCCACCGCCACAGGCATGGCCCCATGATCACGGATGTGGCGTGTGAGACGCCGGGTGTCGACATCGCAGAGAGCGACCACGCCGTGACGCACAAGATATTCGTCGAAGGGCTCTGTGGAGCGCCACGAAGAGGCGATCCTGCTCATTGATCTCGTTACGAGCGCACGTGCGTGGACTCGGGACGACTGGTCGTCACGATCGGTTGATCCATAATTTCCGATCTGGGGCGCCGTCAGAATCACAATCTGACCAGCGTAGGAAGGATCTGTGATGATCTCCTGGTACCCCGTCATCGCAGTGTTAAATACCGCTTCGCCTGTCGCGACGCCCGCAACACCTCCTGACCTGCCGCGGAACACCGCTCCGTCCGCTGTGACAAGCAGCCCCTCTCTCATAGTTCACCTCCATAGGTAATCGCCCCTCCGAGGATCGTCACCTCCACCCTCCCCGTGAGTTCTCGCCCGAGATAGGGTGCGTTGCGCGACCTCGAACGAGTCGATGTCGGCGTCCATCTCACGTTCGGGTCGAAGACGACGAGGTTCGCTTCTGCCCCGACTGCCACCGCTCGTCCGTGGTCGGTGAACCCCGCGATGGCTGCCGGAGTGATCGACATGCGATCGAAGAACACGTCCTGATCAAGCGAGACCACGCCGTTGACAACCGATGCCGCCCATTCAAGACCGATCACGCCGTTGAGCGCATGCTCGAAGGGTACGTCCTTCTCAACCGCGCTCTGGGGCGCATGATCGGTTGCGACAGCGTCAATGACACCCGATCGGAGGCCCTCGACGAGAGCCTCCCTATCGCTCTCCTCTCTCAGCGGCGGCATCATCTTGAAGTTGGAGTCTGTAGACATGACGGCTGTGTGGTCGAACATCAGATGATGCGGAGTGACCTCCGCAGTTATCGGCAGCCCCTCCGCCTTCGCTGCAGCAACGAGTGCAACCCCACCTGCCGTTGAGAGATGCTGCACGTGATAGCGCACCCCCGTCATGCGCATAATCGCGATGTCACGGGCGATCACGATGTCGTCCGCCTGTCTCGGGATGCCGTATATGCCGAGGCGGGAAGAGACCGAGCCTTCATGCATGAAACCTGCACCGGAGAGATCGGCGTCGAGCGCGTGTTGGGATACGACGCCGCCGAGCTGCGCCACGTACTCCATGACGGAGCGCAGCACCGCGACGTTCTGGAGCGAGTCTCCGTCATCCGTGAAGAGTCGAACCCCCGCGGACCAGAGATCGTCGAGATGCGCCATCCGCTCCCCCCCTCTCCCCATCGTGAGGCATCCCGCCGACACAACCGCGACCTTACCCACTCTGCGTGCCTCGTCCGATATACGCAGAGCGAGGTGCCCGGCGTCGATCGGTGGGTCAGTGTTCGGCATCGCGACCAGGGCGGTATAGCCGCCCGCTGCCGCTGCAGCCGACCCGCTCCCTATGTCTTCTCTCCATTCGTGACCAGGATCGCGTAGGTGTGTATGCAGGTCGACAAAGCCCGGGCCGACCCACGCGCCTGAGCACTCAACGATCTCGCGGGACTCCCCGAGCTCGCGTCCGATGGCCGTCACCCTTCCGTCGGTGACCGCTACATCTGTGGTGCGGAGGCCCGCGTCGGTGAGGACTGACCCGCCGACCAGAACGAGATCATGCATCTTGCTCTCCTCCGATCAGACGGAACAGCACTGCCATCCGCACGGCGATCCCGTTCGTCACTTGTTGGAGCACCAGAGACCTGTCATCGTCAGCGACGTCGTACCCGATCTCGACACCGCGGTTCATCGGCCCGGGATGCATCACAACGGCATCCGGCCTCAGACGAGCGAGACGTTCCGTGTTCATTCCGTACTTCACTGCGTACTCTGCAAGCGAGGGGAAGACCGAGGCGCCACCGCGTTCGGTCTGCACCCTCAGCAAGTACACGACGTCAACGGCGTCGAGAACCTCATCGAGATTTGACGTCACAGTCACCGGCCACGCCTCCGGGTCGAGCGGGAGAAGCGTCGACGGTCCCACAAGAATCACCTTCGCCCCGAGTGCGGTCATGGCGAAGATGTCTGAGCGAGCGACCCGAGAATGCTTGACATCGCCAACAATCGCGATGGTCAACCCGTCGAGGGAGCCGAATCGCTGACGGATGGTCAGACAGTCGAGTAACGCCTGGGTCGGATGCTGATGGGCTCCATCGCCTCCGTTGATGATCGGGATGTCCAACCACTCCGCTATGCGCCACGGTGCCCCCGTCGCCTGGTGCCGCACAATCATGAGGTCGACTCCCATAGCCCTCACCGTGAGCACCGTGTCCTTGAGGGACTCCCCCTTCGATAGCGCCGAGGTTCCCGGCGAGAATGAAACCGTGTCGGCAGAGAGCGCTTTCGCTGCCTTCTCGAAGGACATCCTCGTGCGGGTAGATGGCTCGAAGAACATGGTGGCGACGGTCTTCCCGCGCAGTGCGGGCACCTTCGGGATCGGTCGGGTGAGCACCTCGGCGAAGTCGTCGGCTTCGTCGAGCAGACTCTCAAGAGTCCCCCTGTCGAGGTTCTCCATCGTGAGCAGATGGTTCATTCCTCCACTCCCGCATCGATCCACACGCCGTCTGCGCCGTCGATCTCCTCAAAGCGCACCGAGACGCGCTCTGCGGCGGCGGTCGGGATGTTCTTGCCTACGAAGTCGGCCCTGATGGGGAGCTGCCGATGCCCGCGGTCCACCACGACGGCGAGCTGGACAGCGCCCGGCCGACCCAGATCAGTAAGGGCGTCGAGTGCTGCTCTAATCGTCCGACCGGTGAACAGCACATCGTCGGCAAGGATGACTGTTCTGCCGTCGATGCTCTCTGGTATGTTTGTGGGGCCGATCCTGGTCTTCGGCCTGGTATCGAGGTCGTCACGATACATCCCGATGTCGAGGCTCCCCGGCAGCACGGGACGACCCTCGATCTCTGACAGGACCTTCGCTATTCGCTCAGCGAACGGCTTGCCTCTGGTGAGAATTCCAACCAGGACAATGTTCTCCGTGCCATGGTTGCGTTCAACGATCTCGTGTGCGATCCGCCTCGTGACTCGACCAAGTTCCGTCTCTGACATTACCTGGCGCATCGAAGGTCCTCCCGCAACGAGAAAGACCGCACGTTGTGGGCGTGCGGCCGCGTGATCTGCTTCATCGTTCTCCATCCTTTACGGCCTCGCAGGACCGAATTAAAGGTCGGTGTTTCGTGGAACCCTACTACATCTCCGCGGACTCCGAATCCTCAACCGTGTCGGCCACCGCAGAGAGGACGCCGTTGACGAATGCACCACTCTTCGCCGTCGAATACTTCTTCGCCAGTTCGACCGCCTCCGAGATGACAATGCCCACAGGAAGGTCCGATTGGGTCAGCTCGTAGACGCCGATCCGAAGAATGTTGCGGTCTACAACGGGCATCCGCTCTATCCGCCAGTGAGAGGAGGCATGAGAGATCACGCCATCAATCTCCTCGCGCCGATCCCAGGCGCCCTCGGCGAGCTCAGCAGCACGGAGAGAGATCTTCGTGATGTCGATCACGTCGAGCCCACGCGTATCGGCTCCGTAGAGGGCGCCGAGTGCCTCCTCCCTCGCCTCGGTGTGTTTCACGAGACCCGCGTGATGTAATCGCCCGTCCGCGTATCGACCTTCACGACGTCACCCTGATCCACAAACAACGGCACCTGGATGACGCGGCCCGTCGCGAGAGTGACCGGTTTGGTCGCGCCTGATACGCGATCGCCCTTCACCCCAGGCTCCGCGAACGTCACCTCGAGCTCGACTGAGGCCGCAAGTTCGATGTCGACGGGCATCTCCTCGAACATAGCGATACGAACGGTCGCTCCGTCAGGCATGAAGTCTGCCTTTGCGCCAACAAGGCCCTCACCGATGGAGATCTGTTCGAAGGTCTCGCCATCCATGAAGTTGAACCCCATGTCGTCTTTGTAGAGGTAGGTGAAATCTCGTCTGTCTATGCGCGCCTTGGGGACGTTCTCCCCCGCGCGAAAGGTTTTGTCGAGCACTGCACCGGTTCGTACGTTCTTGAGTTTCATGCGCACGAATGCCTTGCCCTTGCCTGGTTTCACATGCTGGTACTCGATCACGGAGAACAGGCCATCGGGAAGATTCAGCGCCATCCCTGGCCTCACGTCGTTCGTCGAGATCATCCGTCATCATCCTTCATTGCCGCGGTCCTCTCGTCTGATCTGATCAGGTGATACCGACGGCATCGAGTGCAGCTTGTACGGTAGCGTCGTCAGCGTGTACGACCTTGGGTGATCCGAAGTCTTCCAGAAGGATCATCCGAAGGCCCCCGGCATCACGCTTCTTGTCGAGGGCCATCTGGGCGCGTATCGTCACCTCGCCCGCGTCTGCTGCGCGGGTGGGGAGACCTACCTGTTCGAGCACCGCTCTCTGTCGCTCCTCTCCTGTGAATCCGAAGTACGCGCTCGACGCTGCTCCCTCGGCAACCATTCCGATCGCGACCGACTCTCCGTGGCTGCGTCCCGTTGTCGTCTCGATAGCGTGCCCCACAGTGTGGCCGTAGTTGAGGATTGCACGCCTCCCACGCTCCTTGAAGTCCTCGGTGACGATCCCCACCTTCACGGCGACCGAACGGTTGACGATCTCCAGGAGATCGACGTCGAGACCCCCTGCCTCGTACGCCTCAACGATCCTCATGTCCTCGATAAACCCGGTTTTGAGCGCTTCGGCTGCACCTGCCCGCTTCATCACAGGGGAGAGTTCGTCGATGATATCGATGTCGATCAGGACCGTGAGAGGGTGGGCGAAGACGCCCACCAGGTTCTTTCCGTCGAGGTTGACGCCGGTCTTGCCGCCGATCGAAGCATCCACCGCCCCGAGAAGGGATGTTGCGACGTAGACCACGGCGACGCCACGCAGATACGTGCCACCAACGAATCCGGCAACATCGGTCAGGGAGCCGCCGCCGACACCGATGATCAGGTCATCCCTGGTGAAACCAGTCTCGTTGAGGAAACGGTATACGTCTTCAACGATCCCCAGCTGTTTTGCGTCCTCGCCATCGGGCAGCGTGTAGCCGCTAACTGCGATCCCCACATCTGCTAAGACGTTCGCGTACGTCTCGGCCAGTCGGCTAGTGGGCGGCTGACAGAGGATCACGACGCGCTCGTACGAATGCGAGTGGACGATGTCGGCGAGAACGTTGTTGACGCCTCGCCCCACGATGATTGTCGACACTGGCTCGTCTGAACGCCAGATCACGTGTCTACGCATGCAGCTACCTCCCTCGCTACTTCCTCCGGAGTCCGCCCGACGCTCGAGAGGATCCAATCTGCAACTGCTCGGTACAACTCGCGACGCTCTTCGAGAACTTCCACAATTCCTTCTCCAGATACCAGCAGAGGCCTCTCGGCGTCGAGTTTCACACGTTCTGCAATCGTACCTGCGTCAACCTCAAGCAGCACGATCATGCCTGACGCACGCATCAGCACGACATTCTCAGCCGAGAGTACCGCCCCTCCGCCTGTGGCGATGACCGAAGGACGCTCCAGGGCCACTTCAGCAAGGATCTGCGATTCGATCCGTCGGAACACAATCTCGCCATCTTCGAAGATCTCCTTGACGCTGCGGCCGCTCCGCTCCGCGATTCGAGCATCGGTGTCGACGAACGGCAGGGAGAGGAGCCCGGCAGTGAGCGCTCCGACGGTTGTCTTACCTGACCCCATCATGCCAACAAGCCAGAGATGCCCCATCTCAGAAGTCCCGAAGCCGCGCCTTGTACGCCTCGAAGGAGGCACGCAGATCGCCGACCGTGTCTCCTCCGAACTTGCGCATCACCTCGTTCGCGAACACATATGCGACCATCTGTTCAGCGACCACCCCGGCGGCTGGAACTGCGCAGACGTCGCTGCGCTCACGGAGAGCCAGCTCGGGCGCCTTCGAGTCGACGTCGATCGTGTCAAGCGGCTTCATAAGTGTCGAGATCGGCTTCATTGCCGCGCGCACGCGCACCACTTCACCTGTCGTGATGCCCCCTTCGATACCCCCAGCCCGATTGGTCCGGCGGGAGATCCGGCCATCGGCAGCGATAATCTCGTCGTGAGACTCCGACCCGCGGGACGCTGCCTGGGCGAGACCGTCGCCGATCTCCACGGCTTTGATCGCCTGTATCGACATGAGCGCGCCAGCAAGGAGGCCGTCGAGTTTGCGGTCCCAGTGCACGTGGCTGCCAAGACCGGGGGGTGCACCGTGAACGAGGACCTCGACGACCCCACCCAACGTGTCTCTCTCCTTCTTCGCCGCCTCGATCTCGGCAACCATCGCGGCTGCGTCTGTAGGGTGAAAGACGCGGACTTCTGATCCATCGATCGCAGCGAGATCGTGCGGACCAGGGAGGGCCGTCTCAGAGATTCTGACAGAGCCAATTGCCACCACATGACTGATCACGGTGATGCCGATCTCCCCTAAGAGCTGCTTCGCGAGATATCCGACGATTGTTCTTGCCGCGGTCTCTCGCGCCGAAGCTCTCTCAAGAATATTCCTTGCGTCGTGGGTGTCGTACTTCTGCATGCCGGCGAGATCGGCGTGACCGGGGCGCGGCCTCGTCTCTCTCTTGGAGGGCTCGCCCGCGTCGGGCGACATCTCCTCGCTCCACTTCTTCCACTCCGTGTTGCGGATGAGCACTGTGACGGGTCCTCCAAGCGTCTTCGCGAAGCGGATACCACCGAGTATCTCCAGTTCGTCCTTCTCGAGACGCATTCGAGGTCCCCTGCCGAATCCGAGCCTGCGTCGAGCTAACTCCCCTGCGAGGCCGTCCCGGGTGACCGTGAGTCCGGCGGGGAGACCTTCGAGCGTCGCGACGAGGCCCGGGCCGTGAGATTCGCCTGAGGTGAGAAATCTAAGCATGGGGGGTAAGGGTAGAACCGAAACACGCGGGATGAGACTCTGTCATCGCAGGTACCACGCGACGATGGATTCACCGAAGAACACGGTCACGATCGCGGCAATGGTCATGAACGGGCCGAAGGCGATGGCGTCCTTCCTGCTCTGCCTGCGAGTCGCGAGCAGGAAGAGAGCGACGAGGCCGCCGAGGAGAAAGGATCCGAGTCCGGCGACAACGACGTGGCCCACCCCGAGGTACCCGGTGAACACACCGATGAGAAAGGAGAGCTTCACGTCACCGAATCCGAGCCCGCCTCGCACGATGAGCGCCAACAGGAGCATCACTGCGAAGTAGGTCACACCGCCCATGGCTGCGACGAGGAGATCGCCGCGCTCCTCGTTCAGGTAATGACCGGCAAGAAGGAGCACAACTCCCGCGATCGTCGCGGGGCCGAGGATCCGATTCGGGATGAGCTTCGTGTCCAGGTCGGTGATCGTGAGGAGGATCATCGCCCAGAGGAAGATGAGATATCCGGGGAGCAACCACAAGGAGGGCAGAGCGAGGGCGAGTGCGCCGGAGAGAGCGGTGCTCCCTACGAGGACGACAATGTTGGAGCGTCGCTGCGGATGTTGCTGCCTTCGGCACGTAGCGAGCGTGGCGGTCAACGCGGTGCTGCACCGGCCGCACTGAGGTCCCAGCCACCGGTCAGTGAGCTCGTTCCTGTGGGCGTCGGATTCGGCCACAATCGATCTCGCGGCGAAGACGCCGAGGAGCGCGGCGACAACTGTGGAGAGAACCATGGAGGGCAGGTTACGCCATCGACAACCGACACTCGATACTTCGCATCGCGGCACGACGTGGCCGGGTGTTCAGGGAATCATCTCGCTCACCCGGCGCGACCTCTGGATCGTCCGTGTCGGGATGCAGATCTCACTGCCTCCTCCATCGCGTGGATCGGCCCCCGTCGATCTACAAAGAGTTGGAACGCGGCGACCGCCTGACCTACGAGCATCGTGAGACCGTCCGCTGCGGGGATATCGAGGCGTAGTGCGAGGGTCACGGCCGGCGTCACTTCCTCGCCGTACGCCATATCGATCAGGGCGACGGCTTCCTCTACGACTGGCAGAGGAAGGTCCTCCCCGTGCATCCCCAGGGGTGTCGCGTTGATGACTACTGCACCGGAGATCGAAGTGCCCCAGGGCACGGCGCTCGCTGCGACGGATACGGTGTCAAGCAGCGCCGCCACCGTGGTTGCGTCGCGCCCGGAGAGCAGTACGTCGCGCCCTTCAACCGCGACGAGCGCTGCCGCCGCGGCGCCGCCACTGCCGAGAATGAGGATTGGCGCGTTCCCTGTGTCACCGACCTCGGAGAGGGCGTGCGTCACCCCTGCAACGTCTGTGTTGTAACCGAGAAGGCGTCCCTCCTTCATGACCAACGTGTTGACCGACCGTGTGCGCAGAGCTGCATCAGAGACTTCGTCGGCTGCGGCGAACGCGTTGTGTTTGTGGGGCATCGTCACGGACACACCGTCGAGGTCCTCCGCCCGCAACGCCTGAACGACGCTCCCGAAGTCGTGCAGGGGGATCCGCATGAAGTCGAATGCAGCATCGATACCAAGCACCTCAAAGCCCGCGTTGTGGATCGCCGGGGATTTCGAGTGTTTCACAGGATCACCGACGACGGCGAACCTCATGGCAAGATACCTGCCGCTCTCGCTATTTCGATGTTCACCTGATGCTCCTCATAGGTCACTGCGAAGAAGTGGGTGCCGTCCTTGTGTCCGAGTACGTAGAACAGGTACTCCGTCTCTGCAGGGTTGGCAGCAGCATTGAGGCTCGCCGTCGACACAGCACCGATCGGCGTCGGTGGGAGGCCGCGGATCCGATACGTGTTGTACGGCGACTCGGCAGCGAGGTGCGAATCAAGCACGCGACCGGGATTGTATCCAAGAGCGTAAATCACAGTGGCGTCGATCTGGAGGCGCATGCCCTCGCCGAGCCTGTTGTGGATCACGGATGAGATGATCGGCCGGTCCGGGTCTGTCTTCGCCTCCCGCTCGATCATGGATCCGATGATGAGGACGTCGTATCTTGAGATGTCGAGTTCTCCGATGCGTGACCACTCGATCGTGTCCATGCGACGCGTCATCTCGTCGGCCATCATCTGAAGGATCTGCGCAGGAGTCGATTCGTCCAGGATTCGGTAGGTAGCCGGGAACAGGAGACCCTCCCACGGGGCAAGACCGTCCACGCCCTCCTCCTCGGCCGGACGCCATGGCGATCTCACCGCCCCGTCGCGCAGTGCCTTCTGAAACTCCGCCTGGGAGTACGGCGTGCTGCGGGCAAGCTCATCGATGATCCTGTCTACCGTCCAGCCTTCGATGAGTGTGAAGCTGCTGCCTGTAACGACATCCCCTCCCGCGACGAGGCGCCGCACGACGGCGTCCGCCTCCATATCTGTGGTGAACGCGTAGGTTCCTGCCTTGAGGCGATCTTCGACTCCGGCAGCCCTCGCCACCGTCTCAAGGTCCCTCGCCCGAACGACGCCGGCGTCGTTCAAGACACGGTAGATAGTGTTCGCCGAACTCCCCGACTCGATCGTCACCTCGACCGGTTGTCCTGGAACGACGTCCCACCCGTCTCCGCCCGCGACGAGCCCGGCGACGAAGCGGGCGCCGAAGAAGACGAGAACTACGGCAACCGCGGCGAGACCAACGATCGCTACGGCTCGCTGCGTCCGACCGGTACGGCCGTCAGGCGTCCTCATCATTCCTCTCTCCTGCAGCGTATCTTCGTCTATCGAGGTGTCCCTGGAGCATCACAGACGCGGCCACCTGGTCACGCATAGAGGTGCGCGCCTTGCGCTTCATGCCACCCTCGAGTAACGCATGCTCCGCGGTAACCGTCGTGAAACGCTCATCGTGGTACTCCACAGCGAAGCCGGTAAGAGACCGGACCCGCTCTCCGTAACTTCGCGCGCGCTCTGCCGCCTCACCTTCGGAACCGTCAAGACTCACGGGCAACCCGACAACAATCTCGGTGATCTCCCACTCTGTGCACAGGTCGGTGAGCCGCTGGTCGTGGCCTCCGACGTCCCGGTCGATGTACTCAACTGGCGACGCGATGGTACGGGTGACATCAGATACGGCTACGCCGACCCTGCGCTCCCCCGGGTCTAGGCCGAGGATCCTGCCCTTCACAGTTCGGCCAGCGCCTCGCTGGCCGCGGATCGCATGAGGAGGAGCGCTTCGTCGATCCCGTCCGTATTCGGACCTCCAGCCTGGGCCAACCTCGGATCCCTGCCTCCCCCGCCCCCGAGCGCCTTCGCTCCGGCTCCAGCGATGTCACCTGCTGCAACGCCCCTGGCGACGAGATCATCTGATACGAACACGATGACCGCTGCCTTTCCGTCGGTCACAGATCCGAATGCGCCGATGCCCGAACCGAGACGGTCCCGTATCTGGAACGCGAGAGCGCGGAGGCCGTCTCCGCCGATACCGTCGATCCGTGCGGTCGCGAGAGCTGCCCCCCCGATCTTCTCTGCACGAGATACCACACCGTCGGCTGTCTGGGTGCGCTCTCTCTCTTCGAACTCGCCGATTCTCTGCTCGGCCGCTCTCAAACGGTCGGCTACCGAGTGCGCCGCATCCACTTCCCTCCCCGGCTGCGCCCTCAGTATCCCTCCGATGTCGGCGAGGTTTGCGCGAAGCTGCGCAAGATGGTCGTACGCCGCGGAACCGGTGAGCGCCTCGACACGGCGAATGTTGGAACCGACCGATCCCTCGCTGACAAGAACGAGCGGTCCGACCTGGCCCGTCGAGGGAACGTGCGTACCTCCGCAGAACTCCGTTGAGAAGTCTCCCATCTGCACTACCCGGACCTCGTCGCCGTACTTGTCTCCGAAGAACGCTATGGCACCCATCTTCTCCGCGTCGTCCTTGGATGTCTCTACCGTGTGTACCGCCTTGTTCGCGATGATCTGTACGTTCACCCGCCTCTCGACGTCGTGGAGCGTCTCGTGGTCCACACCCTCGTAGTGGGAGAAGTCGAAACGCAGGCGGTCGGGTGCCACGAGTGAGCCCTCCTGGTGGACGTGGTCGCCGAGGACGTCGCGAAGGGCCCAGTGGAGGATGTGCGTTCCCGAGTGGTTCTTCCTGATCCGCTCGCGTCGCGTGCCGTCAACTACAGTGCGCGCGTCCTGCGTCGTCAGGATGTGGCCTGACGTCACCACTCCGCGGTGCCCGTGCACCCCGGGCAGCACGAGCTGGGTGTCGCTCACGTTGACGACCCCCGTCTCTGTGACGATCCTCCCCGTATCGCCGACCTGCCCGCCGGCCTCCGCGTAGAAGGGTGAGGCGCTGAGAAAGACCTCAACCTCCTGACCCTCATCGACGCGCTCGGTCAGCTCCCCCTCGCGCAGAAGAGAGAGCACGACCCCTCCGCCCTCGATCTCGCCGTAGCCGGTGAATGATGTCGGCGTGAGACCGCCGATGATCCTGCGATAAGCGGCGACGGCGTCGCCACCGGATGAGCTCCTGAAAGCAGCCCGAGCTCTCTCTCGCTGTTCTGCCATCTCGGCATCGAACCCCTCCCGGTCCACGTCAAGGCCTCGTTCGGTAGCGATCTCCTCCGTGAGCTCGATGGGGAATCCGAACGTGTCGTGCAGCTTGAATGCCGTGGCGCCAGGAATCGTGGTGGCGCCTCCGAGTGCAGATATTGCAACATCGAGCATCTGTTCACCTGACTCGAGCGTCTTGAGAAATCCCGTCTCCTCGCGCTCAGCAACTTGTCTGATGAAGTCCTGCTTCTCAACGATCGCGGGGAAGGCCTCCCCCATCTCGGTCACGGTGACGTCAACAAGGGATGCCGTGATAGGCGTCTGCGTGCCGAGCGTGTGTGCGTGGCGGACAGCTCTGCGCACGAGCCTGCGCAGGATGTAGCCGCGCCCTTCGTTCGAAGGCACGACGCCGTCTGCGATGAGGAACGTGAGTGCGCGAGCGTGGTCCGCGAGGATTCGTAGCGACATGTCACTGCGGTCAGACTCACCGTAGCGAACGCCGGTGCGCGCTTCGCCTACCGCCATGATCGCCCGCACAGAGTCCGTCTCGAAGAGCGATCCGACGTCCTGAAGGACCATCGCCATACGTTCAAGACCCATCCCCGTGTCGATCGATTTCATCGGGAGATCTCCGACTACGTGATAGGGCTCGTCCTGGATGTACTGCATGAACACGAGGTTCCAGATCTCAACGAAGCGTTCCTCGTCGACGATCGGGCCGCCGTCAGGTCCGTACTGTGGGCCCCGGTCGAAGAAGATCTCGGAACACGGGCCTGCCGGGCCGGCGACACCCATCTGCCAGAAATTGTCTCTGTCCCTGCGCTGCAGTCGATCGGGGCTCACGCCGACGACGTCAAGCCAGATCGCCGCTGCCTCGTCATCCGTCTCGTGCACGGTGTACCAGAGCCTCTCCGGATCCATGCCGTACACCTCGGTGAGAAGTTCATAGGCAAGCGGGATGGCCTTCTCCTTGAAGTAGTCACCGAAGGAGAAACTGCCGAGCATCTCAAAGAAGGACATGTGTCGGGCGGTCGTGCCGAGAATGTCGATGTCTGTGGTCCTGATGCACTTCTGTGAGCTCACAGCGCGCGCGTAGGGAGCCTTCTCCTCAGCGGTGAGGTACGCCTTGAAGGGAACCATCCCCGCCACGGTGAGGAGGAGGGCAGGGTCGAGAGGGATCAGCGAGGCTGACGGCACCACGGTGTGATCGCGCGACGCGAAGAAGTCGATGAAGGTGCTTCGGATCTCGTTCGTGTCCATGGCTGGCGACGTTAACTTGCGTCGGGACGGGGCGCGTCCGAACTCTGACGCACTGCCGAGCGCTGAAGCCGGTCGCCGATCGACTCGATGGCATCAGCAAGGAGTGACGCCGAAGCCCGGGCGACACCTTCAGGGGTCAGCCGCTCGCGCAACGTCCGTGCACGGCTCACGACAACAACAGTCGCACCGAGCGTGGCGGCGGAGCCAAAAACGAACCATCGCAGTCTCGTGAACATGCGCACGAGGATAGCCCCACAAAAGCAGAGAGCGACCTCCCCCCTACTTTTGTCCCCCTTTCAAGGGGGACGGCAGACGAGCGCCAACGAGGATGCAGGGGGATCGCCTAGCAACACCCTCCGGGCTCGAAGACTCACCCGTCCTCCCTCAAGGGAGAACGAAGCACAAGCAACCGCCCTCCCCAAACCCTGTCCCCCCTTTCAAGGGAGAACGAAGCACAAGCAACCGCCCTCCCCAAACCCTGTCCCCCCTTCA
>JASJXX010000050.1 GCA_030123765.1 Actinomycetota bacterium | reverse complement strand
ATGGACGGAACTGCCCCTCACCGATAGGTTCGGCTGCATAATCTTCGATCTCAGCAAAAGTTGGAGCCTCAGGACTCGACTCTGCGAGTTCCACGATCAAGCCCCTGACACGCGAATCACGTCCACCCGTCATTGAAGAATCCTCCTCAGCCGTTCCTCGGCTCTCGCAAGCTGACGGTGCACGGTTCCGTCGCTCAAAGAAAGAAAGCGTGCGATTTCGGCCGGTCGCATGTCCTCCCAGTAGGCAAGGAACGCCACAGCCCGCTGCGACACGGAGAGACGCGAGACAGCCTCAAGCACGTCGGGGCGAATCTCAGGAATCCGATCGATTTGTGAGCCTCCAGCCGCTTGAAACTCAGCCACGCGTCGGCGCTCCCTGTCGCGGAGGTTCCGACGAGCCTCATTGAGCACTGCCTGGTACAGGTACGCACGCTCATGACTCACCGAATCCCAACCCGGCGACCACATCGCACTCACCACGGCAGCCGAAACGACATCTCGGCTATCGCTCGGCCCCACAAGCCCGGTGGCGAAACGGATCAACTGATCAGCGTACTTCTCATAGATCTCAGCCTTCGCGAGCGTCGTCACATCTATAGGATGCCCCACAGGCACTAAATCCGCGACGCGTTCTTGAAAATCTTGTACCCGCGGCCACCGCATCGGGCTTCCGCATCGATCCCGCTAGCGCATAACCGGCACAAAGGGGTATCACTTCGGTACAGTTGTCACTCTGCGTGGTTGCCGAGGCGATTGGTGAGGCCGCCGCCGATGATGTCCTTGCATGGGGCTGCGTCGGTGAGCACATAGCTGAGAGGGACACCTCCCGTATCAACAAAGGGGAGAGCCTTACGACTCTGACCACGTGCGAGCTTCGAGGCGATCGACCATTGTTCCGGCGTCAGATTGCCGGGCGGAGTCCTGTGCTTCAACTCGTCCCACCGCAGATACTTCACCCTCCCGGAGAGACCAGAACGTTACGTCGGGACCGACACTCCGCTTGAGACGACGACGGACGTCGTGGCGCCCGTCAGGAGAGGTCGATGTACCGCGCTGCCGCGATGCCTTCGAGTCCGCGTAGCGTGTCTGCGTCCTCGTGCGATATCGCAGCGTCGAGAGCGATACCCATCATCATCGCCGCGCCGTCGGGTGAGCGGCCAACGACCATGTCAGAGATGTTGGCGCCGATCTCACCCAGGAACGTTCCGACCCTTCCGATGATGCCGGGGACGTCGTCGTTGCGCACCAGAAGCATGTGGTTGGTGAGGGGCACCTCGATCGCGTACCCGTCGACTTCTACGAGTACGGCGCCTTTGCGCTCCATGCAGGTTCCCACGACGGTGCGATCCTGGCCCGCAACGGTGCCGCTGACCCGGATGACCGACTGGTAGTCGGCCACCTCATGCTGGGTCTCCTCGGTGACGGAGACGCCGCGCTGGCGGGCGATGAGCGGGGCGTTGACGTAAGAGACCGGAACGTCGCTCGAAGATGAGAGAGCACCCTTGAGTACTGCAAGGGCGATAGGGCCCACCGGCTCGTCGGCGAGCCGTCCCTGAGCGGTGACCGTCAGTTCCGCTGGCAGCCCCTTTGCGAATACGGCGAAGATCGTTCCGAGTTGCTCGCCGAGGCGGATGAACGGCTTCGCCTCACGCGACACCGCGGGACCGAGGTCGAGATTCACGGCGCTCGGCACGAGCTCGCCGGCGAGCGCATCCGCAACGGCGCTCGCTATAGCGATGCCTGCCTTGTCCTGCGCTTCACGAGTGCTCGCTCCCAGGTGCGGTGTCACGACGATCTTCGGGACGTCGAAGAGCGGGCTGTCCGTCGTGGGTTCCGTGTCGAACACGTCGACCGCAGCACCGCCGACCTTTCCGCTGCGGACGGCCTGAGCAAGATCTGCCTCGTTGACGATGCCGCCGCGGGCGACGTTCACGATGCGTACACCATCCTTCATCTTCGCTATCGACGCAGTGTTGATGAAGTTCTCTGTCTGGCGGGTACGCGGAAGGTGGATCGTGATCATGTCCGATGCGGCGAACACCTCGTCGAGGTCAAGCATCTCGACACCGATGCGCTTGGCGCGCTCGGCCGCAACGTACGGGTCGTACGCCACGATGCGCATGCCGAACGCCGATGCCCTCTGTGCGACGAGCGTCCCGATCTTGCCGAGACCCAGGACACCGAGCGTCTTGCCGTGCAGTTCCACGCCCTGGAACTTTTTGCGGTCCCAGCGTCCCTCCCTGAGGCTTCGGTCCGCCTCGGGGACTCGCCGTGCCTGGGCGAGGAGGAGAGCCATCGTGTGCTCCGCGGCGGAGATCGTGTTCGCGTTCGGAGCGTTCACCACCATCACGCCGTGCTCGGTTGCCGCTTCAAGATCGATGTTGTCGACGCCGATGCCTGCCCGGCCGATGACCGACAGCTCGGCGGCGGCTTCGATCATCTCCCTGTCAACATTTGTCTCGGAACGCACGATGATCGCGTCTGCGTCAACAATGAGTTCCATGACAGCGTCCCGTGGCAGTCCAACGGCGTCGACGATGTCACACGTGAGCGAGAGGTCCTCAACTCCTGCTTCTGCGATTGCCTCGATCACGACGACCTTCGGACGGCCCATTACAACTCCTCAAGGATCCTGTGTCGCCCATGATGGTATCCCTGCGGCGTCCTGCGGCGGCAGGTCTCACGGAGCGGTGTAAACCTGCTGGCCGTAGAGCCGCTCGTTCGCTTCCCTGATGGCTTTACGACCCGGCTCCGACACGAGCCAGAGCGCAAACCTCTCCGCCTCCGGCTCCCCGGCGGGGTCGATGACAGTGAGGTCGTACGGGTTGGGGATAGTCGTTGCACCCAGTACAACGAGGCTGAGCTTCGGTGCAGCAGCAAGATAGGAGCCGTGCTCGGTCAGGGTGACTCCGCGGCGCTGATCCGTGACGAGGAGTGTCGCTCCCATCCCCGTGCCCGTCCGTGTGTACCAGGGCTCTCCCCTCGGAGAGAGCCCTGCGGAGGCCCACGCGTCGAGTTCCGCGGCGTTTGTCCCTGACGCGTCGTCCCTGCTGACGAAGGGGTAGCCCTCCTGTGCCACAACCGCGAGCGTCTCCTCGAGGGATCCAGAGCCCAACCCCAAGGCCGGGGACGCCACGAGGAAGAACGTGCTGGTGAACGGTTCGAGATGCAGCGCGCCCGGGTGCAGCTTTAGGTACGCGTCGAGCGCCTCGGGATCGTGTGTGATGATGACGTCGGCGTTCCCTGCCTGCGCGTAGGCGATTGCTTGAGCGGACGACAACCCCACGATGGAGAGCTGGGCGGAGGGGTTCGCCTCCTCGTACGCCGCGGCAAGATCACCGATGAATCCTGAGTCGACGAGCGTCGTGCCGGCAGCTACCACGACTCTCGACTCCCCCGAGACGCCGCAAGCGGCGACTCCGAGGAGCACGAGCGACAGGAGCGCAGTCCAGGCGAGACGCGTCATGTCAGACCGAGGATCGACGCGACCTGCTCGTTTGCCGGCGACGCGATTACCTGAGAAGCCGGTCCTTCCTGGAGTATGGCGCCCCCATCGAGGATGATCAGCGTGTCCGCGAAGGCGCGCACCGTGTCGAGGTTGTGCGTCGCCCACAGCAGCCCGCGATCCGCCGTGCACCCCTTGATGATATCCACGATCTTCGGCCGGCCTGCGGCGCTGATGGGTGCAAGAGGCTCATCGAGCAGCAGGAGGGGGGCTGTCGACGCGAGCGTGCGTGCGAGGCAGATCCGCTGGGTCTCACCGACGGAGATCGCTCCGGACGGCTCGTTGAGGAGGGCCCCCACATCCATCTCGGTTGCGAGCTCCCTGGCACGCTCGGACTCCCTGGCGTCGAGGCCGAGGCCGAGGTTGGACCCGACGGTTCCCCTGAAGAGGTACGGCGTCTGGGGGAGGTACGCGACGTCCGCCAGCGGACGTGCCCTGGGCACCGTTCCGGCGATGACGCGCATCACCGAGGATTTGCCTCCTCCGTTGGGGCCGAACAACGCGACCGACTCGTTCCGACCGACGCGGATGGTGATCCCCTCGAGCACGGATCTGTCCTGGGGGAAGGTCAGGTCAGTGAATGCGTACCCGTCAGGCATCCGCTTCCCCCTTCGTCTGGAGCCACGTCAATCCGCCGTTCACGATGAGGGAGAGCACGAGTAGCACCACGCCGAGCGCGATCGCTGCGCCGAACCTCGCCTGGCGTGTCTCCTGGACGATCGCCGTCGTCAGGACCCTCGTCTCACCCGCGATGTTCCCGCCGACGATGAGGACTGCACCTACCTCCGCGATGACCCGGCCGAATGCTGCGGCGACCGCGGCGAGGACACCGGCGCGCGCCTCTCGTGTCAGGATACGGAATCTTCCTGAGAAAGGAAGGTTCAGGGCGCGGAGCTGCTCCGCAGCGGCGGGCGCAAGGGCCGACACAGCGCCGAGGGTGACTCCGATGGCTATGGGGAGCGCAAGCATGCTCTGAACCGCGATCATCGCGACCGGTGTGAAGAGGAGCTCAAGCACGCCGAGGGGGCCTTCACCCCACAGGAGAAGCAGCACGAACAAGCCGGCGAGCACGGGGGGCAGCCCCATGCCGACGTTCACGATCGTCACGATCGCGCGCCTTCCGCGGAAGCGTGCTTGAGCGAGCCAGACACCCACGGGGACACCGATGCCAGCACCGATGATCGTTGCGCTCGTCGACACGACGAGTGTGAGCACGATGATGCCGCGCAGCTCTGGCCCGAACTCGGCCAGATATCCCACGGCCTCTCTCAGTGCATCCCACAGAAACGTCATCGATACCACCGTAGAGAGTCTGCGGACGCTCGGCTGATCACCCGGCGGCGGCTCAAGCTACGCCCCGGTGCGCTTGCGCAGCAGGGAGTGCACAACCTTCGGGTCTGCCCTCCCACCCATCTGACGCATGACCTGCCCGACGAGGAACCCCAACGGCTTCGTCTCCCCGCTCCTGATTTTGTTGACCGCGTCCGGGTTCTCAGCAAGAACACTCTCCACGGCGGACTCGATCGCTCCACTGTCCGAGACCTGGAACAGGTCTTTGGCCTCTGCAACGTCTCCAGGTGTGCCCTCTCCATCCATGACAGCGATCAGCACCTCCTTTGCTGCAGAGAAGGAGAGCTTCCCTTCGTCGACCATGCCGGTGAGCTCGCCGAGGTGGGGCGCGGTGAGGGAGGTGTCTGGGATCGGAGTCCCGGTGCGCCGCGAGTACGCGACCACTTCCCCGGTCAGCCAGATCCCGACTGCGCGCCCGGACGCCCCGGATGCGACTGCGTCTTCGAAGAGGGTGCTCAGGTCGCTGTCGTCGACGAGGAGGCCAGCGGTGACAGCGTCCGTGCCCGCGTCGATGAAGCGGGCCCTGCGCGCCGCGGGCAGTTCGGGGAGCCCTCTGCGGATCTCCTCCCGCCACTCGGCGCTCGTCTCGAGGGGGAGCAGGTCAGGATCCTGGAAGTAGCGGTAATCCTCAGACTCCTCTTTGATGCGCATCGAGATCGTCACCCCCGTGTCCTCGTTCCAGTGCCTCGTCTCCTGGATGACCTTCCCCCCTGTCTCCAGGACGTTGATCTGACGGTCGATCTCGTACTCGATTGCTCGCTGCACGGCGCGAAGTGAGTTCACGTTCTTTGTCTCTGTGCGGGTTCCGAGCACCTCGTCGCCTACGGGGCGCACCGAGACGTTGACGTCGAACCGCATCGAGCCTGCCTCGAGTTTCGCGTCCGAGACGCCGAGTGCGAACACGATGCGCTGAATCTCGGCACCGTAGGCGCGCGCTTCTGCTGCGCTACGGATGTCGGGCTCTGTGACGATCTCGACGAGGGGGACACCGGCCCGGTTGAAGTCCAGGAGGGTGTGGTCGGCGTCGTGGATGCGGCCCCCACCGCCGCCGATGTGGGTGCTCTTCCCCGTGTCCTCCTCCATGTGGACACGGGTGATGCCGACGGTCATGGTGGTGCCGTCCACGTCGATGTCGAGCTTGCCGCCTTCGCACACGGGGAACGTGTACTGGCTGATCTGGTAATTCTTCGGGAGGTCCGGGTAGAAGTAGTTCTTGCGGTAGAAGAGCGACGACTCGTTGATCGTGCACTCGAGTGCGAGCCCGATCTTGATGATTCCCTCGATCGCCTTCTCGTTGGGCACCGGGAGCGCGCCGGGGAGTGCAAGGCAGACCGGGCAGCATGCCGAGTTCGGGGGTCCGGCGACGTCGACCGCACAGGAGCAGAACATCTTGGAGTGCGTCGAGAGCTCGACATGGGTCTCGATGCCGATGACGGCCTCCCACCCGCTCACGGTGCCACCACCGTGGATGTCGCGAGGAGCGCTCTCTCGGTGAAACCCGCGAGGCGCTCGACTTCGGCCGCTACCTGGTACATGACTTCCTCGCCGAGGGAGGGGGCCATCACCTGGAACCCGACCGGGAGGCCTGCGTCATCGAGTCCGATCGGAACCGAGATGGCGGGGTCACCGGCGAGATTCGACGGGATCGTGCAGAGGTCCGAGTAGTACATGGCGATCGGGTCAGCGGCCTTCTCCCCCACCGAGAACGCCGTTGTGGGCGTCGTCGGCGAGATGAGCACGTCGACGTGGCCGTATGCTGCGGTGAAGTCGTTGCGCACGAGGGTGCGCACCTTCTGGGCCTGACCGTAGAACGCGTCGTAGTAGCCAGCCGAGAGGGCGTACGTCCCGAGGAGAATCCGTCGGATGACCTCGGGCCCGAAACCTTCGGCACGGGTGTGGGCCATCATCTCCTCGGTCGTCCCCTCGACTTGTGTCCTGTGGCCGAATCGGATGCCGTCGAATCGAGCAAGGTTGGAAGAGCACTCTGCCGGCGCGATGAGGTAGTACGCCGAGAGCGCATACTCGACCGATGGGAGGGTAGCTTCGACGACTTCGGCGCCTGCGCCTGCCAGCCTGTCTGCCATTGCTCGGGTCGCGGTGATCACGTGGGGATCGATTCCCTCGCCCATGAATTCGGTGACGACGCCGATCTTCAAGCCTGCGACACCCCTGTCGAGGGACCCTCCGAAGTTCGGTACTGGCGCGTTGATGCTCGTGGCGTCACGCGGGTCGAATCCGGAGATCACGTCGAGCATCGCGACGGAGTCCGCGACCGAACGTGAGAAGGGGCCGATCTGGTCGAGGGAGGACGCGAACGCGATCAGTCCGTAACGCGACACGATGCCGTACGTCGGTTTCATGCCGACGACGCCGGTGAGCGCAGCAGGCTGGCGAACGGAGCCGCCCGTGTCGGATCCGAGAGAGCCGAACGCGGAACCGACCGCGGTGGTCACCGCTGACCCGCCTGACGACCCACCGGGCACCTTGTCTGTGTTCCACGGGTTCCTCGTCGGGCCGTACGCCGAGTTCTCTGTTGAGGATCCCATCGCGAACTCGTCGAGGTTCGTCTTCCCTGTGATCACGGCACCGGCTTCTCTCAGCCGGGTGACGACCGTCGCGTCGTACGGCGGCTTCCATCCGTCGAGGATCCTGGAGGAGGCCGTCGTCTCGATGCCCCGGGTGCACATGTTGTCCTTGAGCGCGATCGGGATGCCTTGGAGCAGCCCCCGGTCCTCCCCCTTCGCGAAGGAGGCGTCCGCGGCTTCTGCTGCTTGCGCGGCTCCCTCGTGGTCGAGGGTCAGGTACGCGTGGAGGTGCGCTTCGGTGACGGCTGCGCGTCGGGTGACCGCTTCGAGCAGGTCGGCTGAGGAGAAGTCGCCTGCGCGCAGTCCGTCTCCCGCATCGAGGATCGTCAGGTCGGCGAGGTCTCCCATCTCAGCCAAGGATCCTTGGTACACGGAACTGGCCGTCCTTCACATCCGGCGCCTCACTGAGGAAGGAGGCGGGTTCGAGGGACTCACGCGCAACGTCTTCGCGGAAGGCGTTGACCATGGGAAGGGGGTGCGATGTCGGCGCGACGCCCTCAGTCGGGAGCGCCTGAACACGTTCAGCGTGCTCAAGAATGTCGCCAAGCTGGGCTCCGTACATCTCAAGTTCCTCGTCTGAGAGCGCGAGCCTGGCCAGTCTGGCAACCTTGGCGATGTCGATGTCCACAGGCATGGCAGCGATGGTACCGACGCGGGTGCTGCTCTCATCCATGTCGTTACTCTTTCTCCATGCTCCCCGTCCCGAGTCGCACCGAACTCACCCGACGCCTACCGCGCCTCATCTTCGGGCTGGTCATATTCGGCGTCGGTATCGCGATGATGGTGATCGCTGACCTGGGACTCGCACCGTGGGACGTCCTGCATCAGGGGATCTCGCAGCGCACAGGCCTCCCGATCGGCACCGTCAGCATCCTCACCGGAATCCTGATCCTGCTGCTCTGGATCCCCCTGCGAGAGCGGCCCGGCATCGGAACGGTTCTCAACGTGTTCATCATCGGCATCGTGATCGACCTGACGCTCTGGATTGCACCCGAGATGGTCGACCCTGCGTGGCAGCGCTGGGTGCTTCTCCTCGGCGGGGTGCTTCTGGTCGCGGTCGGCTCCGGCTTCTACATCGGTGTGGGGCTCGGTCCGGGACCGCGCGACGGCATCATGACGGGGCTCGCACGCCACAACGTCCCGATCAGCGTCGGCCGTCTCATCATCGAGCTCTCCGCCCTTGTTCTGGGATGGTCCCTCGGGGGGACCATCGGGGTGGGCACCATGGTGTTCGCGTTCGGGGTCAGCCCCCTCGTCGGCATCCTCCTCCCGCGCCTGCGCATGGATCCGCTGGTCATCGACCGCGGGAGTCCCGCTGCCGACCGGACTACTCGCTGAGCAGGAGCCTCTCAAGCACGCGGCGCGCAATGTCAAGATTCGCGATGGGGACCGATTCGTCTGCCTGGTGAGCCTGCGCGACCTCGCCGGGACCGTAATTCACAGCAACCGCGCCGCGTGCGGTGAGACGGGCAACGTCGGTCCACCCCTGCTTCGCGGTGACGTCCCGCCCGATGAGCTGATCGAGCCGCTGCACGGCGCGAGAGCTCCGGTCTACAGCTCCTGCCGGGGCACGGTCTCTGATCACGACCCTGTCCGCAGCTGCCGCTACTCCAAGGAGCCGTTCCTCTGCCTCCTTGATGCTGTAGATCGGGGGGAAGCGGTGGTTGAGGTTGATGGTGAACTCGTCGGGGATGATGTTGTTCGCGATCCCCCCCGAGGCTCGGGTGACCGAGAACACCTCCCTGTACTCCAGGCCGCCGATGCTGACGACCGCCGGTTCGCGGTCGTGGAGCGACGCGAGCCACTCCCCTGCCTTCGTGATGGCGTTCTCACCGAGCCACGGCCTCGCTGAGTGAGCCGCTGCGCCGGTGAAGATGACGTCGGCGTTCAAGACTCCGTTACATCCGAGTTCGAGGTTCAGGTCCGTCGGTTCCAGGACGACGGAGATCTCGGCGTCGATGAGCCACTCGTTCGCGTCGAGGACTGCCTCAAGGCCGTTCTCGTCCGCGGGGCCCTCCTCCGCGTCGTAGAAGACACAGACGAGGTCCCGCGCCCCGCCCGTGACGCCGGCATCGAGGAGCTCGATCATGACGGCGAGGCCGGCCTTCATGTCAGAGGTTCCCAGGCCGAAGAGTCGGTCGCCCACGACACGGGCCGCTGGGTCGCCCTGCACGGGGACGGTGTCGGTGTGGCCGAGGAGGGAGACGAAAGGCGTTCCTTCTCGTGCCCGGCCGACGACGAGGGAGTTGCCTGCGCGCCTTGTCGGGTACCGATCCGAGTATCGGCGTTCGAGCCACGTGCAAAGTTCGTCTTCGGAACCGGTCACCGATGCAATGTCGACGATCTCGATGAGGGTGTCAAGCAACGTCACACCTGTACCTCGAACGTTCGAAGGGCTTCGTTGAGTGACGTCTTCCTGTCCGTCGATTCGGTTCGCGTCCCGATGATCAACGCGCACTGAAGATGGTACGAGCCGGCGGGGAACTCCTTCGGCCTCGTCCCCGGGACCACAACCGAGTTGGCGGGGACCCTCCCCCTCGTCTCGACCGGCTCCGGTCCGGTGACGTCGATGATCGGCGTCGACGCGGTGATCGTCGTGTTGGCGCCCAGCACGGCCCCTGCCTCGATGATGACGCCCTCCACGACGATGCTGCGGCTTCCGATGAATGCCCCGTCCTCGATGATCACCGGTCTCGCCCCGGGCGGTTCGAGCACACCTCCGATGCCGACGCCGCCGCTGAGGTGGACGTCTCTGCCGATCTGGGCACACGATCCCACTGTTGCCCACGTGTCCACCATCGTCCCGGAGCCGACGTAGGCGCCGATGTTGACGTAGCCGGGCATCACGACGACCCCTGGTTCACAGAATGCGCCGTACCGGATGACTCCGGGGGGGACAACACGCACACCGGCCGCCTTGAGACCTGTCTTGGGCGGGATCTTGTCGTAATACTCGAAAGGACCCGATTCGAACGTGGTGACCTCCGTGATGCGGAAGTAGAGCGAGATCGCGCGCTTCACCCACTCGTTGACGACCCAGCCGTCTCCGTCGTTGTGGGCAACCCGGATCGTGCCGCTGTCGAGTTCGGCGATCGTCTGACGGATGGCGTCAACGGCATCGCTGAGACCGGTCTCCCCAGAGTATGCGGCATTGATGAGTTGCTCGTTCGACATGTAATCCTCCTGGCTCAACCGAGCGCTGCCCTGAGTGCGTCCGCGGCTTCTTCGCATTCTCCCAGAGTCGGGACCAAAGCGAGGCGGATGTAGCCCTCTCCACCCTCGCCGAAGTACCGCCCCGGGGTGACGACGATCCCCGCTTCGAGCAGGTCATCTGTGACGGCGAGGTCGTCGGCGACCCGCACCCAGAGGTAGAGCCCTGCCCGCGACCCCACGACGTCGAGGCCGAGTTCGTCGAAGGCACGTCTGAGAATCGCCCGTTTCGCGCCGAAGAGCGCCCTGCGCTCCTTGGCGTGTGCGTCGTCTGACCATGCAGCTACCGCTGCTGACTGCACGAAGTCCGGTGACGCGGTCCCCGTGGTGGAGCGCAGGGACTTGAGGGCTGAGATCGCGTCCGCGTCGCCGATGATCGCTCCGGATCGGTAGCCGGTCATCCCGGAACGCTTCGAGAGTGAGAGGTAGACGAGGGCGCCGGATATGCCCTCATCGGCGACCTGGAGGACTGAGGGCGGGCCTGCGGGGTACGCGGCTTCCTCGTACGTGTCGGCGTAGCACTCGTCCGAGAGCAGCGTCGCTCCCACGCTTCGGCACCTCTGGTAGAGGTCCGAGAGGTCACCCAGCGAAGTCACGGTCCCGGAGGGGTTGTGGGGGGTGCACGTCCACACGAGCCTCGTTTGCTCCCACACACGGTCGGGGATATCGTCTGCCCGCAGGATGAAGTCCTCCCCGAGAACGGCTCGATGGATCTGCGCGCCTGCAAAGAGGGAGCCCCGTTCATACACCGGGTAGCCGGGCGATGGGAACACGACGACGTCGTGTGCTTCGCGGTCGATGAAGGCGAGCGGCGTCGAGAAAATCGCCTCCTTCGACCCGCTCGTCGGGATCACCTGACGTGCGGGGTCGATCGTGACGGAGAACCGTCGCTGCACATAGTCAGCAATAGCGGTACGAAGCTCGGCCCGGCCGGCCGCGGTCGGATACTGCGAGATCACGGGTACGGCGTCACGCAGAGCGTCAGCGATGAATTCGGGTGTCGGCTCGCGTGGGTCCCCTATTGAGAAGTCGATGACGGGGAGGCCAGCCTCTTCACGCGCGACCGCTCGTTCGCGGATCGTCGCGATCGGGTAGTGACCGAGTTGGGTGAGGACTGGATTGAGCTTCATGCCTGCAACGGTAGCGACACCTCGCCTGACCGTTTCGTCGGAACTGACGTAGCATCGTGCTGTGAACACCACGGGATACC
Organism: Actinomycetota bacterium; assembly: GCA_030123765.1. Taxonomy (GTDB): domain Bacteria; phylum Actinomycetota; class Acidimicrobiia; order Spongiisociales; family UBA5794; genus B3-G11. Next base: position 463 of record JASJXX010000050.1, on the reverse strand, counting down.
GCATCACCTACACGTTGCTCGGCCTTGTGCTGCTCGCGATCATCGGCAGCTCGATCCTCTTCATCCCCTCCGGCGACCCTGAGCAGCTCCCCGCCGCTGTGGACCGTTACGCGCCGAGAGACGGGGACATCGTACTCAACCCGATCAAGGTCATGATCGATGTCCAGCCGTACTACGAGGTCCACTTCGTCATCGACGGGATACCGATCCCCGCCCAGGACATGGACAACATCGTCGAGATCGGCCGGTACGAGTTCATCCCCGGAGAAGGCAAAGCCATCGAGCGTTGGACGCCTGGCGATCACACCGTTGTAGCGACCTGGACCGGCGGATCCGCAGGCACCGACGTCGGCACGCTCGTCTGGACCTTCCGCGTCCAATAACCCGCGCCTCTCTGACCCTCCTACCGCGGGCCCTCTTCGAGCAGGGCGCGGAATCCGGCTTCGTCGAGCACGGGGACTCC
>JASJXX010000020.1 GCA_030123765.1 Actinomycetota bacterium | reverse complement strand
CGGGACCGTCGTGCTCGGGACCGTCGTGCTCGGCGGGGGTGGCGGAGGGAGCGACGGAGCAGAGGGAGCGGCGACGCCGATGGTGGTCGGTGTCAGAGGAGCGGGTGCACGTGTCGTGGTCGGTTCGCTAACGCTCTGCATGCATCCGGAGATGGCCAGCGCGACTCCTATCCCCAGGAGAGTCACGGTGGGTGGTCGCCGCATCGAGGCAGCGTACCGTCGCTACTGGAACGCCGCGTCGTCCTGCCGCGTGAGAAATTCGTATATCTCGACCATGTCGACTCCAGGGACCGTCTCAACGGGCATCGCCGCGAGAACGTGCGAATTCGGGCGCACCGAGGGCCAGGAGTTCCCGTTCCAGCGCTCAGCCATCGCGTCAGACACCGTGCGACAGCAGTCACCGTCAGGGCATTGGGAGGCCGAACGTCGATCCGTGTTCCAGCCACGGAACCACTTCGCATCCTCGAATCGGGCTCCCACCGTGATGGCGGACGCCGGCTCGCTCTTCGTCTCAACGAACGTCGCACACCAGAACGTGCCCGCGCTGGTATCGGTGTACTGGTAGTGGATCGTGTACTTGGCCTCTGAGGTGAACGCTTGACGGGTTCCCCACTCTCTGCAGAGCCTCTGCCCCTCGATCGCTCCAGCCGAGTTCTTGGGGAAGGGCACACCGTTGTTCGCGTACGCCTTCCAGATGATGCCCTGTTCATCGGACCTGACGAAGTGGGTACGCAGGTCCAGGTGCTCGGTCGCAAGGTTGGTGAACCGGTGGCCCGCCATCTCGTACGACGCGAAGAACCTGTCCTTGAAGTCCTCGATGGAGAGATTCCGCTCCGCCTTCGCTTCTCTGAGGTAGGGCACCGCCGCGGACTCGGGCAGGAGGACGGCGCCTGCGAAGTAGTTCGCTTCGACTCGCTGTCTGAGGAATTCGGCGAAGTCCTTGGCATCGGGATGCCCGAGAGCGAAGTGGCCGAGCGTCTGGAGGATCACGGAGCGCAGCAGCTTGGAATCGAAGCTGTCCCGGCCGTGTACAAAGATCCTCCCATTCCTCATGTCGGTCACTGAGCGCACGGACGCCGGCAGATCAGACGTGCGGATCACCTTGAACCCGAAGTGCTTGGCAAGGGCATTGAGGTCTCCCTTCGACATCGCTCCCTGGCCTTCGTAGCCGATCGTTCGCACCGCGTCCGCGGCGATCGACTCGATCTCCCCAAAGTAGTTACCGCGCTCCGTCATCTCAGCCCGAAGCTGCGCGTTGGCCGCCCTGGCCTCGTCGCGGGTGAATGGTGCAGCCGCATCGCGGCCCCGAAGCTCTTCGTAGAGTCGGACGATGTGCTCAAGCGCCGCGTCGGGGAGCCGTGCGGACGCCTTGAGATACGGCAACCCGAGATCACGGTACGCCTGGTCGCGCTGGGCACGCTCAATCGCGACCTCCATCTCTGCTCTCCTCGACGGCGCCGTCACGGAGAGGAGGTCCGAGACGTCCACACCAAGCGCGATAGAGAGGTCGTTGATGAGTCCGAGCTTGGGTTCCTTCTTCCCGTTCTCGAGCAGGGAGAGGAACGGTGCCGGCTTGGAGACCTTCACTCCGAGGGCGTCGAGAGTCATCTTTGCTGCTTTGCGGTAGTGCCGAACCCTCTGCCCGAACACGAGCGGGTCAATTATCGCCATGCAAATACCTGCTTGATCTTTGTTATACGAAAGTATGTGTGTTCTTATCTTCGCATGAGTTTGCAAAAACGCAAAGTATGTCGTTTCCTTACACGATACACGAAAGGAACCTTGTGCACGATATTCGAGTACTCGGCCAGACGGGTGCCGGCTTCGGCCGGGTGCTCACCGACGACGCCCTCGCGTTCGTTGCCGGGCTCCACCGTGAGTTCAACGAACGACGGCACGAGCTGCTCTCCCTCCGCCTCAAGCACCAGGAGGAACTCGACGTCGGAGGCGAGTTCGATTTCCTCGCCGAGACCGCAGACATCCGCAGCGGAGAGTGGAGCGTGCGCCCCGCGCCACGTGACCTCACGGACCGCCGCTGCGAGATCACCGGCCCGACGAACCGCAAGATGGTCATCAATGCGCTGAACTGCGGGGCGAGAGTCTTCATGGCCGACTTCGAGGACTCGAACTCCCCTACCTGGACGAACATGATCGATGGACAGATCAACCTGATGGACGCAATCCGCAGGCAGATCGACTTCGTGGCCGAGACGGGCAAGTCCTACACCCTCTCCGAGTCGCCGGCGACGCTGATGGTCAGACCTCGGGGCTGGCACCTCAACGAGCGGCACCTCGAGATCGATGGGGAGCCCATCTCGGGATCACTCTTCGACTTCGGCCTCTTCTTCTTCCACAACGCGAAGGAGCTGGTCGCCAGAGGGTCGGGACCGTACTTCTACCTCCCGAAGCTCGAGAGCCACCTTGAGGCACGGCTCTGGAACGACGTCTTCGTTCACGCGCAGGAGCAGCTCGGCATCGAACTCGGCACGATCAGGGCAACGGTCCTGATCGAGACGATCTCGGCTGCATTCGAGATGGAGGAGATCCTCTACGAACTCCGGGACCACTCCGGTGGCCTCAACGCAGGGCGATGGGACTACATCTTCTCGATCATCAAGAAGAACCGCAATCGGGAGGGATTCGCTCTGCCCGACCGAGGCCAGATCGTCATGACGGTGCCCTTCATGCGCGCCTACACCGAGCTGCTCATCAAAACCTGCCACAAGCGGGGGGCGTTCGCGCTCGGCGGTATGGCAGCGTTCATCCCGTCGAGATCTGACGCAGAGGTGAACCGGATCGCGTTCGAGAAGGTCAGGGAGGACAAGACCAGAGAAGCCGCAGACGGGTGCGACGGCACCTGGGTCGCACACCCTGACCTCGTTCCGCTCGTCACCGAGATATTCGACGATGTGCTCGGCGACGCACCGAACCAGCTCGCCAAGCAACGCCCCGAAGTCACCGTGACGGCAGACGACCTCACCACTTTCGTCGTTGAGGGAGGCACCATCACGGAGCGAGGCGTACGCCAGAACGTCGATGTTGCCATCCAGTACATCGCTTCGTGGCTCAGGGGCACGGGAGCCGCGGCGATCTACAACCTCATGGAGGACGCTGCCACGGCGGAGATCTCCCGCTCCCAGATCTGGCAGTGGCTGCGCTCGGGTTCTTCAACAGCCGAGGGAGATGCCATCACGCCGGCCTACGTGCGGAAGATCGCCGAAGAGGAGACGGATCGTCTCCGGGACGAGCTCGGAGACGCGACGTATGACGGCGCGCGTTTTGGCGACGCGCTCCGCCTCTTCACCGACGTCGCCCTCGCAGACGAATTCCCCGACTTCCTGACCCTGCCGGCATACGAGATCCTTGAGAACTGACGAACCTCTCCCAACGAATGGAGCAGACATGACGAACGAGAGCGCCATTGCACAGCGAGCCGAGAAGATCCAGAGTGAGTGGGAGACCAACCCACGGTGGAACGGAGTCGAGCGTGGTTACACCGCCTCGGATGTCGTGCGCCTCCAGGGATCCTTCCTCGAGGATCACACGATCGCTTCCCTGATGGCGGAGAAGCTCTGGGAGACACTCAACTCCCAGGATTACGTCAACGCGCTCGGCGCGATGAGCGGGGGCCAGGCGGTGCAGATGGTGAGGGCCGGGCTCCAGGCGATCTACCTTTCTGGCTGGCAGGTTGCAGCAGATGCGAACCTCGCAGGAGAGATCTACCCGGACCAGTCGCTCTATCCGGCGAACTCGGCACCCGCCCTCGTGCAGCGCATCAATAGCGCACTCCAGCGAGCAGACGAGATCGAGTGGTCGGAAGGTGACGGCTCGAAGGAGTGGATGGTGCCGATCATCGCCGATGCAGAGTCCGGCTTCGGTGGAACACTCAACGTCTTCGAGCTCACGAAGAGCTTCATCCGCGCCGGTGCTGCTGCGGTGCACCTCGAAGATCAGCTCTCATCGGAGAAGAAGTGTGGGCACATGGGCGGCAAGGTGCTCGTCCCCACGAGCCAGCACATCCGGGTCCTGACGGCCGCGCGCCTCGCCGCGGACGTCATGGGTGTCCCGACAGTCATTGTCGCAAGGACCGACTCGCTCGGAGCTTCCCTCCTCACAACCGATGTGGACGAACGCGACCGTCAGTTCGTGACCGAGGAACGGACCGCGGAGGGCTTCTACGGCGTGAGAAACGGAATGGAATCCGCGATAAGCCGCGGCCTCGCATACGCGCCGTACGCCGACCTCGTCTGGTGTGAGACGTCGACGCCTGACCTCGAGGAGGCCGCTCGCTTCGCCGAGGCGATCCACGCCGAGTACCCGGGCAAGATGCTTGCGTACAACTGCTCACCGTCGTTCAACTGGAAGCGTCACCTCGACGACGCTGCGATCGCGTCGTTCCAGAAGGAGCTCGGCGCGATGGGTTACCGCTTCCAGTTCATCACCCTCGCGGGCTTCCACGCCCTCAACGCAGCGATGTTCGATCTCGCATCCGGCTACATCGATCGAGGCATGGAGGCCTACGTCGAGTTGCAGGAGTCCGAATTTGCGATGGAGGCCAGCGGATACACGGCGACCCGTCACCAGAGGGAAGTCGGCGCCGGCTACTTCGATTACGTCTCCCAGGTCATCTCGGGCGGTCTCTCCTCGACACTCGCCCTTGAAGGGTCAACCGAAGAGTCCCAGTTCTACGACAGCTGAATCGCGCCCGGCCGCCCCTGGTCTTGAGTGAGGAGCGGGCAGTCAGATGCCTATTGCGTCACTGAGGCGATCCCGATGAGAGTCGACGGATCCAAGGAGGAGGGAGTTCGACTTCGCCCGCTTGAAGTACAGGTGGGCGTCGTGCTCCCACGTGAATCCGAGCCCACCGAGTATCTGGATCATCTCCCCCGCGACATATACGTAGGCGTCTGAGCAGACAGACTTTGCGAGCGGGACCGCAATGGGGCTCTCCTCGGGGTCCTCGAGCGTACGTGCTGCATGCCACGCCGCGGACTTGGCGTGCTCTACGGCGACCAGCATGTCGGCACACATGTGCTTGACAGCCTGGAAGGAGCCGATCGCACGGCCAAACTGGAACCGGGACTTGGCGTGCTCTACGGAGATCTCGAGACACCGCTGGGCGCCACCAGCCTGCTCTTGTGCAAGGGCGACGACACCTGCGTCGAGAGCCGACCTGAGGGCTTCGCCGTTCGCTGCTCCGCCGAGGTACGCGTCTTCGCTGACGAGTGCCCCGTCGAGAGCGACCTCGCCGAGTGGGCGCGTCGCGTCGAGCGACGGTGTGGGAGTGACCGTGACACCGTCCGCTCCAGCCTGTACGAAGAAGAGCCCGACCCCGTCGCCCGTGGTCGCCGCGACGACGAAGGCCTCGGCGCGCGAGGCATCCGTCACGTAACGCTTGGTGCCTGAGAGCCGCCAGCCGTCGCCGTCGGGTACCGCTCTGGTCGCGAGGGGAGAGAGATCGTGAGCGCTCTCGAACACGGCGAGGGAAGCAATACACCCACCTGACGCGATCGGTGGCAGGTACCGGGCCTTCTGGCTCTCCGTGCCTGCTGCAAGGATCGCAGCAGAGGCAAGCACGCACGACAGGAGGGGGAGAGGAACGACCCGCCGGCCGAGCTCCTCGAACACGATCGCGGTCTCCACGAACGAGTACCCTGCTCCGCCGTACGCCTCAGGGATGTGGAGTCCCACGACTCCCAACTCTGCAAGCCCCTCCCACGCGGGGCGGTGGATCGCACCCCGGGCGAGGGAGGCCTCGCGGACGGAGTCCATTTCGACGGTCGCCTCCAGGAACGATCGCACTGTGTCAGCGAGCATCTCCTGTTCCTGCGTTCGAGCAGAGACGACGCGATCAGCCACGGGGCACGTCCTTCCATGGCAGATCCTTATCAACCCGCGGCTCGCCCGGGAGCCCGAGCACGCGCTCGCCAAGAATGTTGCGCATGATCTCCGACGTTCCCCCCTCAATGCTGTTGGCCCTCGCCCGGAGGAAGGCGCGTTGGGGGCTCATCACCCGCTCGACCTCGCGCGTGTCGTATGTTGTCGGTTCGAGGGTGTAACCCTCAGGGATGAGGGCTCCCTCGAGGCCGAGCATCGATACGGTGAACGACGTCACCTCCTTGTTGAGGCTGGCCCACGCGAGTTTGGCCGTGGCGCCTTCGGGGCCCGGCACGCCGGTTCGCATGTTCTCGGCAGCTCGCAGCGTCGTGAGGCGCATCGCCTCAACCTCACCCCAGAGCCGGGCGAGCTCCCTGCGCGTTCCGACATCGCCCGATCCGGACTCGTTCCATGTCTCCATGGCAACACCAATCATCCCGCTGTTTCGCGGGACTGTCCGACCGCCGATCGCGACACGTTCATTCATGAGCGTCGTCATAACCACCCGCCACCCTGCGCCGACGTCATCGATTCGCTGGTCGTCCGGGATGCGGACGTCGTCGAAGAAGACCTCGTTGAACTCGGCCTCACCGGTGATCTGATGGAGGGGCCTGACGTCGACACCTTCGGCTCTCATGTCCACAACGAAGTAGGTCATACCCCTGTGCTTCGGCTGGTCGGGGTCGGTGCGGGTGACGAGCAGCCCCCAGGTGGCGAGATGCGCGAGCGTCGTCCACGTCTTCTGACCGTTGACGATCCACTCGTCACCGTCCCTCACCGCTCTTGTCGCAAGACTCGCGACGTCGGATCCTGCGCCCGGCTCGGAGAACATCTGGCACCAGATCTCCTCCATCGTGAACATGGGGCGGAGCCAGCGGCGACGCTGCTCGCGGGTGCCGTGGGCGGCGAGTACGCCGGCTCCCATGCCGATACCCAGGATGTTCGCGGTCCTGTTCCACGTGGGAGCGTCTGCGTCGCCGAGGCGCCGGGAGACGAGTTCATTCAGGCTGGGGCTCACGCCGAGGCCCCCCTCCCCCGGGGGGAAGTCGACCCACGCCAAGCCTGCATCGAACTGGGCGCCCCAGAATTCCTTCGGCTCGGTCGTCCCGGGTGGGTAGGTGCCGAGCAGCGTGTCGAGCGCTCTGCCGACCTCGCCTGCTTCGTCCCGGGGCTCGCTCACTCCGCCGGACCCATGATGGCGAGCGTGAGCAGTTCGGCGACGAGGGCGGGCTTCTCCTGCCCTTCAATCTCCACGGTCACCGTCATGGTGATCAGGATCTGGCCTTCTGCTTTCTGCCGAATGTCCTTGAGGACGCAGATCGCCCGGATCTTCGCGTCGACGGGCACAGGATTGAGGAACCGAACCTTGTCGCTGCCGTAGTTGAGGTACATCACGGCACCGCTGGGGAGGAGCATCGAGCCTGACGACAGGTAGCTCAGCAACGAAAGGGTCAAGAAGCCGTGGGCGATTGTGGTGCCGAAGGGACCCTGTGCCGCCGCGTCGGGATCGACGTGGATCCACTGTTGGTCACATGTCGCGTCAGCGAACTGGCTGATCCTCGCCTGGTCGATGGTGAACCACTCCGAACGTCCGGTCTCCTCCCCGATGTGACTCTCGAGCTCTGCGGCAGGTACTACTGGCATGTGTTTCTCAGCTTTCGACTATCGGTTGTCAATTCTCGACGGGCATCGAAGGCTCCCTACCGTACTACCACCTGCGATGATGCTCGGAGCGAGGAGGTTCGACTGTGGAGATCAAAGGACGCGTCGTCGTCGTCACCGGCGGAGCGAGCGGCATTGGCGCCGCCATGGCACGCCGATTCGCTTCGGAGGGTGCCGAGAGGGTGATCGTCTGCGACATCGACGGAGGCGCGGCTCGCTCCGTCGCCTCTCGCATCGACGGCGATGCGTTCACGCTCGACGTGGCCGATGAGGGGGCGACCGTCGAAGTGCTCGGAGAGGTCGAGGCTGAGTATGGACGTATCGACGTCCTCTGCCTCAACGCGGGCATCCCGACGGGCGGATCCGTCGATGCCACGAACGAGGATTGGCAGCGCACCTGGGACGTGAACGTCATGGCGCACGTCTACGCCACACGCCACGCCCTGCCGGGAATGCTCGATCGCGGTGAGGGCTACATCCTGACGACTGCTTCGGCTGCCGGCCTTCTCACGAACATCGGCGCGGCGCCGTACTCGGTGACGAAACACGCCGCGGTGGCACTGGCCGAATGGATCTCGGTCACCTACGGAAGCCGGGGCATCAGGGTCTCGTGCCTCTGCCCGATGTTCGTCTCCACACCGATGCTTGACGCCTTCTCCGGTCACACCGACGCGATGCGCGACTGGGTCGAGGGGCTCGCTATCGACGTCGATGACGTCGCTGACTCTGTCATCGCCGGTATCCGCGAAGAGACGTTCCTGATTCTCCCCCATCCCGCTGTCCGGGACTACTTCCAGCACAAGGCATTGGACTACGACCGCTGGATTGCAGGGATGCAGTCGCTCAACGATCAGGTGACCCGTGCAGAGTGACACGACTGGAGAGAGAGTCCGCCGTCAGGCGCTTATCTCCAGCACGAGCTTCCCCATCGCCCTGCGACTCGCCAGGAGCTCGTAAGCGGCGGTCACCCTCTCCAGAGGGAAGGTCGCCGTGATCGCGGGATTGAGTGCACCGTTGATGACCATCCGGCTGATCTCGACAAGATTCGCGGCCGCGGTCTCCGGTTCGTGCGCGGTGAATGAGCCCCAGAACACGCCGACAGCCGACGCGCCCTTCAAGAGAGGCAGATTCAACGGCAACTTGAAGACGTCGCCGGAGGCGAACCCGATGACGAGATATCTCCCACCCCACGCGATCGATCGGAACGCAGACTCGCTGAGATCACCGCCGACCGGGTCGTAGATGACATCCGCGCCGGTGCCGCCCGTGAGTTCCTTCACTCGTGCCCTGAGATCATCGGTGGAGTAGTTGATCGTGTGGTCAGCTCCGAGCGATGTGCAGAACGCGAGTTTCTCATCGCTGCTCGCGGCTGCGATGACTGTGGCACCCAGGTTCTTTCCGATCTCGATGGCAGCGGAGCCGACACCACCTGCCGCACCAAGCACGAGCAGCGTCTCACCACTCGTGAGGCTGCCTCGTTGCACGAGGGCGTGATACGACGTTCCGTAGGCCATCGTCATCGCGGCTGCCGTAGCGAAGCTGATCTCATCGGGGATCGCTATCACCATGGATCGGTCCGCGACACGCTTCTGCGCGAATGCGCCGATCACGCCGAAGGAGGTCACTCGCTGCCCTACGAAGCAATCATTCACCCCGTCACCGACGGCGGCGACGACGCCTGCCGCCTCTGCGCCCGGGGTGAACGGCGGCTCAGGCTTGTACTGATAAAGCCCGTGGATGACGAGCAGGTCAGGGAAGTTGAGGCTCGCTGCGTGCACGTCGATGAGCACCTGCCCGGGCCCTGGAACCGGATCGGGGAGATCACCGAGGACGAGCTTGTCGTGTGACCCGTACTCGGTGCACAGGACCGCCCGCATCAGATGACCTCGAACAGGCCTGCCGCACCCATCCCGCCGCCGACACACATCGTCGACACGACATATTTCGCGCCGCGGCGCTTCCCTTCGATGAGCGTGTGCATCACCATGCGCGCCCCCGTCATGCCGTAGGGGTGGCCGATCGAGATCGACCCGCCGTTGACGTTGAGGATCTCGTCGGGGATCCCGAGTTCGTCCCTGCAGTACAGGACCTGGACAGCAAATGCTTCGTTGAGCTCCCACAGGTCGATGTCGCCCATGGACAATCCGGCCTTGTCGAGCAATTTCGGGACGGCGAACACGGGGCCAATCCCCATGATGTCGGGGTCGACGCCCGCCACGGCCATCCCCCGGTAGTAGCCCAGTGGCTCAAGTCCTCGTTCGTGGGCGACGCGGGCGTCCATGACGACCGTTGCTGCGGCACCGTCCGAGAGCTGGCTTGCGTTCCCGGCCGTGATCGTGCCACCCTCGATCACCGTTCGCAAGCCGGCGAGACCCTCGATGGTCGTCGCGGGCCGGTTCCCCTCATCCCTGGCAAGCGTCACCTCGACGGAGGACGTTGTGCCGCTTGCACGGTCGGTGACGTGTTGGGTCGCGGTGACCGGGATGATCTCATCGTCGAACGCGGCCGCCTCCTGTGCCGCTGCGGTGCGCATCTGGGATTGGTACCCGTACGCGTCCTGCGCTTCGCGTGAGATGCCGAACCTCTCCGCGACGACGTCGGCCGTCCCGAGCATCGGCATGTAGGCAGCGGGATGCATCGCGACGAGGGCAGGGTCGATGAGACGGAAGGTGTTCGTGTGCTCGTTCTGGGCAAGGGAGATCGATTCGACGCCCCCGGCGACGACGATCTGCATGTCGTCGACGATGATCTGTTTCGCTGCGGTGGCGATCGCCATCATGCCGGAGGAGCACTGTCGGTCGATCGTCATGCCACTGACCGACGTAGGGAGCCCGGCGGCAAGCGCCGAGAGCCTGCCGATGTTGAGGAACTGCGTGCCCTGGGCCATGGCGCATCCCATGATCACGTCATCAACCTCGGCAACGTCGATGCCCGCTCGATCCACTGCCGCTGCAATCGGCACCGCAGCGAGGCTCGGCGCCTCGAGATTGTTGAACGCCCCTCGATAGGCCTTGCCGATCGGTGTACGCGCCACCGATACGATCACTGCTTCCTTCATGGTCTCCCTCAGTTCTCTTCCTGGAGGCCAGCGATGGCCTTCTGCATGAATTTCATCGACTGCTCGCTCCCGCCTGCATACTCCTGGTGACCTTCAGGGTCAAGGATCTCATCGAAACGGCTAGCGATGTTCTCCGGGGTCCTCTCCCCCGGCGGTAGCCAGATGCCATCGGTCTCATAGATGTGAACTGACGCGAATCCGCCTGCACCCGCTGCGAGAACCACACCGTTGGGAGCATCCCGGGAGACGAGGAACAACACACCCGGAGTCACTTCTTCGGGCTTGAGCAGCACTTTCGCCTCGGGAGGGAGGAGATCGTCGGTCATACGCGTGTGCGCGACCGGCGAGAGCGCGTTGATGCGGATGCCGTACTTCTCCCCCTCTGAGCGCAGAGTGTTCATCAGCCCGACCACGGCAAGCTTCGCCGCTCCATAGTTCGCCTGGCCGAAGTTCCCGTACAGACCTGAGGAAGATGTGGTGACCACGATTCGGCCGTACTTCTGCTCGCGCATCTGGCCCCAGACTGCCTTCGTGCAGATCGCGGTGCCCGTGAGGTGCACCTTGACGACGAGATCGAAGTCTTCCTGCTCCATCTTGGCGAAGGACTTGTCACGCAGGATGCCGGCGTTGTTGATGAGTATGTCGACGCGGCCCCAGCGCTCGATGGTCGCCTCAACCATCGATGCGATCGCGGCTTCATCGGTGACGTCTGCGCCGTTGGCGAACGCGTCTCCCCCACTGGCATGGATCTCAGCGACGACCACGCGCGCCGCCTCTGAGGATGCACCGGTTCCGTCTCGCGAGCTACCCAGGTCGTTCACCACGACCCGCGCCCCACGTTCGGCCAACGCGAGTGCGTGGGACCTCCCCAGTCCGTGCCCTGCACCTGTGACGATTGCTACCTGTTCATCGAATGTGATCATGGGTCCTGCCTCGCTCGTTCGGTGTTCGGCACTCTACCGATGACTCCGATCGGTGGCTTCTGGAGGCCTCGGTCAGAACTGGAGATAGCCACCATCGATCGTGATGGTGTCCCCGGTATGCCAGCGGGACGCGTCCGAAGCCAGATACACCGCGATCCCTGCGAAGTCCTCCGGGGCCCCCCATCGACCGGCGGGGATCCTCGGTTTCACGTTCGCCTCGAACTGGTCCCCTTCAATGAAGGACTCGGTCATCCCGGTGACGACCCAGCCGGGTGACACCGCGTTCGCCCGGATCCCGTGCCGTCCGTACTCTACGGCGAGTCCCTGGATCAGGGCGCGCACCCCCGCTTTCGTGGCCGCGTAGTGCTCCCCCCGTGGAAATCCCATGTCGGCAGAGACCGAAGACGTGACCACGAGCGAACCGGCGCCTCTGGGCTGCATGTGGTTGACAGCTTCCCTGAAGGTCCAGAACACGCCCTCCATGTTGACGGCGAAGACCCGACGCCACTCGTCGGTCGTCATCGCACCGAAAGGTGTGGCGAGGGCTCCGACTCCCGCGTTTGCGAAGACCGAGTCAAGGTGCCCGAGCGTCTCGACGGTCGCTGCGAACGCGTCGACAACTTCCTCCTCGGACGCAACGTCAACCTCGAATGCGTACGCGTCGACTCCGTACGCGGCGATCACGTCCCGCGCTGTGGCGTTCCGCTCGGCGTTCCGCCCCCAGATCGCGACGGACGCGCCTGCGGCGGCGAGCCCCTCCGCCATTCCGAGTCCGATACCGTTGTTGCCCCCCGTGATGAGGGCGTTCTTGCTGGTGAGGTCGAAGAGATCCGCCACGTGCTGTTCCTCCAAGTTTGTCGGGATGAGGACTCTAGAGCCGGTGTGCGTTGGGTCGGCGCAACTTCCTCGGAACGCCGGGTACCGTTGCGTCATGCGCCGACACGCCGTACACAGGGGGGTTGGTCTCCTCGTCCTCCTCCTCGCTCTCGCGCTGGTGGCAGGGGGATGCAACACGCGCCCGACGCCCGAAGTCTTCGATGTGGCGTCTACGACGACGACAGCAGTCGGTGTAGCGAGGGTGACGAGCGTTCCTCCGACGCTTCCGCCGCCAGAGGAACGTGTCATGGGCTCGGTGATCTCTGTCACAGACGGAGACACCGTGAAGATGCGCATCGACGGGGCCCCGCACGATGTCCGTCTCCTCGGTATCAACGCGCCCGAGATGTCCGAGTGTTGGGGTCCCGACGCAACGGCCCTGCTGGCGAATGCCATCGCTGGGAAAGATGTCGTGCTCGTCTCAGGAGGGGAGGACACCGACGCGTTCGGTCGCCTCCTTCGATACCTCCTCCTCGAGACGGCGGAGGGACCGATATTCATCAACTCGATGATGGTTGCACAGGGGAACGCCATCGGGTTGCAGAACGGGCATGCGTACGAGCGCACCTTCAAGGCCCTTGAGGCGACAGCGTTCCAATCGGGACGGGGTATGTGGGGAACCTTCGTCTGTGGCGACGCCGAAGGAACGAGCGCGGACAGACCCGTCATCAGAGTCTCTGAAATCCAGTTCGACCCTCCTGGCCCCGACGACGACAACCTCGAGAACGAGTGGGTCACGATCACGAATGAGGGCTACGGACGCGTGTCGTTGTCCGGGTGGGTGCTTCGCGATGAGAGCTCTCGCAACCGGTTGACCTTTCCTTCCGGGACCGTCCTTGCTCCCGGCGACACGGTGACAGTGATCACGGGGTGCGCAGGTGGGACGGTCAGCGCCATCCACTGGTGCAACGATGGCGCCGTCTGGTCGAACGGGGGGGACACGGTCATCGTGTCGGACACGCTCGGGAACGCAGTCATCTGGTACACCTACACCGGCGAGAACTGACCCCGGCGGCAGCCGTCTTCCCCCCTCCCATTCAGCGGGGGGAGACGGACACTCCCTCGACCCAGAGGGGGCGGGCGTCAGTCGTCAGTCGTGATGCGCCGGGTCACGCTCTTCATCTCCATGAACAGCCGGAGGTAGTCCGGGCCTCCTGCCTTCGCGTTGCTCCCTGACATGTTGAAGCCGCCGAAGGGTTGGATCCCGACAAGTGCACCGGTGATCTTCCTATTCAGGTAGAGGTTCCCAACGTGGAAGTCGCGTCTCGCCCGTTCGAGACGGGACTCGTCCGCGGAGTGCAGCCCGCCGGTCAACCCGAACTCCGTGCCATTCGCCACCTCGATCGCCTCGTCGAAGTCCTCGACGGTGATGACAGCGAGGACGGGGCCGAAGATCTCATGCTGGGCGAGCCTCGCGTTGGGCGCAACCCCATCAAAGATCGTCGGCTCGATGTAGTAGCCGCCGTCGCGCTCGATGGCCTTGCCACCCATCACGAGCACGCCCTCGTTCATCCCGGATTCGATCTCGGCGAGGATCGAGCGGTGTTGGGCTTCTGAGATCACCGGCCCGATCGGGTGGTTCTCTCGCGGCGGCCCGACGCTGAGGCGCGAGGCGATGTCAATGATCTTCTCCAGCAGCTCGTCATGCACCGATTCGAACACGATCAGCCTGCTGCACGCCGAGCACTTCTGACCCTGGAACCCGAAGGCGGAGCGTACGACGTCATTCGCAGCAACATCGAGATTCGCTGTGTCATCAACGATCAGGGCGTCCTTGCCTCCCATCTCCATGTAGGAACGTTTGAGCCACTTCTGCCCGTCGTGCACCTTCGCCGCACGCTCGGCGATACGGAGCCCCACCTCCTTGGAGCCGGTGAAATTGACGAACCGGGTGCGCGGATTGTCAACGAGTGCGTCGCCGATCGTCCCCCCGGAGCCCGGGAGGTAATTCACGACCCCGGGAGGGAGGCCGGCCTCCTCGAGGACCTTGATGAATCCCCATCCGACGAGCGGCGTGTTCGACGCAGGCTTGAGGACGACCGTGTTTCCCGCTGCTACGGGACCAACGACCATGCCGACGAGAATCGCGAGCGGGAAGTTCCACGGCGGGATCACCACTCCTGCGCCGAGCGGCTGGAGCCATGACTCGTTCGTCTCTCCCATCTGCTGCTCAACCGGGATCGGTTCGGACATCTGCAACGCTTGATGGGCGTAGTACCGGCAGAAGTCAACGGCTTCGGCAACGTCGGCTTCGGCCTCCGCCCAATTCTTGCCTGCCTCATACGTCTGCCACGCGGCGAACTCGTACTTGCGCTCTGCGATCAAGTCACCCACGCGGTGAATCATCCCCGCGCGCTCCCCTGCGGTGCGCGACGCCCATCCAGGGAACGCATCCCATGCTGCGTCGATAGCTGCTGCAGCGTCGTCGCGCCCCGCGGACGCCGAGGTTCCGACGCGCTGGCTCGGATTAGCGGGGTTCACAGACTCGATGGATCGCTTCGTGTCGAGATGCTCGCCTCCGATCACCAGCAGCGCTCGCTCACCTAATTCGGATGCAACCTTGGCGAGCGCAGCTCTGTACGCCTCCCTGGGCGCAGGTTCGCTGAAGTCGGAATAGGGCAGGGAGCGGTACGGAGTAAGCACAGATCCTCCAAGCGGGTCGAGTTCAGTGCCCCAAGGTTACGCATCGAAACGTGGTCACACGTCAACCCGCGCGCAGAATCCGCCGGAAAGGAAATCACTGAAGTAGTCTTCATATACCGCCGATGAGGTCTCGTGGTTCAACGCGTGCTTGTCATTGAAGACTCTCCGTCCGTCAGACGGCTTATCGAAGTCTGTCTACGCGTCCTGGATGTGGAAGTCACGAGCGCTGCCGATGGCATCGCCGGACTCGAAGAGGCCGATGCGACCGATCCCGACGTGATCGTGCTGGACATCGGTCTTCCGGGGCTCGACGGCTGGGAGGTCCTCAGCCAGCTCCGTAGCAACCCGGCAACGGCCGAGATGAAGGTTCTCGTGCTCACCGCGCACGCCCAGCCAGAGATGGCCGACCGTGCAGCAGAAGGTGGTGCAGACGCCTTCATGACGAAGCCGTTCCGGCCGATCGATCTGCGCATACAGGTGGAGAAACTCCTGACAAGTTGAGTGCAGAGGCCCACATCTGGATGCGGAGCGTTCTCATCACGGAGCGGTCGTTACCCTTTCACCATGCGCTCCGCTGTACTCATTGCGAACCCGTCGGCATCCCAATTCACCGGCGGAGTGTTTCGTAACGTAGTCGCATCGCTCTCCAAGACCTTCGACCTCACAACCGAGTGGCCGGTGAGCACCGTGGAGACGAGCCGTGAAGCTGCCAGAGCGGCCGAGCGTGGTGTCGATGTCGTGTTCGCCATGGGCGGGGACGGGGTTGCCCACTACGTTGCGAACGCCCTCGTGGGCACCGACACGGCCCTCGGGCTCATCCCTGCGGGCACGACCAACGTCCTCGCGCGGATCTTTGGCATTCCGTTAAAGCCGCTCGCTGCGGCGAACGCGTCTGCAGATCTCCTGCCGAACCCGACCCGCATGGTTCGAGTCGATGCGGAGACGGAGACGGGACCGAACACCCGGTACGCGATGTTCTCGCTCGGGATCGGTTTCGACGCAGACGTCATCGCCATCGCTGAGTCCCGCCCTTACGCGAAGTTGCGCTTCGGCGGGATCCACTATGCCAGGACAGCCATCGGCCGGCTCGTCTCCACATGGCGGAGCTACGATCCGCACCTGCGACTGACATGCAACGGCGACCGATTCGACGGTGTCATCGCGATGACCCAG
Organism: Actinomycetota bacterium; assembly: GCA_030123765.1. Classification (GTDB taxonomy): domain Bacteria; phylum Actinomycetota; class Acidimicrobiia; order Spongiisociales; family UBA5794; genus B3-G11. The sequence continues at coordinate 20,053 of JASJXX010000020.1, read as the reverse complement.
GTGCACCGCCCCTACACATACTTCGGGCGGGTCCCCCTCCACCTCACGAGCGAACACGTGGACGGAATCGCGACGCTCGCAGCCGGCAGCCTCGGCATCGCCCGGGCCTCGGAGATCTTCGCCCGGGCAGCCTTCGGCCGGAAGCACAGAGATGCCACGGGGATCAGACTGTGGACCAATTACCAGTCACTCACCATCGAGGCTGAACCTGCGACGCCGTTCCACGCTGATGGTGAGATCATCGGAACCGCGAGCTATCTTGAGATCGCGCCGGTACAGGATGCAATGCTCGTTCTTCGACCTTCAGATCACTCCGACTCGTTCCGAAGGACGACGCTCAAGTAGTTGAACGGGATCTCGATTCCTTCAGCGTCGAGCCGGTTTTTGATGCGCCGCAGGAATTCCCGCTTCACCGCCCATCGGTCCTCGGTGACGACCGTGGCAAGGACCCTGATCACCACTGCTGAGTCGGCGAGCTCGTTGACGCCAAGCATGTCAGGGGCCTGAATGAAACTGTCGGACCACTCAGGGTCGTTGGCCAACAACGTGGCCTCATCAAAAATTACTTCGATCGCGTGGTCGACATCGGTGTCGTACGAGACGCCTATGTCTGCGACGATCCTCGCGAAGTCCGGGGTTCTGTTCGATGCAACCGTTATCTGCCCGTTGGGAACGTGATGCATGTTCCCGTTGAGGTCACGGAGCACCGTCGTCCTGAGCCTTATCGCTTCTACCGTCCCGCTGACACCGGCAATCGAGACGACGTCGCCGATACCGAACTGGTCTTCAATGAGAATGAAGAACCCACTGATGACGTCTCGAACCAGATCCTGGGCGCCGAAGCCGACAGCGATGCCGATCGTCGTGCCGATCGCTATCAGAGGCGTCATCGGGATACCCCAGATCCCCATCGCCGTGAGCAGGACGACTGCCCAGACGACGACCCTGATGAGTGCTTGGATGACCCGGGTGATCGTGATCATTCGCTGGCCGCGCTCACGATCTTCATGGTCGGAGGAGTCGATGTACCGCTTGTCGACTGTGTTCGACCATTGCAGGACTGCCCGCTTCAAGAACCAGAGGACTACGAACGCACCCAGGATCAGCGAGAGGGTGCTCACGACCTCGCCACCACTCTCTTGCGCAAAACTACTCAGCCACTCTTGAACTAAATCCACGACCTGTCACTCCTCTGCCATCTGGTGCAGCAGATCTGCCGCTGCGACTCCCAACGATACAAATGTGGCCGCGGCAAGGGAGATCCGGTCGCGGAGTGCAGCGTCACCGATGCCCGACCGGGCTGACGACCCGGCTTCGATCCAGGCGTTCTGGGCAGCGATCTTGAGATCCGTAGCAAGCTTCGCTATCACGGTCCGCTTCGTGTCGAGCCTGTCGGCGAGGGCACTCCTGAGCGGGGAGATGTCTTTGTCGGGCCCACGAGCGATCGTCTGGACAACTTCAGGTGTGGTGAAGCCGTCACGGGTGAGCAGGTCTGCGAAATGGGCAACGACACGGTCCGCTTCACCCTCGAGTCTGTCGACCTGGTTCAGCACGAAGATGAACTGACCTTCGTACTGGCTCCAGGCTGAGAGGAAATCGACGTGGATCACGGCGTCGGCGTACTTCTCGGGGTCAGCCACCCACACAACCGCGTCCACACGGGGAAGGACGTCCTCAACGATGCGCCTGTTCGCCTCCTGTGTGCTGTCGAAGTCCGGGAGATCCACAAGCATCAACGAATCGAGCAGGTCCGATTCGACACGTCGTCCTACCCCAAGCTCGTCGAGGAGGCCATCGAAGCCTGCCATCGTCGCACCGGGAATGACAGCCAGCGCCTCAGTCGTCGTCGGCCGTGCAATCCCGACTGCAGCAACGGGCTCTCCGACAATCTCGTTGATGAGGGAGGACTTTCCTGTCCCTGTCCCTCCCGCGAAGGCAACCACGAGCACCTCGCCGAGAAAGCCGCGTCTCCGCCGCGCCCTTCGTGCGACCGACGCGAGGTGCTCCCGCGATTCGTGGGAGAGCGCCTCTTCGCTCCGCACTACAGCGAGGTCGGCCAGGTCGCAGAGCGCGCCGAGGTTGCTCATCGGCTACCGATCGCGTCGGCCGCGGCAGCGAGTTCCCCGGGCTGGAAATCTCCGCAGACGTTTACCAGCGCCCGCCACGCGCCGCGCCTCAAGCGAAGCTCCTCGTCGAGGATCGTGACCAGCTGGTCGTGAACGTTACCGATCGCAGAGTCGAGGTTCGCTCCCATCAAGCGCGCCGCCCGCTTCGAGATCGTCACCGACGGGTTCACGCCAACCTTCCACGACACCTGGCCGAGGAGACGCTCGCTCGAGGATCGCCGCCAACGGACTCTGGCGGCGCCTCGGAACCGGTCGGCTGCGGAGAGAAACCAGTCGTCGAGGTGGCACTGAAGGGGACGATCGTCCCACTCTGGCAACTCGGCGTTCATCCGATCGACCACCGCGCTGTCGGCTACGACAACGACTCTTCTGTCAAACGTCTCTATCTCGCACCTGACATGTTCGATCAGCACCTGATGGGTCGCGAGCCAGCTCTCGAGCACGGTGAGTCCCCTGTCGGCGACTCCAGGGATGCCGATCTCTTCCAGGGCGTCACGGACTCCGCCGATCTCACGCGCCGTGCCGGTCACCACCGAGGCGAGGTGATTGCCGGCGTGGGACGCCGCTGCCCGCACGACAGCGGCCTTCCGCGTCTTCGGACTCTCGGAGGGAAGATACGCGAGCGTCGCCGGCAGAAGGCCACCCATATCACCGTGCTCGTTGATGACGATGAGGTCTGCCACATTGAGCCGCTCCTGCACCAAGCGAACAAGAACGTCGCGTTCGTCGGTCGGGGTGGCCACCCGGTTGAGGACGACCATCATCGCGGGCACATGGGACACTGCGTCAAGGAGTGTCCTCGTCGACGCGTCGCCATACCTTGCCGGGGAGACGACGAGAACAACCAGATCCGCCACGGCAAGAGCCGATCGAACAGCGTCGGGGTCGTGATCCCACGCAGGTGTGTCGACGAAGACGATTCCCTCAGGAGCCAGGGGGGCAAGGACGTACTCTGTTGCGTGCTCGATCGGGGCGGGACCGGAGGATCCCGCCATGACGATGCCCGTCGTCGTCGGTCTGATCACATCCGCCTCCGACACGTCGACGCCGACGAGCGCGTTGACGAGCGCGGACTTGCCAACTCCGGTGCAGCCAACGACAACGACCGATCTCGGGGCACTGTCGAGGTTCTCCAGGATTTCTGCCGAGGTCATGGCATCCGTGAGAACGCGGCGATCGTCCTTGCCCAGGAGCACACGCGGGATTCGGTCAAGTGCGTCTCTGAAGTCACCTGCGAGGTTCGTCACGAGCCTATTCCAGCAGAGTCGCGCGCACCAGCGTTATTCGTTGGTCTCTGCAACGCCATCGAACAGATCCGTCTCGCCCTCACTCCAGCCCACGGCAGACGTCAACAGCTCAAAGTCTTCCCACGGATACACCGACTCGATGAAGTCGGTGGGTACGGCAAACCAGAATCCGTCGGGGTCGACCTGGGTGCGGTGCGCCCGGAGCGCCTCTCTCCCCTGGTCGATGAACCCTGCCACATCGATTTTGGTCACCTTCCGAGCAAGATCCTGCGAGCCGTCAAGCCGCTCCAGCCACGGCCCGAACGGCGACTCGCCGGTCTCGGCAAGCAGCGCCTCGTGAAGTACCGAGATGCGCTCCCGGCTGAATATCGGGGCATACAGTTTCTGGATCGTCCACGGTTCCCCCGACTCGGGGAAGCGTTGCGCGTCGGCTGAGGCGCGGACAAGCGCGAGGGAGAGGTCGTGTATGAGGAGGTGGTCGGGGTGGGGATAGAACTCGTGGTCGTCGTAGCCGAACACGATGTCAGGGCGTACCTGCCGGACGATGCTGACGAGGCGTTCGAGCACTTCGTCGAAAGGTTGACGACAGAATGCGTCCGGGTGACCGTTCGGTTCGGAGTTCGGCATCCCGGAATCCCGGTATCCCAGCATGATGACTTCGCCATATCCGATGATGCCCGCTGCCTTCTTGAGCTCCCCGGCTCGGATCTCGGCAAGGTTCTCGGCAACCTCGGGGCGGTCCATTGCAGGATTGAGGATCTCGCCCGCCTCGCCACCTGTCGCGGTCACTAGCACGGCCCTTGCGCCCTGCGCAACGTACTTGGCGACCGTGGCAGCCCCCTTCGAGGCTTCGTCGTCGGGGTGGGCATGAATTGCGAGGATCGTCCGGGGCATGGTGGCGAGTATCGCGCACCTCGCGCGCCACGAATACGTCAGCCGAGGATCTCGAGAGCGACTCTTCCTTCGTCGCACTCCTCGAGGAGCGGGCACCAGGTGCAGTGAGGCCCCGCTCTGCGTGACAGCTCAGCACGCCCATCCATGGCGCCACGAAGGATGGTGATCATCTCCGCGACCCGGGATTCCGTCGTCTGGACGTCATCATCGCCAGGCTTCGACACACGCTTCTCACCGGTCTTCAGCGACACCGCTTCGAGTGTGGCCGGCACCGACCCCTCTGTGTGCCACCATGCCATTGCGTAAAATTCGAGCTGCGCCTCGGCGTCGTCGAGGTACGCACCGGTCTTCCAATCCGCGATCCGTACGCCGTCCTCGTCTCGGAAGACGGCATCGACCCGACCTCGAATCACGACTCCTTGCACGGGTCTGCTCCCCACATCAACCTCAGCGTCGACGAAACCTTCTACGGGGAGCAGTTTGAACGTCTCGTACAGCTCCGTCACTTCGGCCGTGATCTGTCTGAACTCCGACGCCTTGAGCGCGAGGCTCGTCATCTGCCGGGAGAGGTGCGTCCCTACCTCCACCTTGCAGACCTGCACAAACTCTGCGTCGGGGATCGGACCTTCCACGAGATGCCTCGCGAAGATTCGGTGTGCGAGGCTCCCTCGTAAGAGAGCCTTCGACGGTGCCGGGTACACGCCTTGAAGACGGGCGAGAGCCTGTTGGGGGCACTTGAGGTAGGTCACGTACAGGGTCGCAGATACCGGGAACTCCTCTGCAGACACTATGGGTTTGAACGGTGACATGCACCGATCGTATTCGCAATGTGGTCCGTTGAGGAAAGCAAGGCGTATCGGGTGCCGCGACATATACTCGTCGAAGCCGCACAGACACTTCCGGGGAAGAATCGATGGCCACCTCCAAATCTAGAATTCTGCTCTTCGTCGCGATACCTGCGCTGATCCTGATGCTGCCCCTCTCTATCTATCTCCTCGACAGCGTTGGTGCATCGGACAGGGTCGCCCGCAACATCACCGTCTCCGGTGTCGATGTAGCGCGCCAGACCGAGGAGGAGGCCGTCGCCTCCGTTGAGGCATACGCCGCCGCCCTAACAGCCCGCATCACCCAGGTCGAAGTCAACGGGCAGCTCTTCGATGTCGACCCGTCCGCCCTCGGACTGACGTTCGACGTCTCGAGTGCCGTTGCCGAAGCGCTCACCCTTCACAAGGATGGCGCAGCGGACTGGCTGAAAGCCTTCAGGAACGGCATCGATGTCCCTCTTGCGGCATCGCTCGACGCCGACGTCGTGCGATCCCATCTCGTTCTCTGGGAACGCGAGGCGATCCCGAACCCTGCCTTCGAGGGTTCTGTCTCGATCGTCAACCGCAACGTCGAATTCGAGTACCCCCGCTCAGGGAGGGCGATCGATCGTGATGCAGCCCCCGCGCTGCTCCTTGCGGCTCTCCAGGCGGAGAGCGGTGCGGTCGTCCCACTCCCCATCGTCCAGTCCGATCCCAAGCTCACCGAGTCCGAGATAAGCGCCGCCGTGCAGAGGGCGAACAGAATCATCGATCGCGGCGTCGTGCTGAGGAACGACGAGTACGAGTTCGAACTGCGTGTCGATCCGTTCGATCTCGCAGGTGCCCTCCAGGCGGAGGTCGTCAACGGCGACGATCCGACGATCAGGTTCTCACTTGACCACTCTGTCATCACCCGGATCATCGAGTCGGTGCGTGAGAGTTTCGAGGTCCCCCCTGTCGACGCAGCCTGGAAGATTGTGTTGGTCGACGATTTCGAGGACTACCCGGACCAGTTCAGGATCAAGGACTCGCCGCAGAAGGACGTCGAAGGCCTGCCTGAGAATGACACCATCGAGCTCATCCCCAGTCGTAATGGCACCACCGTCGACGCCGCGGAAGTCGCCGCAGCCGTCGAGGCCGCCGCTCTCGGTGACGGGGAGGGCACACTCCCGCTCGGCAGCGACGCTCTGCCTGCCTTCACCACCGAGATGGCCGAGGCCTTCGGAGATCTCTACGAGCTCGCCGAGTTCACCACATGGACGCCGGGGCGGAACCGGGTGCACAACATCCAACTCATGGCTGACCTGGTCGACGACTCGATCGTGATGCCGGGCGAGACGTTCTCCGTCAACGAGGTCGTCGGCCGCCGAACTCCTCAGAAGGGCTTCAAATCGGACTGCATCATCGCGAATGGCGAGCTCTCCTGCACGGAGGACCCGATCAACATCGGTGGGGGCGTGAGCCAGTTCGCCACGACGATATTCAACACGATCTTTTTCAGCTGCCTTGAGGTCGTGACGCACACACCACACAGCATCTACTACAGCAGGTATCCCGAAGGTCGAGAGGCAACTCTCGGATTCCCGCACCCCGACATAGTCTTCAAGAACGATACCGAAGCTCCCGTGATCGTCAGGACGTCCTACACGCCGCGCACGATCACCGTCACCTTCTTCGGGAACAACGGTGGGACCACCTGCGGCGCGGAGCGCGGGTATCGCACACGATCCACAGACGCCGCGGTGACCTACCGAGCGGATGAGGAGGGTGTGGTCCTACCGGGCGAAGAGTTCATCGCGAGCGAGGGCTCCGGTGGCTGGACGATCGGGACCACGCGAATCTTTTACGACATCGCCGGAGTCGAGTTCGACAGAGAGTCCTTCTCCTGGCGTTACCGGGGGGAGCGACAGATCATTCTGATGCATCCGTGTGAGGAGAAAGTCGGCGGCGACGGGGTATGCCCCCTCGTTCTGCCCTCCGTCGCGGGCCTCCCTGCGATCGACGCACGAGCCGCGCTGGAGTCCCTGGGGTTCATCGTGACGGAGGCGCCGAAAGAGACGAGTATCGAAGCCGACAACGGCCTCGTCGAGTCGTCGAGCCCCGGTCCGGGCATCCTCGCTGACCCCGACGATGTGAACGTCACGATCTTCGTCTGGGATTGGGACGGGACCACGCCAGACGAGTAGCGCACGCTCTCCCTGGCCCTGATAGGCATCGAATCTCCGGGGTCCGTTCCTAGACTGCATGTGAGCCTCGCCAAAGCACAGAACACGAGAATGAAGCTTCCCAGAGCCATATTCGCCATCGTCCCGCTCGCTATCCTGCTGCTCCCGCTCGGGATCTACTTCGCGGATCGTGCCACATCGGGGGATGAGGTAGCACGCAACGTCACCGTCGCAGGAGTGTCTGTGGGTGGCATGAGCAGGGCGGATGCCACGCTCGCCGTCGAAGCACACGAGAACCGGCTACGCACGAGTACCGGGGTATTCACCTTGAACGGCCAGACGTTCAAACTGTCACCGCTCACGATCACGCTCCAGGCCGATGTGCGCACCGCCATCGACGCTGCGTTCGCTGCACGACGCGACGCAGGAGTGCTCGCGAATCTCCGTTCCTGGTTGTCGTCGTTCTCCACGCCACACGAAGTTCCTCTTGCGCTCTCTTTCGACGCCGACGCCATCGCGCACGAGATCGAGTCATGGGAGAGGGAGGCGATCCCAAACCCGGCCTTCAACGGTGGTGTCGCCGTCATCGACGGGGTGATCGTGCCGCAGTATCCACGGCCCGGGCACTCTCTCGACCACGCTGCGGCCCGGAGACTCGTCGTTGCAGAGATGAGCACGCTCGACAAGAGTGGGGTGACCTTCGAGGTACTCGAGTCGACGCCGATACTCACCGCAGCTGACATCGACGTGGCCCTCCAGGAGATGACGCGGATGGTCATGGCATCGATCACGTTGATCTCAACAGATGTTGGGTTCCGGGTCGTCTTTCAGCCGGAACACCTCGTATCCGCTGTCCGGGCCGAACTGAGCGCGGACGACACGCAACTCCTCACCTCTTTCGACCCCGGACGCGTCCTTGAGATCCTCGAACCGAGAAGGGCCGAGTACGAGATCGCTCCTGTCGACGCGAAGTTCGATATCGATATCGCCACTGACGATTTCACGATTGTCCCTGGACGTGACGGCACGCTTCTCGACATCGACGCGCTGGTGGAGGAGATGAAGCAAGCTTCCCTCGGCTCAGGGTTCGGTAGCTTCCCGCTCCTCGTGGGCTCCGAACCGTCGTTCACCACCGAGGACGCCACGGCGTTCACGACGCTCGGGCCTCTCGCCGGTTTCACCACTGAGCACCCCGGCCACGAAGCCCGCGTCGCGAACATCCAGACGATGGCCGACGACGTGAACGGAGCGATCGTGCTCTCAGGCGACGAGTGGTCCCTGAATGCCTACATCGGTGAGAGAACCCAGGCGAAGGGCTACATCGCGGCTCCGGTGCTCATCGACGGCATGCCGTACTGCTGCGATCATCCCTCCAACATCGGGGGTGGTGTGAGCCAGTTCAGCACAACGCTCTTCAACGCGGTCTTCTTCTCCTGCCTCGAAGATGTCGTTCATCAGCCACACTCGCTCTACCTGAGCCGCTACCCGATGGGACGCGAGGCAACACTCGGCCTGCCTAACCCCGACATGCGGTTCAAGAACAACACCGACCATCCGCTGGTGATCGCGACTGCCTACACCGAGACGTCGATCACTGTGAAGATCTACGGAGACAACGGTGGCCTCACGTGCACTGACGACACACACGAGATGGAGGACGTCATCGAGTTCGGGGAGGAACTCGTTGCAGACGAAGAGGGGGAGCTCGACCCGGGGCAGCGAGAGAAGATCCGATCGGGTATCGACGGCTTCTTCGTGAAGGTCGACCGGATCGTGACGTACCCCGATGGAAGCACCGAGATCGATCTGCGTCTCACTCACCGGTACCGCCCTCTCTCTGAGCAGTACCTCGTCCACCCGTGCGAGGTGACGGGTGAGCCGGTCGACTGCCCGGTGAAGCTCGGTTCTCTCCTGGGAATCACATGGGAGCAAGCGCTCTCCAGGCTTGAAGGCGTCGGCCTGCGAGCGCAGAAAGAACCAGGGTTCGTCGACAGCCCGAGCCAGCACAACATCGTGCTCACACAGAGCATCGCTCCAGGGGACTGGGTGCAGCCGGGGACCGTGATCAGGCTCACCGTCGGTGATTACAGCTCGTGAGGGTCGACTTCTGAGGAGCGCAGGTTCCTAGTAGTACAGGAAGAACGTCTCGATCACGCTATTCGCCTGCAGGTTCGCGTCGTCGGACCAACCCCCGGCACGCTGAAGCACTACAACATTCGCCGCTACATACACCCTCGTGATCGCATCATCGGACTCGAAGAGGTCAGCCGCCAGCCGCGCTCCGAAGGTCGTAGCGGTTGCGGCCTCGTCGGCGGATGAGTATCCCTCGCCGTCGGCGACCGTCAGGTTACGATCGGTGGTGATGACGATCGAGTCGTTCACGACCACGCTGGCTTCGACTTTGATCCGTTGACCCACCGACCCTCCTCAGAATCTCGACGTACCGATGGTAGAGACGGGTGTCCCGCTACCCCGTCACGCGTCAGCGTCTGGGTGCAGAACGTCACCGGACCCGACGACGTGAAGCTTCATCAGATTGGTGGAGGAGAGCTGATTCGGGGGCACCCCGGCAACCATGACAAGCCCCTGGCCCTCCTGAACGAGTCCGCGACGCAGAAGCTCGCTCTCGGCGGATCCGATCATCTCGTCGGTCGACTGGACGCGGTTGAGGAGCATCGGGATGACACCTCCATAGATCGTCATGCGCCGATACGTGGAGGTGACGGGGGTGAAGGCGTACACGTCTGCATGGGGTCGATACTTCGAGAGCAGCCTCGCTGTCGTCCCGCTCTCTGTGAACGCGACGATCGTCTTGAGACCGAGTCGGTCGGCCGTATCGACCGAGGCCTCCGCCGTTGCGGACGCGAACGCGGCACCCTCCGAGAGCCCGGAGATGTCGTGAGCTCGACCGAAGCCCGAGGAACGTTCGGCCTCCTTGCATATCGAAGACATCACCTTGACCGCACGAGTCGGGTACGCCCCGACAGCCGTCTCGGCTGAGAGCATCACGGCGTCGGAGCCGTCAAGGACGGACCGGTAGACGTCGGCGACCTCCGCCCGGGTCGGGCGCGGGCTCGTGATCATCGACTCGAGCATCTCTGTCGCGGTGATCGAGATCTTCCCTGCCGAGTTCGCCTTATGCAGGATCTCGTACTGAGCGCTCGGCACCGATTCGATAGACAGTTCAACACCGAGATCGCCTCGAGCGACCATCGCCCCGTCGGCTTCGCTGAGAATGTCGTCGAGGTTCATGTATCCCACGGCCGTCTCGATCTTGGCGATGATCGGTGTGTCCCCGACGATCTCGCGCACCGCGCGGATGTCGTTGCCCGAGTTCACGAAGGAGACCGCCACGAGATCAAACCCGAGTTCGACGCCGAACGCGAGGTCTGCGGCGTCTTTCTCCGTCATCGCGGGAATGTTCGTGCGTGCGCCGGGGAAGGATGCTCCTTTGTGGTCGAGGAGCACACCCCCCGTGATGACGGTCGCTGTGACGCCGTCACTGTCGACCGCGGTCGCCTTGAGCTCGATGAGCCCGTCGGAGAGAAAGACCTTTCCCCCGGGGCTCATCTGAACATGTTCAAGGTACGCGATGTGAATGTTGTGAGCGTCGCCGAGTCCGACGCCGGGATGAATCCGGACCGTCGATCCGGCAGCGAGATCAACACCCCCGCCCGGGAACTTCCCTACACGAATCTTGGGGCCCTGAATATCCTGCATGATCGCGATAGGGATGGAGAGATCCTCAGCGACCTCACGAACGATTGCGAAGAGGCGTCCGTGCTGCTCCCGCGTGCCGTGGCTGAAATTGAACCGCGCAACGTTCATGCCGCGCTTGATGAGCTTCTCCACCCTGGCCGGCGTGTCGGTCGCGGGGCCGAGCGTCGCGATGATCTTGGTCTTGCGGTGCATGCCTTCAACCTTAGGACATTGACAAGCCGTGCCTGTACGCTGTAACTTCGAATTGCGCGCCGATCGCGACACGACCACGACTCCTTGCGAGTAGCGTAGAGGCGCGCTTTGGACGTAGCACAAATTGGAGGATCCAAACATGAGGAAACTGTCTCGCATCTTCATTCTCGCCGTTGCGGTCGCACTGGTAGCGACCGCGTGCGGGGGTGACACTGCCGACCTTGGCGGACGAACCGTCAGGGTCGGAGTTGAGAACGCGTATCGACCATTCAACTTTATCGATGAGGCCACCGGTGAGGGAGCCGGGTTCGACTACGACATCTGGAACGAGATCTGCAACCGCATCGGATGTACTGCAGAATTCGTTGAGGCTGGATGGCCGGCAGTGATCGAGGAGACCGGTCAGGGCGTGTACGACACCGCAGCCGACGGCATCACGATCACCGAAGATCGCAAGGCGGTTGTGGCGTTCTCCGACCCCTACATGACGACGATCCAGAAGTTCCTGGTTCGTGCCGATGAGGATCGCTTCACGACGTCTGACGAGTTCATTGCAGGGGACTACGTCCTGGGCACACAGGTTGGCACGACGAACTACGAACTCGGTGAGGATCTCGTCGGGATAGCGCGGATCGAAGCCTTCGACTCGTTCCCCGTCGCCATTCAGGCACTGCTCTCGGGTGATGTCGACGCGGTCATTATCGATGACATCGCAGGACAGGGATATCAGGGCACGTACGCCGGCGCGATGAAGAATCTCGACGGTGATCTGCAGTCCGATCCGCTCGGATTCATCTACCCGCACGACTCGGATCTGATCGAGCCTGTCAACCAGGTGATCGCTGACATGAAGAAGGACGGGACGCTCGACGCGCTCATCACGAAGTGGTTCGTCGACTTCGACGCCTAACCACGCCACGGACAGAGGGGAAGGGTCGGGTCTCGTGACCCGACCCTTCTTCGCGTACCCGTCTACATTGCTCGCTACGTCGCACAAAGGATCCACGTGACTGCCATCGACTCATCCCTCTCCATCGACCCGACACCGCCAGGAGCGAAAACTTCGTACGACTGGAGCAACTTCCCATGGTGGCTTGTGGGGATCGTGCTCACAATCCTGTTCCCCGTGTACAAGATGCTCACCGATGAGACGTGGGAGGACGGTTTCCTCTTCATCAAGGACGGGATCATCCTCACGTTCACCGTGACGACCGGGGGCTTCGTCATCGCGGTGATCGTCGGCCTGGTCGTCGCCTTTGCGAGGATGTCACATCGCGCGGTCCCGCGGAACCTCGCGATGTACTACATCGAGGTCATGCGTGGCATCCCTGTGCTCGTGACGCTCTTCATGCTCGGTCTGGTGATCGTGCCCTGGCTTCTCAACCTCGCCGACATCGACCCCCGATCGATGATCGCATCCAAGGCTGTGCGGGCAACCGTTGCGGTCGGGCTCATCTATGCCGCGTACATCGCGGAAGTCTTCCGTGCAGGCATCGAATCGGTGGGGAGAGGCCAGTTTGAGGCTGGCATGTCCCTCGGGTTGAACAAGCGACAGGTGTTCCGTCTCGTCGTATGGCCTCAGGCGATCAAGAACGTCCTGCCCGCACTCGGCAACGACCTCATCGCCCTCCTGAAGGATTCCTCGCTCGTCTCGATCCTTGCGGTGCGTGAGATCACTCAGATGTCGAAATTGTGGACCGGGTCGACGTTCCAGTTCTTCGCCGGTTTCCTGATTCTCTCCGCCATGTACCTGACGCTCACCGTCTCGCTCTCGCTCGCCCTTCAGTGGTACGAACGTAAGATCGCCACACCGTGATGACCCAACCGGACCACGCGTTGGGAAGCCTGAGCGAGATCATCGAACGTTTCGACCACTTCTCGATCGCTGTACGCGACATCGACGCTTCTCACACACTCGTCACCCTCATGGGCGGCTCCCCCGCGGGTGGTGGATTCGACGACGAGGGCAACTTCGACTGGGTCCAGTTCGACCTTCCCGGCCAGGGGCGCCTTGAGATGATCAGCCCAGCGACACCAGACCCTGACCACTTCCTCAACCGATTCCTTGCACAGAACGGTGAGGGGCTGCACCACCTCACCTTCAAAGTCGCCGACATCACTGCTGCCGTGGCACGCGCCACGGAGCTCGGCTTCACCGTTGTCGGGTTCAACGACACGAATCCCGACTGGAAGGAAGCGTTCATCCATCCGGCGTCCGCCCACGGTGTGCTCATCCAGTTCGCCGAATTCACGGAGAAGTAGCGCGTGACACGAGCTCGTGTGGTCATCCTCCCTCTACGGGACTTCCTGGGTATGTCACGTCTCGCAAGTGTTCTCCGCCCGGACCAGAGGAGGGCACTCTCGCTCTCGCTCGCGTCACGCGCAGTGAACGCGTCACGCGAAGCGGGACTGGACCTGTCAATCGTGTCGGCATCGCCCGATGTGCGCGCGTGGGCAGACAGACGAGGCCTTGTGACGTACCCCGATCCGGGCGGCGGCCTCTCTGTCGCATGCGCCGCTGCTGTGGCACACATCGGTGATGCTCCCTGGATCGTGCTCCACGCCGATCTGCCTCTCGTCAGCGCATCCGCGCTGCGCAGGGTCGCCGAGGCGGCTGCTGCAGACACCGTCCTGGTTCCGAGCCTTGACGGTGGCACGAACGTGATCGCGTCCACAGGTCGCTTCCCCTTCGCGTACGGGCCAGGATCCTTCCATCGCCATCTCGCCCGCACACCCGCAGCCACCGTTCTCCCCAGCGCTGCGCTCTCGATCGACATCGACACACCGGCGCAGTACGCTGTCTGCCCCGAGCTGGCGCCCGCCTAGCCTGAGCGCATGGCTACTGACGTGTACGACGAGTTGGCAGGGAGTCAGGCACCCCTCGAGGTGCCGACGCGTGTTCTGACGATCGGCGCTCATCCGGACGATGCCGAGTTCGGCGCTGGCGCGACCCTCGCCAGGTGGGCTGACTCCGGCGCCGAGATCACGATGTTGATCGTCACCGACGGTTCGAAGGGCGCATGGGATCCCGAGATCGACCAGAACAAGCTCGTGGCTCGTCGCAGAGCGGAGCAAGCGAGGGCAGCCGCAATAATGGGAGCTGCCTCCGTCATCTTCCTCGACCAGGTGGACGGCGAACTCGAGTACTCGATGGATCTGCGACGGAGGATCGCCGGTCACATCCGAAGGGCGCGACCTGACGTCGTGCTCACCCACGACCCCTGGCAGCGGTACCAGCTGCACCCGGATCATCGCGTGACCGGCTTCCTCGCGATCGATGCGGTCGTCTCAGCGAGGGAGCCGCTCGCCTATCGTGACCTCGGCCTGCCCGCCCATCGGCCTTCGCGTGTGCTGCTGTGGTCCGCGGATGAGCCTGACCACGTCGAACCGGTGACTCCCGAGTGGTTTGAGCGAAAGGTCGACGCTCTGCTCTGCCACTCCTCCCAGAGTGAGACAACGATGGGAGGCGCCGAGTCTGGTGGTGACCAGCGAGTGGCGTTCGTCGACAGGCTCACCGCATGGCACACAGAGAACGGCCAACAGTTCCGTGTCGGGCCAGCGGAGATATTCAAGCAAATCACACCCTGAGGAGGATCAGTGCCCACACTCGTTATCGGTGCAGGCATCGTTGGATCGGCTGCTGCATGGGATCTCACCAGACGCGGTCACGAAGTAACCGTCGCTGACGCTGACGCGTCGGCCGCTGCTCGCGTAGCCCGGGAACACGGCGCTCGATCCGTGACGTTGGATGTCGTGAACGCAGAGACCCTCGCGACCACCCTCGACGGACACGACATCGTCGTCTCTGCGATTCCTTACCGGTTCGGCGAGACAGTGGCAGCCGCCGCTCTCTCGGCGGGAACCCACTATCTCGACTTCGGAGGCAATCCGACGGTCGTCTCGGCCCAGAGGGAGCTGCATGACGCTGCTGTCGCAGCGGGTGTCATGATCGTACCGGACTGCGGTCTGGCGCCGGGACTCGCGAACGTGCTTGCTGAGGATCTGATCGCGTCGGCGAGTGATGCGCCCATCGACTCGATCCAGATCCGCGTCGGAGCGCTCCCCCGGGAACCGACAGGCGTCCTCGGCTATCAGCTCGCTTTCAGCCCGGCGGGCCTTATCAACGAGTACGCAGAGCCGTGCGAGCTGATCGAGCAGGGAGAATACGCCACCGTTGACCCGCTGGGCAGATTCGAAGACGTGTCATGGGACGGGTGGGGGCCTCTCGAGGCCTTCTCGACCGCGGGAGGGACCTCCTCCATGGCGATGCTGCACGTGGGACGCGTCAAGACGCTCGAGTACAAGACACTCAGGTACCCCGGTCACGGCGTGATCTTCGCTGCGCTGCTCGCCATGGGGCTATTCGACGAAGACCCTCGGACGTTCGCGTCGAGATCGGTCGCTCCGCGCACCGTGCTCCTCGACGCGCTGGAGCGGACGCTGCCTCGGGGTGCCCCCGACGTGGTGCTAATCCGTGTGTGGAGGGACCAGGACGGCGAGCGCAGGACTCTTCAAATCGTTGACACCGCTCAGGACGGCTTCACGGCGCTCGCGCGTACGACAGCGTTCCCTGCAACAGCCCTCGCTGATCTCATCAAGCGAGGAGCCGTCGACCGTCCGGGGGTCTCCACGATGAACGAGGCGGTGCGAGGAGATGAACTCCTGCCGGAACTCGCCTCGGTAGGCATCGAGCTCGAGCGGTCCTAACCGCGCAGTGCAACGCCGATCTTGGCACCTGACGACGGATCGAAGAAGTGCAGCTTCTCGGTGTCGACGACGAGGTCGACTTCGGATCCGTTCGGAACCGAGACGTCAGGGCTGATACGGGCCGTGAAGCGGGTCCTGTCACCGAGGGACGCCACCGTCTGACCGGAGTCCGCAAGGAGCTCCTCAATGTCAGGCGTGATGACCGGAGCCGAGTCGACGAAGAAGTGAACGTAGGACTCGGATCCGAGCAACTCATTCACATCTGTCGTGACGTGCAGGATACGGTCCGGTGGCCCGTCCGCGATCCTCGCGTCCTCGAAAGCACTCGGCCGGATACCGACCACGATCTCCCTACCCATGTGATCTTCGAGCCCCGGATGCGCGTCGATGGCCCTCTGGCCAACAGTCAGGGAGTGACCTGCGAACGAGATCCTCATCTCGTCCCCCTCCTTGCTGAGGACGCCATACACCATGTTCATGGCAGGGCTGCCGATGAAGCCAGCGACGAAGAGGTTCACCGGGTGGTTGAAGAGCTCGGTTGGCTCGGCGACCTGCTGGAGGTTGTAGGGGCGCTTCCCCGACACGGGCCGCATCACCGCAACGCGGTTACCGAGCGTCATCGCTTCGATCTGGTCGTGTGTCACGTACACGGTCGTCGTGCCGAGACGTTGGTGCAACCTGGTCAGCTCGGTGCGCATCTGGACACGCAACTTCGCATCGAGGTTCGAGAGTGGCTCATCCATGAGGAACGCCTTGGGCTCGCGCACGATGGCACGCCCCATCGCCACACGCTGCCGCTGGCCACCGGAGAGGGCCTTGGGCTTCCGGTCCAGGTATTCGGTGATCTCGAGGATCTCGGCGGCTTCTTGCACACGTCGCTTGATCTCGTCCTTCGGCATCTTGCGCAGCTTGAGTCCGAACGCCATGTTGTCGCGCACCGACATGTGGGGGTAGAGCGCATAGTTCTGGAACACCATCGCGATGTCCCTGTCCTTGGGCGGAACATCGTTGACTACCCGGTCTTCGATGCTCAGTTTGCCCTCGGTGATGTCCTCGAGTCCGGCGATCATGCGCAGCACTGTCGACTTTCCGCAGCCGGAAGGACCCACGAGCACGAGGAATTCACCGTCCTTCACTTCAAGGTCGAATTGTCCGACCGCTCGCGTGCCATCCGGGTAGATCTTCCCGATGTCTTCGAGCGTGATGGAAGCCATATTCTCTCCATGGTCGGCGTGTAGTGCGCCCAAGGTTATCACGCAGAACGTAGTTGAGTGATTACTCGCTAGGGTGAAGCCATGGCTGAATCAAACGTTGCGGTTATTCCGGGAGGGACGGGCTCTGTCGGATCCTGTCTCACTTCCAAGCTCCTCGATCGAGGTTTCAAGGTGGCGGTGACCTACCTCCTCCCCGAGGAAGCGACAGCCCTCGAAGAGCGGCTTGATCTCGATGAGAGCCGGCTCATCATCCGCAGGGTCGACGTCACGGACGCAGAGGCGACCGAAACGTTCTTTGCGGAGGCGGTCGACCGTTTCGGTTCGATCAACGTCATGGCGTCCCTCGTCGGTGGCTGGTCTGGTGGTCGCGACGTTGCTGAGACCGACGATCTGCGCTTCCAACGGATGCTCGACCTCAATCTCAAGTCTGCTTGGAACAGCACCAGGGCTGCCATACCGCGCATGTCACCGGAGTGGGGGCGGATCATCCTCATGGGATCCAAGCACTCCCAGGACTCCCCCACCGGACAGGCTGCCTACAACATGGCGAAGGCAGGTGTGCTCGCTCTCGCACGCTCGGCAGCCGCTGAACTGCTCGATACGAACACCACCTGCAACGCGCTACTCCCCTCGGTCATCAACACCGAAGCGACCCGCTCTGCGCTGCCATACGCGGACTACGTCAATTGGCCGCTGCCAGAGGAGGTCGCCCGTGTGATCAACTTCCTCGCAAGCGAGGAGTCCGCGGTCATCAACGGCGGAGGCGTCCCCGTCTGGGGCTCAGCATTGATCTGACCTGCACGTGACATCACACACCTCCTCCGCTGCCGGCAGCGACCGCATCTTCGATGTGGTGATCATCGGGTCGGGCTTCGGTGGGAGCGTGAGCGCCATGCGCCTCACCGAGAAGGGTTACCGGGTCGCCGTGTTGGAGGCCGGGAGGCGTTGGCGATCCGAAGACTTCCCTAAGACGAACTGGAACACTCGGAGATCTCTCTGGTTCCCAAAGCTCGGCATGCACGGGATTCAGCGACTCTCGCTCCTGCCTGACGTACTGCTGCTCAGCGGTGTCGGCGTCGGAGGCGGCTCCCTCGTCTATGCCAACACCCTGTATGCACCGCTCGACCCGTTCTACACCGACGAGCAGTGGGGTGACATCACCGATTGGCGTGCCGAGCTGCGCCCGCATTTCGCAGCGGCTCGCCACATGCTTGGTGTCACCGAGAACCCGCTCGACACCCCTGCAGACGCAGTCATGCGGCGCGTCGCCGAGAAGCTCGGCGTCGCCGACACGTTCCACCCGACCGATGTCGGCGTCTTCTTCGGAGAGCCCGGCGTCGAGGTCGCCGATCCGTATTTCGGAGGTGACGGCCCCGCCAGATCGGGATGCACCGCATGCGGGAACTGCATGGTGGGATGCAGGCACAACGCGAAGAACACGCTCGACAAGAACTACCTCTACTTCGCCGAGCAGGGGGGTGCGTCGGTCTTCCCCTCCCAGCAAGTAATCGACGTTGAAAGCTCGGCATCTGGTTGGCTGGTCACGGCACGCCGACCGGGCGCCTGGTTCTCACGCAATACGACGACGTACAGAGCCGACCATGTGATCTTCTCCGCGGGTGCGCTCGGTTCTACCCGCCTCCTGCTGGAACTTCAGGAACGCGGTCGCCTCCCTCAGCTCTCTGAACGGATCGGCTATAAGACGCGCACGAATTCAGAGGCGATTGTCGGGGCCGTTGCCAGGCGCAGAGGCGTCGATTACAGCGAGGGCATCGCCATCACGTCGTCAATCCACCCGACTCCTGACACCCACATCGAGTCGGTGCGCTACGGCAAGGGGTCCAACGCCCTCGGCCTGTTGAGCACGCTACTCACGGACGGTGGCGACGGCCGGTCGCGTCAGATGCGGTTCCTCTTGAACATCACGAGACACCCCATCTTGTTCCTCCGGTCACTCTCGGTGTGGCACTGGTCGGAGCGCGGCATGATCCTTCTCGTGATGCAGACGAGGGACAACAGCATCCGGCTCCTGCGTAAGAAGGGCTGGTTTCGGACGAAGCTCTCAAGCACCCAGGGCGAGGGTGAGCCGAACCCGACCTATATCCCGATCGCGAATGAGACGGCGCGGATCACTGCACGCGAGATCGGAGGGGTCGGATTCTCCTCTGTCAACGAGGTGCTCTTCGACACACCGACGACCGCACACCTTCTCGGTGGGGCGCCGGTGGGCGCAACCGCTGACACCGGGGTCGTCGACGCCTACCACCGGGTGTTCGGCCATGAGGGGCTGCACATCATCGACGGCGCTGCCATCGGAGCGAACCTCGGCGTGAACCCCGCGCTCACGATCACCGCGATGGCCGAGCGGGCAATTTCGATGTGGCCGGAGAAGGGTGAACCTGACGTGCGCCCTCCCCTCGGCGAGCCGTACCAGAGGCTCTAGACGACGTTCCTACCTTCAGACTCCGCATCGCTCGGTCCAACTCAGCGACGTCGCCCTCTGCGCTCTCCCGACACGCCGCGGAAGATCGGGGCTAGGCGCCGCGGATGCGATGCAGGAGGTCGTCGTACAGCAGCGGCTCGAACCGCAGGACGAGTCTGCGTGCCGACGCATAGCCCTTGAGCCGTGCAACCTCCCGCCCGGCGATCTCGAGGATCACGGTCGGAACCGTAAGCACACTATGGTCTACCGACGTCTGGGGATTGTCCCCGACGTCGATGTGCCTCACGACGACGTGACCTGTGTGACGTTCCCGGAACCGCTCGATGCTCTCTCGCGTCGCCCGGCAGCACGGCGAACTTTCGCAACCGAACACGAGGAGCCTGGGCGGCACCGACGGCGGCACCGGTGAGCGATCGGACTCTTCGGTAGACAATGTCACGTTCCTTCTCCTTCGGTATCGGTTCGCCACACCAACCTCCTCAACTCTCCAACCGTGGCGACGTGGGCCGGGTCACGTCACCACATGTCTCTCTGCCCCTCCC
>JASJXX010000107.1 GCA_030123765.1 Actinomycetota bacterium | reverse complement strand
GTCGGGGAGAACTGCCCCTTCGTCAGGCCGTAGATCTGGTTGTTGAACAGGATGATGTTCAGGTTCACGTTGCGCCGCAGGGCGTGGATGAGGTGGTTCCCTCCGATGGAGAGCGCGTCCCCGTCCCCGGTGGTGACCCAGACCGTCAGATCAGGGTTCGCGACTGCTATCCCCGTCGCTATGGCGGGCGCACGGCCATGGATCGTGTGCATCCCGTAGGTGTTCATGTAGTACGGGAAGCGGCTCGAGCAGCCGATGCCGGACACGAAGACGTGCTTGTCGCGGTCGATGTCGAGGGACGCCAGGTAGCTCTGCACCGAAGCGAGGATCGTGTAGTCCCCGCACCCCGGGCACCAGCGGACCTCCTGATCGGTCTGGAAGTCGGCACGGTTGAAACGTTTCGTCTCTGTGGTCATGTGGTCACCTGGTTCAGGATGTCATGGATCGTGGCCTGGATGTCTCGTGCCTGGAGCGGCTGGCCCAGGACCCTGTTGTATCCGATGCTATCAATCCCGTACTCGGCTCGGATCAGCCTCGAGAGCTGACCGGTGTTGATCTCAGGGATCAGCACCGTGTCGTAACGAGAGAGCACCTCGCCGAGGTTCTTCGGGAACGGGTTGATGTGGCGCAGATGCGCGTGGGTGACTGAGGCGCCGTCCTTGTGGATGCGGTTCACCGCGGTGCGGATCGCACCGTAGGTCGACCCCCAGCCGAGGACGAGAAGCTCCGACCCTTCGCCGTAGGTTGCGACGTCGGGGATGTCGTCCTGGATCCTCGCGACCTTCTCCGCCCGTTCGCGTGTCATGAGCTCATGGTTCTCAGGGAGATACGACACGTTCCCGGTGCGGGCGTCCTTCTCGATACCCCCGACGCGGTGCTCCATGCCCGGCTGTCCCGGGATCGCCCAGGGGCGCGCCATCGTCTCAGGCTCGCGTTCGTAGGGGAAGAACGGCCCGACGCCGTCGTGGGTCGCAAAGGCTCGTGAGATGTCGGGGAGGGCGTCGAGATCCGGCAGCATCCACGGCTCGGAGGAGTTAGCTATGTACCCGTCCGTGAGCAGGATCACCGGCGTCATGTACTTGATCGCTATCCGGGCAGCCTCAAACGCAGTGTCGAACGCGTCCGAGGGCGACGACATGGAGATGATCGGCAGCGGCGACTCCCCGTGCCTTCCGTACATAGCGAACAGCAGGTCTGACTGCTCGACCTTGGTCGGCAGCCCTGTCGAGGGGCCTCCCCGCTGCACATCGACGACGATGAGCGGCAGCTCGATCATGAGGGCGAGCGAGAGCGTCTCCGACTTGAGCGCGAGGCCAGGCCCCGACGTCGTCGTTATCGCGAGGTTGCCCGCGAATGCTGCCCCGAGGGCGGCGCCGATACCCGCGATCTCGTCCTCGGCCTGGAACGTCTTGATACCGAAGTTCCTGTGGCGGGCGAGCTCGTCGAGGATCGTCGTTGCGGGAGTGATCGGGTACGCGCCGAGGAAGAGGGGCAGGTTCGCCTTCTCAGCGGCCGCCATGAACCCCCACGCCGCGGCGACGTTCCCAACGATGTTCGTGTACTCGCCCGGGGGGAGCTTCGCGGGGTTGATCTCATAGGTGTGGTGGAACGCCTCGGTCGTGATGCCGTAGTTGTATCCGGCTTTGAGCGCAGCGACGTTCGCACGCCCGACCGGGGTGTCCCCGAACTTGTCGCCGATCCATTCGACGACGGCATCCAGGGGCCGGGTGTAGATCCAGGACATGAGTCCCAGCGCGAAGAAGTTCTTCGAACGCAGGGCCGCTCTGCCCTTCACCCCTGAGCCCTTCACCGCTTCCTTGGTGAGGTCCTCCATTGGTGCCTTGAGGACCGTGTAGTTGTCGAGGGAGTCGTTCTCGATCGGGTTCTCCTGATAACCGGCTTTGCCGAGGTTGCGCTCATCGAAAGCGTCAGTATTCACGAGGATGAGGCCGCCAGGGACCAGGTCGCGGATGTTCGCCCGCAGCGCCGCGGGGTTCATCGCCACGAGACAATCGGGGCGGTCGCCTGGGGTGAGGATGTCCCAGTCGGCAATGTGGACCTGGAAGGTGGACACGCCCGCGATCGTGCCCTGCGGGGCTCGGATCTCCGCAGGGAAGTCGGGGAGTGTCGACAGGTCGTTGCCGAAGAGCGCCGACGACGCCGTGAATTGGCTACCTGCAAGTTGCATGCCGTCGCCGGAGTCGCCGGCGAAGCGGATGACTACGTCATCGATCTGCTCGGGCGCAGGACGGGACTCGGTCAGAGTGTCATCGGACACGGTTGTGGCTCCTGATTTGGAAGGTGGCGCCGATACTGGCGCACCTTCCGGGGTGCCGTGAGGGGCGTCTATGTGATCGTTCGCGTGAACATGTGCAGTTTATGGAACGTGGGGAACATCGCCACTTCTTCTGCCTCTTTTACCAAAGTATTTTTCGGGCTCACCCGACGCGAGGACTCCGCAGGCCTCGAGGGCTGACGCCGTGGCGAGGAGCCGGGCCTCCCCCCACATTGGACCGATGAGCTGCACCGATACGGGGGGAGTCCCTGTGCCGGGGATCGGTGCGGCGAGACTGGGTGCACCGATCTGGTTGATCGGGGCGGTGAAGGACGCCAGGAGCGTGCGGTGCGGGACGCTCTCCCCGTCGAGATCCATCTGCTCGTCGCCGATGACTTTGCGCATGCCGCCGACGGTTGGGGCGATGAGCACGTCGATGCCTGACGTGAAGAGGCGCCCGATGACTGCCCGCGCCTGTGCACGCCACCGGATTGCTGCCATGAGGTCCTCAACGGTGCCCGCATACGCGTCTGCGATGCGGACACGGGTATCGGGGCCGTACGCGTCGGGGTCTGCGGAGAAACGTTCGCCGTGAACCGCAACGACCTGCGGCCCGAACGCGCGGGCCGCTGCGGCGTCCTCAGTGAGGTGCGGCTCGTCGACCTCGACGATGTCGACACCAAGGTTCCCCGCGGTGTGGAGGAAGTGGTCGAGCCCCGCGGCAACCTCTCTGGTGTGGGGGAGCGCGAACCACTGCTTCACGACACCAAGTCGCAGCGTGGAGGGATCCGGTGGGGGAGGGAGCGCCTCGACGGGGACAGGTTGCGACCACGGGTCCTCAGGGTCGTCGCCAGCGATCACGAGATAGCACGCGGCGAGATCCGCGACGGTGGCCGCTATCGGCCCGACCGTGTCGAGGGAGGGCGCGAGGGGGTACACCCCGGTGAGGGGGACCCGCCCGTGGGTCACCTTGAGTCCGAAGACGCCGCAGAGCGCCGCAGGGACGCGGACCGATCCCCCCGTGTCGGTCCCGATAGCAACCGGGACAACGCCGGCTGCCACCGCAGCACCGGAACCCCCGGAGGAGCCGCCGGGTGACGTGTCAGGGTCCCACGGGTTGCGTACCGGTCCGAACCAGTGGTTCTCCGACGTGAACCCGAATGCGAATTCGTGCAGTCCGGTGCGCCCGATGATGACCGCGCCCGCCGCCCCGAGACGTCGCACCACGGTTGCTGAGTGTTCCGCCGGGCTCGTCGGGAACCCTGCGCCCTTCGTGTTGGGGAGCCCCGTCTGGTCGATGAGGTCCTTGAGACCGACCGGTACGCCGGCGAGCGGTCCGGGGTCCCTTCCGTCGGCTACGAGCCTGTCGATGCCGCGTGCCCGCGCGAGGGCGCCCTCCTCGTCGATGAGAGTGAACGCGTTGAGTGTGCCCTGGGAGGCGGCTGCCCGTTCAAGGGCCTCAGTGACGACGTCGAGCGCTTGAAGGCGTCCCGTGCGGACCTGTGCAGCGATCTCGGTGCCAGGCGTCACCGTTCACTCCCAGGTGATCGTTCGGTTGTC
>JASJXX010000106.1 GCA_030123765.1 Actinomycetota bacterium | reverse complement strand
AGCTGATGTCGCCAGAAAGCCGACACATCGGCGGATTGGCGAGATAGGTCGACGTCGACGGTCAGGTCGACGTTGTGATCCGCTTTCGGAGATTCGACAACAGGGTGCGCGAGGCAGTCTTTGGCCTTCCGTCCAGATTCAGGGCCGGGTCCAGGAGGGCAAGCACTGCCTTCTCGATTTCCTCGAGCGAGTCGCGATCATCGTAGGCAACGATGGCCACACGGAGGTGCTCCTCTATCCAGTCAGAGACCCTTCCGTTGTCTTCGCGTTGAAGGCACCCCGGCTTGGCCACGACGAGATCCAGAGGTTCGAGCAGGAGTCCCGACAGTGTCAGCCGGAAGGTCGATGAGGAAGCGTTGCCGCCGATGTGGTTGCCTCGGATGCGGCTGCCGAGAGTCGCTTTCGACGTTGTCCCGGACGGCCAGCGTGTGGCGTCAGCCTGGCCCGCGTAGATAAGTCGCGGGATGGGGACGCCAAGTCGGGCACCGATGATCGACCGGGCAGCATCGTCGGCCCACCAAGAATAGTGGCCGGCGTGCGAAGCGATGGTCGGGTCGGCAGGGAACGATGCCAGCGGATCGGCTCGCTGCTCATCGCTGAGAGCGATCGTGAGCTCCTCGACAACGTTCTGATCTTCGGGGTCGATCATCGTTGAGAGATCTCCATGCGGAGCCCATCAGAGCTCGTCCACCGTTCGGGGATCTGGCCCGTCTCCGCGATTTTGGCCAGCCACTCACCTTGAGCTCGCGGTGCCTTCACCATCGCGCCCGGCACTCGCTCGGGGCGCCCTTCAGTCCGGCTCGCTGTTCGGCGGGGTAACGGGCGTGCTCGTTGTGGATGCCAACAATCTGCTGAAGGCTGAGATCGACACGATCGCCGAGTTACTCGCCAATGCCGATCCATCCCAGGCGGTCGAAGTGTTCACCGCGTTCGGCTCGCTACCCGCGCCCATCAGAGGTGCCGCGAAAGCATCAGGAGGTATTTCGTCTGTCAAGGCGTTCAACGAGCGTGACGCTGCCTCGTGGCTGGCGGACGAAGCGAAGAGGCGAGGTCTTCGTGTGGATCAGGCTGCTCGCAGCCAACTGCTCAACCACTTCGGCTCCAACACAGGCTCAATGGCTTGGGCAGGCACTGGATCAACTGGCTGTGGGAGGTAGGACTATTTCGGCAGCGGACGTGGCCGACCGGTTCACGAATCGCCCGGACGAACCGATGTGGTTCCTCGGCGATGCGATCATGTCGGGGAACCAGGGGGAGGCTCTACGAAGGCTCTCCGACTTCCTCCAACATCAGCATCCCCTCATCCTGCTCTCCTATCTCGAGGGTCAGGTGAGAAAGCGTTCGCTTGCTACGATCGCCCCGGACTACGAGACGTTCGCTGAGTGGGCATCTGCCGATTCGAATTCGTATGCGACGAAGAAGATTTGGCAGGCCAAGAACCGAGCGTCAACCAGCGGTCTGGCGAATTCGCTCCGTGCACTCGCGAGATCTGACCTCACGCTGAAGACCCAACCAGAAGCGACGCACCGTGTGACCCTCGAACGGTTGACGGTTGCGATGTGCAGGTGGATGAGCTAGGGCCGTTGCTCGGCGGCGCGGGCAATCCGGTTCGCCATTCTCATGAATATCGGAGCGTGAAACGGCAGCAGCGACCACCAGTAGAGCCTTCCAGTCACACCCTTCGGAGCGAAACGGGCGACTTGGATCAGCCGAGAGCCATCATCGGAGCGTTCGATCGACCACTCGATCCATGCCGTACCAGGCACCTTCATCTCGGCGCGCAGCAACAACCGACGCCGTTGTGGGTCGATCTCGGCGACTCGGAAGAAATCGAGCGCCTCGCCCGGCCGAAGCTCCTCGGGATGCCGTCTGCCGCGCCTCAGCCCGACTCCGCCGATCAGTCGATCGAACCAACCCCGCAGTATCCACGCCCAGTTCATTGCGTAGTAGCCGACATCGCCGCCGATGCGGGTTACCGCCCAGAACAGATCGTCCATCGGAGCCGCCGAATCGGCGACCCTTCGGTCGATCTGCATTCTGGCGCCTGCCCAGATCGGATCGCCCGGCATCGGTGCTGCTGGGGTGGTCACGGCATCCGACCATCGTGTCTCGACGTCGAAATGGGAGATTCGGGTGAGTGCCCGCTGCAGCGATTCGCGATAGGTCATGAGGTCGGCCGGGTCGAATCCCGGCGGCGAGGCCCGACTCACGACAACGTCGATGAGCAGACTCTCGATGAGCGGTCTGGCGACCCCAACGGGCAGCGGGGTTACCAGGCCGACAAGGAAAGGCGAGAGGCTGGCACTGAAGATCGGCAGTGGCACAACCACACGTTTCCTCAGACCAGCGACTTCAGCGTACGCCTGCATCATCTTCTCATAGGTGAGGATGTCCGGTCCGCCGATGTCATAGATGGAGTCCGTCAGGTTCGGATCGTCGAGGACGGCGACCAGGATCTCGAGCACATTACGAACTGCAATCGGTTGACAACGGGTTCCCATCCATCTCGGCTTCATGATGACTGGGAGCACCTCGGTGAGGTGTCGGATCATCTCGAACGACATTGAACCAGATCCGATGATCACCGCCGCGCGGAATTCCACGACCGGCGTGCGGCCAGAGGCGAGAATCTGCCCAACCTCGTGTCGGCTTGCGAGATGCTCTGACAAATCATCGTCGTCTGAGCCGAGACCACCCAGGTAGATGATTCGTGCAAGACCCGCTCGATCCGAGGCCAGGCTGAAGTTCTTTGCTGCCGTCCGGCCTTGCTCTGCGAAGCTTCTCGGTGACCCGATCATGGCATGGATCAAGTAGTAGGCAGAGTCGCACCCGCCCAGGGCTCGATCGAGGCTTTCGGGATCGAGGGCATCAGCGGCAATGACCTCGACCTGGTCGCGCCACGGATCAAGCGCCAGCTGAGCCGGATCGCGAGACATGCATCGCACGTCGAAGCCTTGACTGAGCAGTCGGGGCACGAGCCGACCGCCGATGTAACCGGTGGCACCAGTGACGAGGACCTTCACAACTCCGAATCTACCAAGTGACAAGAAGTCTTCAGTTGACAATTGACGGTTTACATATTTCCGAACTGTCAACTGTGAACTACGAAGGCGTTCAGCCTTCGTACGGCCTGATCGCTTTCACGTGGTAGGTGAAGGTTCCGCCTGGTGCTTCGTAGTCGACGTCGTCGCCTGGCTTGGCGCCGAGAAGTGCACCACCGAGTGGACTGTCGGGCGATGCGAGCAGCAAACCAGGGACCTTGTTCTCGGACGGGGCGATGAAGATCTCCATCTCGTCGCCGTCGTCATCGATCACGGTTGCGACAGAACCAACGGTGATGACGTCCGAAGCTTCGATCTCAAGCATCCGTGCATTGTCGATGATGTGCTTGAGGTGGCGAATCCGGGCCTCCATGAGCCCTTGGTCGTTCTTGGCTGTGTCGTACTCCGAGTTCTCCTTGAGATCACCGTGAGATCTTGCCTCAGCGATACGCGCGACGACCTCGTCGCGACCTGTGGTCGTGAGATGGTCGAGTTCGCCCTGCAACTTGTCGAGAGCTGCAGGCGTCAGCAGAGTGCCTTCGGGTTCTGACACACCACTAGCAACAACCAAGAGCCCCACAGACAGTGCCCCCAGCGCCTCATCGCGCCACCCGTGAATAATCGGGGTTAGTTATGGCTGCTGGCCGCCATACCGCGTCCATACCGCGAGAGGGTGGGATGGAAGGGGAAACAACGCGAAACGTTGAGAGGCGAAAAGACAGTCAGGACGGGCGTTTCACGGGTTTCCCCTGGTCAGCGGAACCCCCACAATCGGGCTCATAACCCGAAGGTCGCCGATGTTCAATCCGTCCCGTTGATATCGGAGGGACG
>JASJXX010000019.1 GCA_030123765.1 Actinomycetota bacterium | reverse complement strand
TCGAGGAGAGCAGCGGTGGACACGGCGCCCTGGCCGCGCGCTCATTCGTCGTCTTCATGCTCCTGAACACGCCGTGTGTGGCTGCGGTGGGAGCGATCCGCCACGAAGTGGGCACCCGCTCGATGTGGACCAGCATCATCGGGACGTTGCTGACTGCATGACTCTTCGCCGTGTTCCAGGGCGGCCTACTCCTCGGTCTCGGATGACGATCCTTGACCGCACTCTCGAGGAGCTCCGCAGGTCCAAGGGTCCGGTGCGGTCCACCGACCTTGCTGCACGACTCCGCACATCGCAGGCAGCTCTGGCAGGTATGGTTGCGGTGCTCGTGGCAGAAGGGAAGCTGACGGGGGGCGCGGAGGAGTTGACCGATGAAGGGGCTGCGTGTGGAGCGTCCTGCGTTGGATTCAACGACTGCCCCTTCATCGCCGAGATGACTGAAATCTACGCGTTGGTGATCGGACCAGCAACCAGACGCTGAACTCGGATCATCACCTGACACGCGTCATGTACCCAGATCCCGCTTCTCAACCCTCCACACAGCGACGGCTGTTCCGAGCACGCCACCGAGGAGCAGCAGGAGGTATGCCGGTTCGATCCCCTTCGCGAGGGCCGCCGTGTCGCCGAGATACCAGAAGAAGGGAGAGAGCACGCGCAGCGGGGCGATGGGGTCGACGAGGGTGGCGAGGCCATTGAGGAAGAACGTGACGATGGCCACAACCGAAGTGATGCCGACGGCGGCACCGCCAGATCCGAGGAACGACCAAAGTGCCAGCGACATGCCTCCGAAGAAGATGCCGAGCAGCATGAGTCCGACGTTCGCGCCGATGATGTGCATCGGCTCGAGCCCTGCATTCCAGACAGCGTTTCCAACGAATCCGACGACCGTCAGAATCACAGCGATCACGCCGGCGAGGAAGGCGAGGCCGACGGCCTTTCCTCCAAGGACGGCACTCCGACGGATCGGGTTTGACAGAAGAATGTCCAGTGTTCCAGACCGCTCCTCCTTCGCTACGAGCGCTGACACCCCGCTGACGCAGAAGATGATCATGACGAGCGGTCCGGTGCTGAGGTAGGCGTCCGAGGAGATGAATCCCGCAGGCGTTGCCATTGCAGCGGGATCCGTCGTGCCGAAGATAATGAACATCTCAGGTGGCATGGCGCCGATCACGGCCGCGAGCGCGTCAGGGTTTGCCGCTAGCGCCGGCCACGCTGAGAAGGAGGCGAGCAACACAGAGGAGATACCTGCCGCCCACAGGACGGTCGTTCTGCGTCTATCCCACACGGTCTTGGTGGCGACCGATCTGAGGAGGTACACCGATCTCGGCTTGACGTGCCTGGACCGCTTCGTGGTGATGCGTGTCTGGGGCAGAACGGTGAGTTCGGTGGCGATGTCCCTTCTTGCAAATACCCAGAGAGTGGCTACGCCGAGGGTGACCGATGACATGACGAGCCAGGCCAGGCCGGTCGACCAGAGGTCGAGCAGGGGGTTCTTCTCCATGTACCAGGTGAAGGGACTCATCCTGCTTGCGACATCGAGCCACTCCAAGACGGGAGCGAACGTAGTGACGAGCCATGCTGGCACAGCAGCAGAGAACGCGACGCCCCGCGCAACCCCGGGCCGCCCGGTGAAGGCTCCAGCTGCTCCGGCGAGACCTGCGAACACCAGGCCAAGGAGCCAGAGCCCGACGTTGACCGCGAGAATTCCCTGGATCGAGAGCTGCAATCCGAATGGGCCGTTCCCGATGAGGAGGACCACAGCCATGGCGCCAGGGACAAGGGCCGAGAGCAGCGCACCGGCGGCAATTCTCGACACGACGATCCGTCTCCGGGAGATCGGGGCAGAGAGCAGCATGTCGAGTGTGCCGTCTCTCTCCTCGGTCGCGGTGAGTGCCGCGCCGAGCGCGACAGCGAACCCGATCATGATGATCGGCCCGATGAAGGAGTACATCTGCCCCGACACGTAGCCCGCCCCGGTGAGGAATGTGGCCGGGTCCACACCGAATGTGGCAATCATCTCGGGTGGCAGCTGCTCAAGGAGTTCCTTGATCTCCTCGGAACCCCGTATGTAGGGGTACATCGAGATCAGCCACGCCGTGAGGACGCCAGCACCCGTCATCCATGCGATCGCGGAACGCAGATTGTCCCGGATGGCCTTGGCGAAGACGTTATGAAGCATCGGCGTCCGTGTAGTAGGAGAGGAACACGTCCTCGAGCTCGTTCGCCCTGGTCGAGATCGACAGCACCTCTTGTGCGGCGGCCATCTTGAGCACAGCGTCGACGGTGCCTTCGATCGAAAGGACGAGTGTGTCGCCGCCGTTGCGGACGTCGACTTCGAGTACCGACTCGAGAGAAGCGAACGCGGAAGGATCGGGGATCGATGCGAATCTGATGGTGACGGTCGCTCGGCCCAGATCCTTGAAGGCTTCGACGGAGTCGACGGTGACGAGGCGCTGGTCGCGTACGATGCCGACCCGGTCTGCGATTCGTTCCACTTCCGGAAGGATGTGTGAGGACAAGAACACCGTCCTGCCGTCGTCTCGAACTTCGTTGAGGAGATCCTGGAATTCCTGCTGCATGAGCGGATCGAGTCCGCCGGTCGGCTCGTCGAGGATGAGGAGCTCGGGGTCATGCATGAAGGCGTTGACGAGGCCGACCTTCTGGCGATTCCCTGACGAATAGGCCTTGATGGGACGGTCGAGGTCGAGGTCGAATCGGTCCGCGAGTTCCCTGACCCGGGTACGAGTATCGATCTTGCGAAGGTTCGCGAAGTAGAGCAGGAACTCGCGGCCCGTCATCCGGTCATACAGTGCAAGGTCACCGGGTAGGTAGCCCGTTCTGCGTTTGATCGCCACCGTCTCCTTGTGGATATCGAGACCGAAGATGGTTCCGGATCCTCGGGTCGGAAGCAGGAAGTTGAGAAGTGTGCGAATCGTTGTCGATTTGCCCGCACCGTTCGGTCCCAGGAGTCCGAAGATCTCGCCCTCTCTGACCTCCAGGTCGAGGTCGATGATTCCCGGTGCAGTGCCGTAGAACTTGGTTAGTCCGGAAGTTTCAATAACCATCACGAAGCCGATCCTCCTGCTTTTCTCAGAATGGTAGCCCGGGTAGGCAGGCGGCCGGCGGAGGCTTCCCGGACTCACGGAGGATGTGACGAGCGTGGCTGCTTGACGTTCGTCGGCCCCCTATACACTCTCTCGCGATGGCCCATGAATCGAAGCAGATCATTTTCACGGCAGGTGCGAGTGCTCTCGGACACGACGTCGCGATCGAGGGTGAACGACGATGATCGGCGAAGCATCGGCGCCAGCCTCGTCGGGGAATCTGGGTCCCGGTTTCGACACGCTGGCGCTCGCCCTCTCTCTGAGGTGCACGGCAACGGCTGAACCTGCGGAGTCCATGACGATCACCGAGGACGGGTCGACGAGCCGCCTTGACTCTTCCGACATGATCTATCGCGCCGTCGATGCGGCCGTCGGCCGACCGATGCATCTCTCGTTGCACAATGAGATTCCCCGGGCACGGGGGCTCGGTTCTTCTTCAGCCGTGACCGGATCTGTCGCTGCCGCGGCGATGAAGTGCCTCGGCGTTCAGGGCGGTCGGCGACGTGTGTTCGAGATCGTCACAGAGATCGAAGGCCATGCAGACAACGCTGCTGCTGCTGTGTTCGGGGGCCTCGTCGCCGCGACGCCGAGCGGTTGCAAGCAACTCGTGCTCCACGAATCTCTCGGACCGGTTCTGGCGATACCGAACGCCACGCTGAAGACGACACTTGCACGGGAGGTTTTGCGGCCCGAGATATCGCTGGGTGGAGTTGCCCGAACTGTTGCTCGTGTCTCGTTCCTCCTGGCCGGCCTGGCAGACGGAGATGTCGAGGCCCTCGGTCACGCGGGCGGCGACGAGATCCACGAGCTGCCACGCGCCGGGCTCTCGCCGATAACAGGCGAGTTGATGGAGGCCGCACGTCGCGCGGGTGCGGCGCACGCATGCTGGTCTGGAGCGGGGCCGAGCGTGCTTGCTTTCACGACGAGCGCCACGAGAGGGCGGGTGATCGGTGCAATGTCCGGTGTTCTCGGAGCGGCAGGGGAAGTGCTCGCGTTGCGGCCGGACTACGAGGGACTCATCTGATCGAGTCGAGGTCGATGGACCTCAGCGCCCGTTCTATGTGTGCAGCCGCATTCTGGTAGACGTCGAGGTTGCTCTGGTACGGATCAGCGATAGCGACCGGATGATCCAGGAGGCGAATCATTGTTGCCTCCAGATCGGGGAACCGGTTCTTCGCTGCGACGAGGTGGTGATGCTCCATGCCGAGGACGATGTCGGGCTGCTCGCACGCAGCGAGGAGCGTTGCGCCGTGCCCGGCGAGGTCCAGGCCACGCTCCCGAGCGACGAGCTGCATGTCCCGGGTGGCTTCGTTGCCGAGAATCGCGTGGGTCCCTGCGCTCGAGAACGAATAGGGTGTATCCGCGAACACCGATCGTCCCACGACCTCGGCGAAGGGCGACCGACAGATGTTGCCGGTACACACGAAGAGAACGCGGGTGGGGCCTGGCACTCGTCGGTTGAAGTCGTCCATGGGCTGTACCTAGGAGTTTGCCGCGTACTTCGCTGCGGACTCGATGAAAGCGGCGAACAGGTCGTCAGAGTCGCCATCGCCGTGGACACCGAGATACTCGGGATGCCACTGCACGGAGAGCAGGTCCCAATCCGTGTCCTCGTGCTCGAGTGCTTCGACGGTTCCGTCCGGGGCCGAAGCCACGACCCGGAGCCCTTCTCCGATCTCTTCGGCGGCCTGGTGATGGATGGAGTTGATTCTGTGAAGCCCTGCGCCGATGATGGATGCGAGCCGGCTCCCCTCCTCCACTACGACGATCGAGTGCGGCAGGTACGCCCCCTCGCCCGAGATGTCATGGTCGGGTGCTCCGCTGTGGGAGGGGAGATCTTGAATCAATGTTCCGCCGAATGCGACATTGACGACCTGGTTGCCCCGGCAGATCGCCATGGTCGGCATTTTCCGCTCGTAGGCTGCTCGAACGAGACTGAGCTCGAACGAGTCGCGTTCATGGCAGATCATTCGAACCGCTTCGTCCCTCTCTGCTCCGTAGCGTTCCGGTGCGATGTCCCCCCCTCCAGTGAGGAGGATTCCGTCGAACCGATCGAGGATGCCGTCGATGTGCAGCGGCTCGACCGGGGGGAGGAGGACCGGCGTACCTCCGCCACGCAGTACAGAGTCGGTGTAGGTGTGTGTCACCAGGTACCCGAGGATGTCGTTTCCGGCAGACGGGACGGTCTGTGAGCGAGCGGTTATTCCGATGATGGGGCGCATCCGAAGAAGGATAGGGAGGCAAGTACGCTTGGGCGACCGCCATCAGCCCTGCAATCCTCCTATGCTTCGGCACTGTTGCAGTCTCGTCGTCAGACGTGACGCATCACCACACCCCGATTTCACGAACGAGGATTACCTGGATGGGCTCTGTCATCAAGAAGCGTCGCAAGAAGATGAGCAAGCACAAATACCGCAAACGCCTCAAAGCCAACCGCCACAAGCGCAAGAGCTAGTAGTGCACGAAAGATGCCCCAGGATTCCTGGGGCATCTTCCATGTGCGCAGGTGTGATCAGAGAACACGCGTCACCTCACACCTAGGCTCAACGCATGTTGAAAGATCAGCGCCATCTCTTCGATGTCCCAGATGATGTCGCGTACCTCAACACCGCCTTCTTCGGACCCCGCCTGAAGTCGGTGACTGCAGCGGGAATCGAGGCAATCGACCTCACGGCAGCTCCCTGGTCCGTGTCACCCTCGCACTTCTTCGATCCAGTCGAGAGGCTCAGGTCCACGGTCGGATCGATTCTCGGCGACGACAGCGAGGGTGTCGCGATCGTCTCCTCGATCTCGTACGGCATCGGCGTCGCCGCAGCGAATCTCACCGTTGGCAGTGGTAGGACGGTCATCGTGCTGGCGGAGCAGTTCCCGTCGAATGTCTATCCGTGGCGCACGAAGGTTGCTCGCCATGGGGGCGACATCGTCACGGTGAACCGGTCTCCCGAGGGGTGGACACAGGCGATCCTGGGCGCGATCGACGAGCGGACAGCGATCGTTGCGATCCCCCACTGTCATTGGACGGATGGAAGCTGGGTCGATCTCACTGTGATCGGTAGAGCGGCACGCTCCGTGGGAGCGGCACTCGTCATCGACGCGAGCCAGTCTTTCGGCGCCCTTCCGCTCGACGTTGCAGAGGTACGACCTGACTTCGTCGTGACCGTCGGGTACAAGTGGCAGCTCGGGGGCTACGGACTCGGGTACCTGTGGGTAGCAGAGCAGCATCGCGGTGGGACTCCCGTTGAGGAGGGCTGGATTGCCCGAGAGGGGGCGTCCAACTTTGCAGGCCTCGTTGAGTACACCGACACCTACGAGCCAGGGGCGCGACGTTTCGACATGGGGGAGCGGTCGAACTTCATCGGAGTCGCGATGGGCAACGCAGCAATGGACCAGATCGCGGCCTGGGGTGTTCCGTCCATCGCGGAGGCGCTGGGCGAGGTGACGTCGGCGATTGCAGACGGCGCAGCAGAGCGAGGATGGCAGGCAGCCCCGGCGAGTGAGAGAGCGCCACACTTGATCGGGATTCGTCGCCCTGGCGGCTTACCAGTCGACCTCTCGGGAGCTCTGGCAGAGGCGAGGGTCTCGGTGAGTGTCCGGGGCGACTCTGTCAGGATCGCCCCACATCTGCACACGACAGCACAGGACGTGGATCGCCTGCTTGCGGCTCTCGACTCGGCGTCATGAAGCGAGGCGTCGCTGCCCGCTATTGAGCGACGTCGCTCGGCAACGACGCGGGGCTTCACCTTCTTGTCAGATCAGGGTGACTGCTGCACCGAAGATGCCGATGCTCACGATCATGATCACGAGCTGGCCGATGCCGCGCATCGCCGGACCTGTCCGTTTCGCGGTGAGTTGATGGATGAAGACGAGCCCACCCGCGGTCGCGATCAGTGTCCCCTTTAGGAGGAAGATGTCCCAGGGCAGTGAGAATTCGGTGTATATCCACGTCCCGGTGATCAGAGAGGTCCCGAAGGCGATCCACGACACGAGGCCGAATCGTCTTGCTGCCGCTCGCAGCACCTCAACGTCGTCAGTCACGGCGCGGATCGCCGTCACGAGGAAGCCAAGTACGAGTAGCCCGCCGGTCCACACCGCAGCGGCGAGGAGGTGGATCCACTTGATGATCTCAATCGGTTCCACGGTTACGAGTCGCCGTTGAGGAACTCAATGATCTCGTCGACAAGTATGTCTGTCCCCTCCGGGTCGAGGCTCGGGATGACCGGATCCCCGGAGTCACTTCGCGGGTCGAGGAGAGATCCGAGAAATGGCTCGTCGTAGGAGTCGAGCTCCTCGAGGAATTCCACAATGTCCGAGCCGGAGTCTTCGAGCGCCTCGTCCACTCGATCGGTGTACTCCGCATCGACGGCGATGAGCTCGGCTGTGTCAATGTGCAGGTTGGTGATGTCGGAGATCTTCTCAACGACCGCGAGAACGGCCTTCGGGAACGGGTTTCCACCAAGGTACGGGGGTGTCGGCGCCCACATGCTGAGCGATCTGACTCCGGACTCCTTGCAAGCTTGCTGGACTACGCCGACGATGCCTGTAGGCCCTCTATAGGTCGTGGCATCGAGGCCGCTACGAATCACGCTCACCGCGTCCCAGCCGACGCCGGAGAGTCGCACGGTGTCACGGTGACTCACCGCGCTCGTGTATGCGCCAACCAGGAGTGCCTCCTCGACGCCGATCTCCCGGAGGAGTTCGGCGATGCCTCGTGCGATGCTTCTCCAATGGAAGTTCGGTTCAGGACCCGAGACGATGACGAGATCTCGTGCGTCGTTCGGCCGTTCCAGCGCGGTAAACCGAATCGTGGGCCACCTGATCGAACGAGTCACTCCGTCATCAATCGTGATGGTCGGGCGCTGTTGCTGGAAGTCGTAGAGCGTGTCCGGGTCGGCCTCAGCGAACACATCGCTGTCGTCATGTGCGTCGATGACGAACTCGACAGAAGTGGACGCAACGTCACACGCGTCGTTCCATCCGCCGAAGGCGATGATCGCGATCGGACTTCTGAGTGAGGGAAGATGGTGTCGTCTGATGACTTCCATACGCGGCAGGGTACTCAAGCCGGGAACTTGCTGTACCACCGACCAGTGTCGGGTTTCGCGCTCTGCTCTCCGTTGAGGAGCAGCAAGCGGATCTGCAGCCCCGTCTAACGGGGGTCGTACCGACGGAGCCTGACCGAGTTCGCGACCACTGACACGGAGGAGAATGCCATCGCAGCCGCAGCGATCATCGGGTCCAGGAGCCCGAACGCTGCGAGCGGGATCGCCGCGGTGTTGTATGCAAATGCCCAGAACAGGTTCTGCCTGATCGTTGTGAACGTCTTGCGAGCGAGCTTTATCGCGGTCACCGATGTGAGCGGGTCCCCCGACATCAGCACGACGTCGCCAGCTTCGATAGCAACATCCGTACCTGAGCCAACCGCCATGCCGAGATCAGCCATGGTGAGTGCCGGCGCGTCATTTATGCCGTCACCCACGAAGGCGACAACCTGTCCGTTGGCCTGCATCTTTGCAACAGCTTCAGACTTCTCGCCGGGAAGCATCTCGGCGACGACTTCGTCGATGCCGATCACCGACGCGATCGCGTCGGCCGTCTGGCGAGAATCGCCGGTAAGCATCACCGTCGAGATGCCTTGCCGGTGGAGATCGTTGATCGCCTCTGCGGATGTGGGACGGACCGTATCTGCGACGCTCACCACACCCCGAACCTCATCGTCCCAGCCGACGAGGAATGTCGTGTTGCCCTTCGCCGCGATCACATTGAAGCGATCCTGCCAGGCTGCGATGCCGGTGAACCCGGCTTCGGTGAACAACAGGGCCTTTCCGACGAGCACCGTCTTGTCGGCAACTCTGCCCCGAGCACCCTTGCCCTGGATCGATGCGAAGTCTTCCACGGGCTCGAGCTCGATGTCCCGCTCCTCGGCTCCCAGAGCGACGGCCTTACCGATGGGATGTTCGGATCCGGATTCGAGAGACCCTGCAAGCTTGAGGAACTCGTCATGATCACCGTCTGTGATCACATCGACGAGTGTCATCGCGCCGCGGGTGAGCGTGCCCGTCTTGTCGAAGACCACCGTGTCGACATTCTTGGCTCTCTCAAAGACCGCAGCGTTCTTGAACAGCACCCCCATCTCGGCGCCACGTCCGGATCCGACCATGATCGCGGTCGGGGTCGCGAGCCCGAGAGCGCAGGGACATGCGATGATCAGCACGGCCACGGCGCTGCGGACCGCCATCGCGACATCACCCGAGACAAGCATCCAGACGATGGCGACGACGATGGCGATCACGATGACAATCGGAACGAAGACGCCCGATATGCGGTCGGCCAGCTTCTGAACGGGTGCTTTCGTAGCTTGCGCATCTGCGACGAGTTTCATGATCTGAGCGAGCGCTGTGCGCGGGCCGACCGCGTCGACCTCTATCTCGAGTCGGCCGTGCTGGTTGACGGTCGCGCCGAACACCTTCGAACCCGGTTCTTTCGTGACCGCGACACTCTCCCCCGTCAGCATCGACTCGTCAATGGTCGAGCGTCCAGCGAGAACGACGCCGTCGGCGGGAACCTTCTCCCCTGGCAACACGATGACGACGTCGCCTGGTGCGAGCTCGAGCGGGTCGACGAGGACCTCCTCCCCGCCGCGGAGCAGACGTGCTTGCTTCGCTCCGAGCTCAGCGAGTTTCGCTATCGCGTTGGAGGCTTGACCCTTGGCCCTGGCCTCGAAGTACCGTCCCAGGAGGATCAACGTGATGATCATTCCCGCCGTCTCGAAGAAGAGGTGCCCATCAGTGAGCAGCACCACGGTCGAGTAGATCCACGCGGAGAGAGTGCCGACCGATATGAGGGTGTCCATGGCAGGTGAGAGCGACTTCACTTGCTTCCACGTCGCTCTGTGGAACTGTGACCCGAAGAAGAACACCACGATCGTCGCGAGCACGAACTGCAGAATGTCGTTCCATGCGGCCTCTGGCCCGAGCATCGCGATCGCCATGAGTGGCAGCGCCAGCGCGGCTGATCCGATGACGTTGCGCAACTGATACCTGGCCTCTTCGCTGTAACGCTCGGTAATGGAGCGCCGGTCGTCATCAGGGTCGATCTCGGAGATGTTGTAGCCGATCTTCGCGACGGCAGCCCGGAGCGCTTCGATGTCGGTCTCTTCTCCGATCGTCGCTCTGGCCTCCTGGCCTGCGAAGTTGACGATCGCTGTCTCGACACCGTCCTGCTTCCCAAGGACGCGCTCAATGCGAATCGCGCATGAGGCGCAGGTCATCCCTTGGACATCAAAACGGATCTCAGTATCAGGCATGCTTCATCTTTCTGCTTCTTGCTGAGCCGGGTCCCGCTAGGAGGGACGCAGGCAAGCGAGAGGGGAGGGGAGGTTGGGTGAGGTCAGGGGGCGACTTCGTAGCCCTGCTCATCGATCGCGGCGACGATCGCGGTCATCGTTGAATCGGTTCCATCGTAAGTGATAGAGACGTTGCGGTCATCGATGGCGACAACGGCGCTCTCGACACCTTCGAGCGGGGTCACGGCGTCCTCTATCGACGCTTTGCAGTGGCCGCACGAGATGTCCGGAACGGAGAGTGTGATCTGGGTCATAGTTCAGTCCTTACTTGATTGGGAGGCGGGGTGCGTATCGGAGGGTCTCCATCAGCTCGTCGACGACCTGGGATGAGCGGCCCGCTTTCACATGCTTCACTACGCACGTCTCGACGTGGTTCTGGAGCAGTACACGGTTGACGCCTTCGAGCGAGCCCTGAAGCGCCGACACCTGTTTCATGATGTCGGGGCAGTAGCGCTCCTCTTCGACCATGCCGAGTACGGCATCGATGTGGCCGCGGATCGTCTTGAGCCGATTGACCGCAGACGTCTTGTGTTCTGGTTTCATACCGGGACTATACCCCACCCGGGGTGGGGTGGGGGCGTTATTTGAGAAGAACCTGTCTGACACGTCTCGCGGTGATCATCGACCCAACCGCCCCGAGCGCTGCGAGGTAGCCAATATTGATGAGCATCGTCCACTCGAGGATGCCCAGGGTGAGCCCCCGGATGAGCACGACTCCGTGGTAGAGCGGTGAGACCCACGTCACAACCTGGATGAAGTCGGGGTACACGTCGATCGGGTAGAACGTGGCAGAGAACAGGAAGAGAGGCATGATGATGAGAGTGATGAGATCGAGGTCCTGCCAGGTGCGCATCCAGGTGACTGCTGCTGTCCCGAGCGCACCGAAGGCGAACCCGACGAGGAGTGCAGCGGGGAAGGCGAGGAGGCCGAGCGGGGAAGTGATGAGACCCATCACCGCCATAACGATCAGGAA
This sequence comes from Actinomycetota bacterium, assembly GCA_030123765.1. GTDB lineage: Bacteria > Actinomycetota > Acidimicrobiia > Spongiisociales > UBA5794 > B3-G11. The sequence goes on along the minus strand of JASJXX010000019.1, from coordinate 25,477 downwards.
AGCTGCCGAGTACATCGCCCCTCGAGCGAGGGTCCACGCGATCTCACCGGACGCTACCTCTCTCGGTTCGACCGGAGTTGCGAGGATGGCTTCATACACCTTCCCGTATCGGAGCTTGAAGAACATGTTCGTCGCCTCGAAGACCGCGCCGTTCATCGCGGATGCGGCGAGCATCGCGGGGGCGACGAACGCCTCGTAGGCAACGGGGATACCACCGACATGGACGTCTCCGACGAGCTGGCCGATTCCGACGCCGATCGCGAGCAGATAGAAGACGGGCTCGAAGAATCCAGAGAGCAGGACGGGCCAGAACGATTTGGTTCCCAGGATGTTGCGCTCAACGAGATACCGGCCGCGCCACCGCCGCGGCAGCGGCGGGATCCGCCGGGACGTGAGCGGTGATGCGGTCATGGCATCAGTCTCTTGCGCAGGGGTTTCACGCAGAGCAGGCCGAACCCGACGATCCACGCGGCGAGGTACGCGGTACTGATCCACCAGGTGACCGCAGGTGGAGCGCCGATGACGATGCTGCGGGCGAGCTCGACGCCGTGGTACACCGGGGTGATCAGTGCAACAGGCTGAAGCCAGTTCGGTAGCTGGCTGATGGGGAAGAAGGCACCGGAGAACAGGAACATGGGGAGTACCACGAAGCGGAAGAACATGGGGAGCCCTGCTTGTTCTTTCAGCCGAACGGTGAACGCTGTAGTGGCAGACACCATCGCTGCCCCGAGGAGTACCGCGGGCCCGACAGCGAGCAACGACTCAAAGAGAGGAGCGACCTGGAAGGCAGCGATCACCACAGCAAAGATCACGGACACCATGACCACCCGGCCTGTCGACCAGAGAAGGTGTCCGAGAACGAGCCCCTCGATGCTGATGGGCGACGCGAGGCGCGCGTGCCACGTCTTCGCCCAGAATATCCCCCCCATGACCTTCCATGCACCCTCGGTTGCACCCGTCTGCATAGCGTTCGCGGCAAGGATTCCCGGGGCGAGGAACGTCAGATAGGAGACGCCATCGATCCCTCCGGGCATGTTCGCGTCCACGAGGGCGCCAAGACCGAGACCCATCGCGAGCATGTAGAGGACCGGGTTGAGGAAGCTCGACGCCACCGAGCCGCGCCATGTCCGGCGGTACACTCTCGCTTCTGCCTCAACGACGCGGAGAGAGAGCGGAGTGGCCATTACTCGACGAGTGAACGGCCGGTGAGACGGAGAAACACGTCCTCAAGGGTTGACCGGCGGGCGAGCACTGTCTCTGGCTCGAGGCTGCTCTCTCGGATCGTGTTGATGGTCTGTTCGGCATCTCCGGTGTAGACAAGCGCTCGATCAGCGAGCACCTCCGTGCGTGACGCGAGGTCCTGGATCTGACCACCAATTTCTTCGAGGACGCCAATGGGGAATCGGAGTTCAACGACCTCACCAGGCGCGTACTCGTCGATCAGGGCTCGTGGCGATCCTTCTGCGACGATTCTGCCCTTATCCATCACGACGACCCGGTCACAGAGCTGCTCTGCTTCATCCATGTAATGGGTCGTGATGATGAGGGTGACGCCGCGCTGCTTGAGCCGGTAGAGGCGATCCCACAGGACGTGACGAGCCTGGGGATCGAGGCCCGTGGTCGGTTCGTCGAGGATGAAGAGGTCTGGATCGTTGATGAGGCCTCTCGCGATCACGACGCGGCGCTTCATGCCGCCGGAGAGGGCCTGGATCTTTGAGTCACGCTTCTCGGTGAGCTGGACGAAGTCGAGCAACTCGTCGATGCGTTCCCTGATTTCGGCACGTGACATGTCGAAATATCTGCCGTACATCATCAGATTGTCGTGGACGGTCAGCTCCTCGTCGAGGTTGTTCTCCTGGGGCACTACCCCGAGTTGGGAGCGCAGTGTCGGGCCGTCCGTGTCCGGGTTGAGGCCGAGAACGATGAGTTCGCCCCCTGAGATCGGGCTCGTCGCGCCGATCATCCGCATCGTTGAGGTCTTCCCTGCGCCGTTGGGACCGAGGAAGCCGAAGGACTCACCCTTCTTCACATCGAAGCTGATCGCGTCAACGGCGATGAGATCGCCGAAGCGCTTGGAGAGAGCGTGTGCATGGATTGCTATTGCTGACACGCGGGCAACGATACCCGTGGGAGGGACACGACGGGTTCCGGTTCGCGGCTGTACGTTGGGTACCCTGGGGTCATGCAGATTCATGAATCAATCGTCGACGCGATCGGCGATACCCCCCTGGTACGTCTGGCACGTGTCCACCCTCGGGGCAATCTCGTGGCGAAGGTTGAGTCCATGAACCCCGGCGGCTCGATCAAGGACCGCATAGGCCTCGGCATGATTGAACGGGCCGAGGAGAATGGATGGCTCACGCCGGGGGACACGATCGTTGAGCCGACGTCGGGAAACACCGGAGTCGGGCTCGCAATGGCTGCTGTGATCAAAGGGTACAAGCTCGTCTGTGTGATGCAGGACAAGCAGGCGAAGGAGAAGCAGGCCCTTCTCGCTGCGTACGGGGTGGAGGTGGTGTTGTGTCCGACCGATGTCGCGCCGCAGGATCCCCGCTCCTACTACTCGGTAGCGAACGAGTTGTCGCAGCGACCGGGCCATTACCGCCCGGACCAGTACTCCAACCCTGCCAACCCACGGGCGCATCTGCTCACGACGGGACCCGAGATCTGGGAGCAGACCGACGGAACGATCGAGATCTTCGTCGCCGGCGTGGGAACCGGTGGAACGATCTCGGGGTGTGCGGCGTACCTCAAGGAGCGGCGCCCTGAGTTGATGGTGGTCGGTGTCGACCCTGAAGGTTCGATCTACACAGCTCCATCCGACGACGACGTGACGACCTATCTCATCGAAGGTGTAGGAGAGGACTTCTGGCCCGAGGTGTACGACCGTGAACTCACCGACCGCTACGAGATGGTCACGGACGCTGAAGCATTCGTCATGGCCAGACGCCTCGCTGTCGAAGAGGGTGTGCTCGTGGGAGGCTCCGGGGGCATGGCCGTCGTTGGGGCTCTGCGTGTCGCTGAGGAGTACCCGGAGAAGCTGACCGTCGTCATCATCCCTGACTCCGGTCGCAGCTACCTCTCGAAGATCTTCAACGACGAGTGGATGGCGGAACACGGATTCGATACCGCGTCAAGCGTCTCCGGGCATCTGCCTGCCTGAGCGATCTGTCGGACGCGCGGGTGGCCGTAAGATGACGACACCATGACCGAAGACCAGTTCGAGACAATCGCGATCCACGCTGGGCAGCAGCCTGATCCTGCGACCGGTGCAGTCGTTGTGCCCATCTACGCTACCTCGACTTATGTGCAGGAGGCGCCCGGGGTTCACAAGGGGTACGAGTACTCTCGCACGGACAATCCCACCCGAACGGCACTCCAAACCCAGCTCGCCGCGCTTGAAGGTGTCGATGAACACGACGACGGAGGTTGCGTGGCTACCTCCTCTGGCCTTGCCGCCACGGCGCTGATCGGGTATCTCCTCAGCCCGGGTGATCACATCGTCCTTCCGAACGACGCCTACGGTGGAACCTTCCGGCTCATCACACAGGTGTTCGCCAAGCACGGCATCACATGGACCGCCGGAGACCTCACAACCGAAGAAGGGATACGGGAGGCAGTCCGAGAGACGACGAAGCTCATCTGGGTAGAGACACCCACGAACCCTCTCCTGCGCATCATTGACATCGCTCTCGCGGCAGATATAGCACGTGAGACAGGAGCATGGCTCGTCGTCGACAACACCTTCGCGACCCCTTATCTCCAGCAGCCCTTGTCGCTGGGAGGGGACATGGTGCTCCACAGCTCCACGAAATACCTCGGTGGACACTCTGACACGGTGGGTGGAGCGATCATCACCAACGACGCCGACCTCTACGAGCGGCTTCGATTTCTCCAGAACTCTACCGGCCCGATTCCTGGCCCGTTCGACGCGTACCTAGTTCTGAGGGGCATCAAGACCCTCGCACTGCGCATGGAGCGGCACAACCAGAACGCTTCGATCATCGCGAACTTCCTCGAGGGCGACCCCCGCGTTGCTCGGGTCTGGTATCCGGGACTCCCCTCGGATCCGGGGCACGAGATCGCCCGGAGACAGATGACCGGATTCGGGGGGGTGATCTCGTTCGTACCGACGGCCGGCCTCGAAGCGGCACACTCGATCGTCACGAGGACGAGGCTCTTCTTCCTTGCCGAGTCTCTCGGTGGAGTCGAGTCTCTCATCGAGCTCCCCGCTCTGATGACGCATCTCTCCGTTGAAGGAACCGAGCTCGAGGTTCCGCAGGGCCTTGTCCGTCTCTCGGTAGGTGTGGAGCACGTCGACGACTTGCTGGCTGACCTCGATCGGGCGCTTGGTTGAGCGAGTTGAGCAGGCTCGGGTGGGATGATACCTGGCAACGAGAACGCGACGAATCCGGAGTTCCAGGTGACCCGAGGAGAGTCGTCCGACACGACGGCGTCAAGGTGCTCGTGTCGGACGGTGAGTCCGTACAGCACGTGTCGTTCCCACGGTCGCTCTCCCTCGCTGTCGGCGACTGGGTGATCGTTCAGAACGAGGCCGTCCAGGCAATGTGCACCCGGCGGACCGTGCTTGAGCGTGATCACGAGGAGCGCGGAAGGCAGCTAATCGCAGCCAATGTGGACGTAGTGCTCGTCATGTTCGGTGCTGACAGGGAGCTTCGACGGAACAAAGTCATGCGGTTCGTCACGTTTGCATGGGACATCGGTGCGAGACCGGTCGTGATTATCTCGAAGGTGGATCTGCTGGATGACGTGGATGCTGCTGTCGCGATGGTTGAGGGGTGGGCTCCGAACGTCGACATTCTGACTACGTCGGTCAATACGGGTGAAGGTGTTGATGCGGTGTTCCGGGCGCTCAAGGGCAGGACCGGTACGTTCATCGGCGAGTCTGGCGCGGGGAAGTCGTCACTGGTGAACACCCTGATGCAGGAAGAGGTCGCATGGGTCGGCGAGGTGCGCGAGAAGGACGCGAAGGGTCGGCACATCACGTCCCACCGAGAGCTGCATCTCCTCCCCGGCGGGGGAATGATCATCGACAATCCGGGTGTACGAGCTCTGGGCCTTACTGCGGATGGCGAGGGAGTCGAGTCTTTCTTCAGCGACATCGAGGAATTGGCTGGTCGCTGTCGGTTCCGCGACTGCGCTCACGAGGCCGAGCCGGGCTGCGGGGTGCAGGAAGCAGTGGAGGAAGGCCTGATACAGGAGGACCGCTGGAGGGCTTATCTACGTTTCGTCGCCGAACAGCGCGCAGCGCAGCGTCGGGCAGACGACAAGGAGCTACAAGCACATTTCCGGCGTGAAGCCGCTGCTGCTCGCGAGGCTCGCGAAGGACGGACTCGCAACCCCCCTGAGAACTGATCCGCAGCCCGCGGCCTATCCCCAGACCCCGATCTTGTCGATCTCGATCTCGTAGTTGACCCGTACCTCGCCTGGTGCCGCGTGCTGGTAGGCATCGTGCCCGAGGTACTTGTCTGCGAGTTCGTCGATGAGCCATGTCCCGTCGGTTGTGGTGCGGGTGACCCTGCCCTGCATCACGATGTTGTTGTACGGCTTGTCCGGCGGGGTGAACGAGAGCGCGACCCGGGGATCGTTCGCGATATTGCGAGGTTTCACCCGGCCTTCAGCGGTCGAGAACAGAACGGCGTCCTCCCGTCGAGAGATCCACACGACGGAGACCTGGGGGGAGCCATCGGGGTTCAACGTCGCGATGTGCACATACACCTTGTCGTCAAGAGCAGCTCTGATTTCATCGGGGAGCTTCATGCGGGTCCTTCCTTGTAGGAACGCCACCATAGGCTGTCGAGATTATGTCACTCTCCGTCTACGGTGAGTAGCAGGCCAGCGTCAGCCCCCGAGGAGGATGAGAAGATGATTGATGTGGCGAGTCTCCGGGCCGACACGCCCGGTACACAGAATGTCATCCATCTCGATAATGCAGGCGCCTCCCTCATGCCCCAGCCCGTGATCGACGCGATGAGCAGGTACATCGATCATGAGATCGGATATGGCGGAGACGAGACGCACCGAGCCTTCGCGAGCGAAATCGACGGCGTCTACGGGACGCTCGCGGATCTGATCGGTGCCAGGGCGCGTGAGGTCGCGTTGAGTGACTCTGCGACGCGCGCCTGGGACATGGTGTTTTACTCGATGCCGTTGCACGAGGGAGATCGGATCCTCACGACGACGACCGAGTACGTGTCGAACTGGGTCGCCTATCTCCACCTGAGAGAGCGGAGAGGGATCATCGTCGATGTAGTCCCGAACTCTGCGACGGGTGAGATCGACGTCGAAGCGCTCGAATCGATGGTTGACCCGTCGGTGAAGCTCATAACGCTCAACCATGTGCCCACGAATAGCGCCGTCGTGAACCCCGCGCAGGAAGTCGGAAGGGTTGCTCGCGACCATGGAATACCGTATCTCCTCGACGCGTGTCAGTCCGTGGGTCAGTTACCGGTCAACGTCGACGAGATCGGGTGCGACATGTTGACGACGACTTCCCGGAAGTTCCTCAGGGGACCACGTGGCGTGGGCTTTCTCTATGTGCGGTCCGAGTTTCTCGAGCGGCTCGACCCGGTATTCGTCGAGCTGCGCACCGCGCCGGTGGTTCTTCCGAACCGTTACGAGCTGCGCGACGACGCACGGCGCTTCGAGACGTGGGAGAAGAGCTATGCCAATGTGCTGGGGCTGGGAGCCGCAGCTGGTTACGCCATGGGGATCGGCATAGACGCTATCTGGGCTCGCATCCGGGGCCTTGCCGCAACAGCCCGCGGGATGCTTGATGAGATCGGTGGCGTGACGGTGCGCGACCTCGGTGCTGTCAAGGGCGGCATCGTGACCTTCGAGGTCGAGGGCCTCCCCGCCGTGGAGATACGCGACCTGCTTTCGGAGCGCTCGATCAACGTGTCGACCGTGACACCGTTATCCGCTCCCGTTGACATGCATGAGCGTCGGATCGATAACCTTGTGCGGGCGTCCTTCCATGCGTTCAACACAGAGGAAGAGATCGAAGAGTTCGTCCGGGCGATGCGAGCGATCGCGTAGCACGTACTACGGGCCCGGGAACGGCTCCCCGGCGAGGAAGGCGTCGAGCACGGCGCGTGCAGCGTCTGTCGGCACAACGTACGCCCGTCCGTCGTCCCCCCTGATATTCCTGACAGGGAGGGTTGCGTTGTCGATATTCGCAGACGTGAGTGTGAGGGCGTCCCTGGCGAGATCAGCCATCAGCGCGAAGGTCAAGCCTTCGTCAGCAGTGATCTGGTCCGCGAATGTGGGGAGGAAGAGCGGCAGGTTGAAGGCGTTCGAGGGCGATGTCACCTGATTGAACAAGGCGATGAGGATCTCCTGCTGGCGGCCGGTACGCGCGATGTCGCCGCCGTGCGCGTCTGTCCACTGACCGTTCTTCAAGATCTGATACTGGCGGGACCGGGCGTAGGCGACGGCCTGCTCGCCGCCGAGCGTGTGCCGACCGGCCTCGATCATAAACCCGGATACGGTGTCCCGCCCGGGGTAGGTGAAGTCGAGAGTGACGCCACCAAGTGAGTCGACGACAGCGCCGACTCCGGCGAAGTCGATCTCGACGTAGTGATGGATAGGGATACCCGTCTCGGCCTGGATCGTCTGGACGAGCAGGTCGGGGCCACCAAGCACATACGAGGCGTTGATCCGGTTCGTGCCGTGTCCGGGGATGTTGACCCTGAGATCCCGGGGGATACTCAGCATCTGGATGCGTTCACCGGGAACGAGGTGGGCGATGATCAGCACGTCGCTTCGGCGGCCCGGCGCAACGCCGAAGTAGTCCTCCCAGTCGTCCGGGAGCGTCGAGCGGTCATCGACTCCGACGAGAAGGACATTGACGATGCCGTTTGAGCCGACAGGGAGTGTGTTGAGCGATGTCAGGTCGCTCGCCGCGATGCGGTCGATCTTGCCCTCCGTGAACTGGAGGTATCCGTACCCGGCGAAGACCGTCAGCACCATGATGGCGAGCACACCGAGTACCAGTCTCTGGGGAAGGCTCCACCGGCGCTTCGGAGGTCGCTGGTCGGACGAATCCTGCGCGGGTACGCGCGGAATCTCGGGGAAGGTCTCAGTAGTGGAGGGCATACTGGCGACAGGGTAGAGAGTCGATCCCGGTACTCGATGAGAGCTGGCGGTGGGAGATGGCACTTCGCCGGGAACAGGTACGATGGCTCCGTGCCGAGAAAGATCCATTCTCAGGACGTGACCATCGGTCCGGCGAAGGCTGGCGCCCGTGCCATGCTGCGCGCTGTCGGGTTCGGAGAAGAAGACTTCGCCCGATCCCAGATCGGGGTCGTTTCGGCAGGGAACGAGGTCACCCCGTGCAACCTCACCGGCCAGATGCTGGCCGGGTTCGCCAAGGTTGGCGTGCGCGATGCCGGTGCGATCGGTCTTGAGTTCACGACGATCGCCGTGTCGGACGGCATAGCGATGGGTCACGAGGGGATGCGAGCGTCGCTCGTATCGAGGGAGGTGATCGCGGACTCCGTCGAGCTCATGATGCACGCTGAACGGTTTGACGGGATGGTTGCGATCGCGGGATGCGACAAGTCGCTCCCCGGCATGTTGATGGCTGCAGCACGACACAACCTGCCATCTGTCTTCCTCTATGGGGGCTCATCGTTTCCAGGAGTTCTCGACGGCAGGGACATCTCCGTCGTCGACGTGTTCGAAGCTGTTGGCGCGCACTCTGAAGGGACCATCTCAGACGAGGAGCTACTGCGCTTTGAGCAGAGCGCGTGTCCGGGAGCCGGTTCGTGCGCGGGGATGTTCACCGCGAATACCATGGCCTCGATCGGAGAGGCGATCGGTCTCTCTCTCCCCGGGTCAGCGTCCGTTCCCGCAGTGGATTCCCGCCTCGAGGAGTACGCTCGCAGATCAGGTGAGGCCGTGGTAGCGCTCCTTGAGGCCGACATTCGACCGAGGGACATAATGACTCGCGAGGCGTTCGAGAATGCCATCACGATCGTGATGGCGCTCGGTGGGTCGACCAACGCCGTCCTCCACCTCATGGCGATGGCCTCTGAGGCAGGTGTTGCTCTCACACTGGAAGATTTCGACGAGATATCTCGCAGGACGCCTCAGATCGGTGACATGAAGCCGTTCGGGAAGTATCACATGGCTGACCTCGATCTGATCGGTGGTGTGCCTGTCGTGCTGAAGGTGCTCCTGGATGGTGGCTTGATCCACGGCGACGTCATTACCGTCACCGGCAGGACGATGGCTGAGAATCTCGCCGACATCGTTGTGCCGGAGGATCAGGATGTGGTCCTACCGATCGACGCTCCGCTCGCTGCCGACGGCGGCATCGTCATCCTGCGTGGTTCGCTGGCGCCGGGTGGAGCGGTCGTCAAGGTCGCAGGCATCGAACTGGACGTGTTCGAGGGCACCGCCAGGGTATTTGACGACGAGCAGCACGCGCTCGAAGCGTTGTGGAACCACGAGTTCAGGCCGGGCGACGTCGTCATTACCCGGTTCGAGGGCCCGAAGGGTGGTCCGGGGATGCGAGAGATGCTCGCGATCACTGCTGCGATCAAAGGCGCCGGTCTCGGCAGGGATGTGCTCCTCATCACGGACGGGAGATTCTCAGGAGGGACGACCGGTCTGTGCATCGGACACGTCTCCCCTGAGGCAGCGAGCGGTGGACCGATCGGGCTGGTTGAGGACGGGGACAGAATTCGAGTCGACGTCGGAGAGAGGAGACTTGACCTTCTCGTGGACGAAGCGGAGCTTGAGGAGCGTCGGAGAGCCTTTGAGCCACCAGCGCCGAGGTACACCACGGGTGCGTTAGGGAAGTATGCGAAGCTGGTCGGTTCCGCAGAGTCCGGAGCAGTTCTGAGCTGAGCGTGCTGCGCACGACGTGCGAGCGTCGTGTTCGGTCCGGCTGTGTACTAGATTTCGCCCCATGCACCTATCCATCGAATACTGCGCCGCCTGAAACTACACCGACCGTGCCGTGAGCATGGTTCAGGCGATCCTCGGCAGGTACGAGCATTACATCGGTGACATCACGGTCATCCCCTCGAGTGGCGGCGTATTCGAGGTCGTTGTCGGCGATGACCTCATCTTCTCCAAGAAGGAGCTCGGACGTCATGCCTCGATCGAAGAGGTCATGGAGTCGCTCGAGCAGATCATCGGTCCGATCCCCGACCAGGAGAACTGACGGGCGCTGCAGTATCGGGACTCGGGCGATACCTTTCGACCATGTCGACCGGCTACTCGAACGCTGTCCTCGTTGCAGACCTTCTCTCGATGGACGGTCCGTTCGGACGGGTCGCCGACGACTTCGTTGCTGCCCGTTGCGCTCGCTGCAGTACACAGCTCGCCCACGACCCGCGCTACGGCGAGTGGGGCGCGTACTGCTCGAACTGCTGGGTGGAGTCCCAGACCGCTTAGTCGGGCCAGACTTCGAGAGATCTGTCGACGTCCACGGAGCGACCATCGATGTAGGTGTCAAGGATCCGGGCGCTGCGCACCTGTTGCGGCGTTGCGGTTGACGGATCGACATCGACGATCACGAGATCTGCCGGTGCGCCGGAAGAGAGAGGCTCAGGCTCTCGGAGCGCCCTCGCCGCACCGGACGTGAACATTGCGAGTGCTTCGAGGCCGCTGAGCCTCTCATGAGGATTGACTCCGTACCGGTCCATCGCCGCGGCGATTCCCCACAGCGGGTGCGGCGGCTCAACAGGGCAGTCGGACGATCCTGCGACGGGTACATCTGCGTGGAGGAGCGATCGGAATGGGTACACCCACTCTCTCCGATCCGGACCCAACCGGTCTGCCAGCCATGTGGATTCCGAAGCGAGAAATGCCGGCTGAACGCAGGCGGTCACACCCAGATCGCTGATTCTTCGGATCTGCGATGGGGCGATCACGGAGACGTGCTCCATACGAAGGTCTGCGGGGTCGGCGCCGCCACGGATGAGTTCCTCGAACATGTCGAGCACCCCGTTGACGGCCCGATCGCCGATGGCGTGCACTGCGACCATGCCACCGATCGCAAGGCTTGCACGGGCGACCACAGCGTCTGCCTCGGTGAGGCGGTACGTCCCTGTTGTCGCTACATCGTGGAACGGGGCGTTCATCGCCGCGGTGTGACCGCCCAGGCTTCCGTCGGCGAAGCGTTTCACGCCAAGCCAACGGAGCCTCGGGCCGGCGGCCGTGAGTGCTTCTGCTGCGCGTTCGAGCTGCGTGGGCGTCTCCGCGATCACGAACGCGTGCACCTTGATGGGAAGGCGTCTGGCGACTCGACACCAGAGGTCGACTTCTGCTTCGAGTTGCTCGAATGGCCGCTCCCCGTACCCGATCATCGCTCCGATCGAGGTGACACCCAACCCTGCGAGCCCGCGGAGTGCTTCCACTAGCTGGTCGTCACTCACCCCGACATCGTGTTCGAGCGCCGGCGCTACCAGACCCATTGCTGTCTCGCGCAGCACACCCGTCGGGATGCCCGCACTGTCTCTATCGATAGTTCCCCCCTCAGGATCCCGGGTCGACATGTCGATGCCAGACGCCGACAGGGCAGCAGAGTTGGCCACTGCGACGTGGCCGCAGTAGCGGTACACGACGACCGGTCGGTCGGATACCGCGGCGTCGAGGTCACCCCTCGTCGGGAGGCGGCCTTCGGCAAGGCTTTCATCATCAAGACGCGTCGCCACAAGCGGTAGGCCTTCGCCGAGTGACCCTGCCTGCGAGGCGAGACGGTCCTGGAGGTCCGCAATGTCTGTCGCCGCCTTGAGCGAGTAGCCCCAGAGGACGCTGGCGTAAGGGACCGCGTGCAGGTGCGCATCGCGGAGCCCGGGGATGATGAACGCGCCCGGGTACCGCTCCTCGAAGATCGCTGTGGAGGTGAGATCCCCCCTGTTGCCGACAGCGACCACCCTGCCGTGGTCGATCAGCACGGAGTCTCCAACGGTGCCGAGGCCTGTCACCACCGCCTCTGCGGTGATCAGCTTCCTCACGGAGTGGTCAGGTCCGTAGGTGACCAGGATTCGATGATTGCACGCAACCCGTCGTGCAGGGTTCCGTTCGATGCTACGACGAGACCCATCGAGGGCGTCGAGCTGTGGCCGGAGGGATCGGTGACGAGGCCTCCGGCTTCTCGAACAAGTATGTGGCCTGCAGCGCCGTCCCACGGCGCGATCCCCAGCTCCCAGTAGCCGTCATATCTGCCGGCTGCTACCCACGCCAGGTCGAGGGCGGCCGAACCGAACCGTCTCAGCCCGGCGACCTCGCGCAGCACCTCGCGCAGTACGATCGAGAGTCCCTCTGCTTTGACGTCGTGATCGTACGGAAATCCGGTCGCGACGACGGCGCGGCTGAGGACGTCCGTCGTGGACACACCGATCGTGCGGCCGTTCAGCTCGGCTCCGCCACCGGCAGATGCGGTGAACAGCTCGTTACGCAGCGGGTCATAGACGACACCGACGAGTCCCCTGTCTCCGTCGTAGAGGGCGACAGAGACCGAGATGTGGGGGATTCCATGCACGAAATTCACTGTGCCATCGAGCGGGTCGACGATCCAATGTCTCCCTTCGTGTCGCGTGCCCCCTGACTCCTCGGCCATGACGGCATCTTCGGGCCGGTGCGCATTGATGACGGAGAGCACGGCCTCTTCGGAGGCGAGGTCGACGGCGGTCACCGGGTCGAACTTTCCCTTGTACTGAGGATTCGTTGGTGCGCCGAAATGCTCCGCAACGATGGCTCCACCTGCTCTGGCCGACTCGATCGCTACATGAAGATCATCCATAGGTTCTGATGGTATCGGTGAAGCGCCGGTCGCCGGCGTCTCTCGCCGATTCGCGCCTGGTGCTCTCTGCTCTCGACTCCGATATCCTCCCCCAGAATGTTGCCTTTAGTACTCGTCGGATTGAGCGCGCTTCTGATGTGGGCGGCGTTCCCCCCTCTCGGGCTGGCACCCCTCGCTTTCGTGGCGCCCGTCCCCTTCTTTCTCGCTATCCGGTCTGTTGAGCGGCCTCTCTGGGCAATCATGTTGGGGTTCGTCTGGGGCGCAGCATTCTTCGGGATGATGCTCAGCTGGCTCGCGGTGCTCGGTTTTGTCGCCCTGTTCCCACTCTCGATACTGATGGGGACCTTCACCGCGTTGTATGCGTTCTGGATATGGACGTTCAGGCTGTGGACTCCCTGGAGGTGGTTCTACATTGCCATCGGGGGCTGGGTCGGCCTCGAGTACCTCAGAGGCCGTTTCCCGTTCGGTGGCTTCCCCTGGGGCGACGTCGGCTACCCGACTGCGGGCTTGCCCGGAGCGCTCGGTTCGGTGCAGTGGATAGGACCATCGGGATGGACGGTTCTCACGGTTGCGGTTGCGGCCGGGATCACGCTCCTGATAGAGAATCACAAGGAGTGGAAGTTCGCTGTGGACGCGGCAGCGGTAGTGATGCTCGTGATGATCGCGGGGGCTCTCCTTGCACCCTCTCCCGCTGCACAGGTGTGGCGCACCGCCATTGTTCAGGGAGGCTCTCCCTGCCCCCAGACGCGTTGCCAGAATGAGGCCCAACGCATCTACCAACGGCACATCGAGCTCACCCGCACTATCCCCGCGGGGACCGTCGAGTTCGTGGTATGGCCGGAAAACTCGGTTGCCACCCCCTACGAGCCCGACGGCAATGACGAGGTCCGCAATGAGATCATCGAAGAGGCGAGGCGCCTTGACGCATACATATTGATCTCGGGAACGCGGCAGGTTGGCGATGATCGGTTCCTCAATTACAACGCGATGTACTCCCCTGAGGGTGTGAAGATCGGCGAGTATTGGAAGCGCCATCCGGTACCTTTCGGTGAGTACGTCCCTCTGCGTGACCTGCTCGAATTCATCCCTCAGCTCGACCGGGTGCCGAGAGATATGATCTCGGGAACGCAGGCTGTCGTGTTCCAGACAGAGCAGGGCGTCGTCGGCTCACTGATCTCCTTCGAAGGGGCATTCGCCCGCTCGATTCGCTCGATCGCCAGGGCAGGTGCCCAGGCGATGGTCATTGCCACGAATGAGAGCAGCTACGGCAACTCACCGGCTGCGGATCAGCTGATCGGGCTCGTTAAGGTCAACGCCGCAGGGGTTGGTCTCGATACCGCTCACGCGGCAATCACGGGGAAGTCGACGTTTGTGACGGGAGCGGGCCAGGTCGGCCATGAGACTGACCTTCTCGAGACCGTCGTTCTGTACGGGTCGGTGCAATTCAATGCCGACATACCGACCGTATGGGTGCGTTTCGGCGACTGGCTTGCTGCCCTGGCAGCGGTGGTGGCCTTGGCCGCATTAGCTGTACCTGGTGTGCGCAGCAGCGACTCGGTGGAAGTTCATGGGCGCAAAAAGTGAATAAGTTTTGCACGTTCCCGATAGTGCTAACTACACTGACGGGTTCTACAGATCCCTCCGACGCCCCCCGCGTGCTTTAGCCACCGGGTGGCGCCACATCGCAAGAACCAAGAAAGGCACCCACACTATGTCTGACATCCTCAAGGCATCGCGGCCGAAGGGTCGGTCGCGTAGACCGAAGACGTACGACGAGGAGCGCACTTGTGCAGTCTCAGACTGCTCCACCCAGCTCTCGAAGTACAACCGTGCAGAGTTCTGCCACACCCACCGTCCCGTGCGATATCCGAGGCTCCGCGGCGTCCTGACGACCGAGGAGTAGGTCGACGTTCGGAGAGTGTCGGGCTCCAACCCGGATCGATGGTGAAGAAGATGAAGAGGCCCCGGTTACTACCAGGGCCTCTCCGCTCGTATCCAGGGCTTGCTATCGAGCCTCGTACGCTCTGATCGCGTCATGGAGAATGTCGATGCCCGTGTCGAGGTCGTCCTGAGAGACGTTGAGGGGCGGGATGAACCGGATCACGTTCCCTGACGGGCCACACCGCAGGATGAACATGCCTGCCTCGTGCGCATACCCGCCGATCGATGTGAACGCCTCGGTGTCAGGCTCGTTGCCCTCCGTGACGAGTTCGATACCGATCATGAGTCCGAGACCGCGGACGTCACCGACTATGTGGTGCTCTTCCTTGATCTCGTTCCAGCGCGAGAACGCGTGATCTGAGAGATGCTGCACGCCGGGAAGGATCTCACGAATCGCGTCGACGTTCGCTGCCGATGCGGCGCACGACACAGGGTTGCCGCCGAACGTCGTACCGTGCGACCCGGAGGGCCATGCGTCAAAGACTTCAGCGGACGCGCCGACAGCGGAGAGTGGGAGCCCGTTCGCGATTGCTTTCCCCATGACGAGAATGTCCGGGCGAAGGTCGTACACCTGGCTCGTGAACCAGTCACCGGTACGGCCGAACCCGGTCTGCACTTCATCGACAATGAGGAGGATGCCGTGGGTATCTGCGATCGAGCGAAGCTCGTGGATGAACGCATGGCTCGCGGGGTAGTAACCGCCTTCACCCTGCATCGGCTCGACGAGGAACGCCGCGATCTCCTCCGGTGTCACCTCGAACTCGAATTTGAACTCCAGCTCTCGCAGCGCGTAATCGTTTGCTTCTTCCTGGGTCATCCCCCAACCGAATGGATGTGGGAATGGTGTCACGAACGTCGAGGGCAGGAGTGGGTGGTACCCCTGGCGGTACTTCGCTTTCGATGTCGTGTAGGTGACTGAGCCCATCGTCCGGCCATGGAATCCCCCCCGAAAGGTGATGATGCCCTGCCTGCCGGAGACCTTGCGCGCGAGCTTCACCGATGCCTCCACGGCTTCGGCCCCGGAGTTCATGAAGAGCACCTTGTCGATGCCGTCGGGCGTGATCTCTACGATCTTCTCGGCTGCGGTGACGATCGGCTCGTACAGGAAGGCACCCCCCGCGTGCCAGAGCTTGTTGAGTTGCGCTTGGGCGGCAGCCAGAACGGAGTCGGGTCTGTGACCCATGTTCGACGTGGCGATACCGCACGCGAAATCGAGGTAGCGCTTTCCGTGGGTGTCGGTTACCCAGCTGCCCTTGCCCTCGACGATCTCGGTTTTGTAGGCGAACTCGATCACGGGGGCGATGATGTTGCGGAATCTTCCGTGGAGGTCGGTCATGCATTGCTCCTAGGGGTGTAGAGATGATCAGGACGCGGGGAGAGGTCGTGGGCTACGGGGCGGCGAAGAGGTGGCGTCGTGCGTGCCGGGGAGTCTTCATCATCGCACCAAGGGTAGCCGCTGTTGACCCACGTTCCTTCACGCAGAGGGGCTGAGCGGGTCAGTCACCGGTGAACTCGGGTGGCCGTTTCTGGAGGAAGGCCATCGTTGCTTCGATGAAGTCGTTCGACTGGATGAACGCCGCGTTCCACAGAGCGGTGTAGTCGAGGTTCTCTGCGACGGTGCTGCCTTCACCTGCTGCGAGCACAGCCTTGGCGCCCTGCACCGCAAGGGGTGAGTTCTCTGCGATGGCGACGGCCGTTTCGTGAGCTCTCCTGCGCAGTGTTGCCCCGTCGGGGGACACGCGAGACACCAGGCCCATCTCGAGGGCCTCGTCAGCTCCGAAGTCTCTGCCGGTGTAGACGATCTCAGCGACGCGGCCCGGGTCGACGATGCGAGGAAGCCGCTGGAGCGTGCCCACGTCGGCCACCATCGCAATCTTCGTCTCGCGGACAGAGAAGACGGCGTCGCGTGATGCGTAGCGTATGTCACATGCGGTGATGAGGTCGA
This sequence comes from Actinomycetota bacterium, assembly GCA_030123765.1. Lineage (GTDB taxonomy): Bacteria > Actinomycetota > Acidimicrobiia > Spongiisociales > UBA5794 > B3-G11. The sequence continues at coordinate 8,810 of JASJXX010000019.1, read as the reverse complement.
TACCCGCTCCGAGGCAGTAGCCGTGGATTGCGGCGATAACGGGCTTCGGGCAGTCTTGGATGGAGGAGAACGTGCGCTGCATCGCCTTGATGGCCAGGTAGAGCGCCTTCCGCCTACCGACCTCTGAGACCGGCTGGTGTTCCACTTCGGGGTCGACGCCACCGTTCATGAACATCGGTCCGAATGCCTTGAGGTCGATCCCGACCGTGAAGGCCTCTCCCTTCGCAGCGATAACTATTGCTCTTGTCTCGTCGTCAGCGCCGAGGGCGTCCATGACAAGGGGAAGGTCGGTCCAGAAATTCTGAGCGAACGCGTTCCGTCTCTCCGGCCTGTCAAGCCACAGCGTCGCGACGTGCCCGTCGAACTCGATCGAGATGACGTCAGATGAGGGGATATCGCCGCGCTTCACAGCCGCGAGAGTAGCGCCCATACCTGTCCGGTGTGTGGGGGTCAAGGTTTAAGGGTGAAGGGGGGGTACTCGTCTGTTAGGGCGGCGATCCACGCCCAGGTGCGCGCCCACCACCGGTGGAACCCGACAAAGTAGAAGTGCAGCGCCAGCGGGAGGGTTCCGTTGAGGAGGATCAGGACGTACCCGAGCCAGGCCGCGGCGAGCGTGCCGAGAGTGAGCCATCCCAGGATGAGGATGTGTGGAAACGCAAGCATCGGTCTGATGAGCAGGATGCCGAGGAGTGCCAGGAGGCGGCTCTGGGGCGCCGGCGCTTCGACGACAGTCACCTGCGCCGGGTGGTTCTCGTCTGTCCCGAACGTCGGGTACACGTCCGTGGTGCTCGTGAACCACGCGAAGACCCTGCTTGTCCACTCAAGGAAGATGATCTCGAGATTCTCCACCCAGAACGGTTTGCCTCCCTGAATGAGGATGTACCAGTAGCCGATCCATACGATGAATTGCACCGCTATGAAGTAGGCCGTGAGTAGGAAGATGTGGGGGATGAGCAGCAGAGTCTTTGCGAACATCACGACGCCGAGCGTGGCGAGCCCCCGGTTGCGGTACCCGTCGCCCACCGGAACGAGGAAGTCAACGGGGTATGCGGGCTCGGTCATCTCCACCTCGATCGGTCGCACTTGCTGAACCTGTTACTTCTCATTCTCCTCGTTGAGTCTGCCCTATGTGAGGAGAGACTCGTACTTCTCGGCCCCGCTAGCGGATCTCTACGCCCCGGCCACCCTCCACGATCCGGCCGATGACCGCAGCTTCGATGTCGCACACCTCGAATGCCGCGAGAGTTGCGTCGGTGTCCCCGTCGCTGACGATGCACGTGAATCCGATACCCATGTTGAAGGTGCGGAACATGTCTTCGAGGGGCACGTCGCCGAGCCGTTGGATTACCTTGAACACATGCGGGACCTCCCAGCGCGAGCGCTCGATCACGGCACGCGTCCCCTCAGGGAGAACTCGTATGACGTTGCCAGGCAGGCCACCCCCTGTGATGTGGGCGAGACCGTGTGGTCGGACGCGGGCGAGCAGATTCACGACCGCGGGCGAGTAGATGATGCTCGGCTCAAGGAGTACCTCTGCGGTCGGGGTATCCGTGTCGGGGAAAGTGCCGTCAAGGGGGAGGCTCTTCGCAGCGATCGCTCTGACAAGGCTGAAGCCGTTCGACCGGAGGTTCGGACTTTTGACGCCGACGATCACATCTCCTGGCGCGACGAGGGATGTGTCGATCTCTTCACCGAACTCGACGATACCGAGTGCGGTCGCCGAGATGTCGAACTGGTCGGGTGGCATCACACCCGGATGCTCCGCGGTCTCGCCACCGAGCAGCGCAACGTCAGCATCGTTGCAGGCATCGGTGATCGACGTGATGAGGGTCTCGACACGGTCGACGTCGAGCTTCCCGACAGCGATGTAGTCCGTCATCGCGATCGGCTGGGCCCCTGCTGCCGCGAGATCGTCGGCAACCATTGCGAGGAGGTCGTAGCCAAGACCCTCAAGCAGCCCCGTCTGGCGAGCGACCTCCGCCTTCGTGCCGACACCGTCCGTGGACATCATGAGCACCGGATGTTCAAACCCCGCCGGGATCCGGATTCCGGCGGCGAATCCACCGAAATTGCCGACGACATCCTCGGTCCAGGTGGACGTCACCCTCCACGCGATGCGGTCGACGAGTTCGTCGGCGACGTTGAGGTTCACTCCCGAGTCCTTGTAGCTCGTCATGTCGACCTCTCCAGGAGAAATTTGCTGTCGGCTATGGGCACCTCTGTCGGGTACTCGCCAGACAGACATGCCGTGCAGAATGTGTCGGCGTCCGCACCCGTCGCTTCGATGAGGCCGTCGAGCTCGAGGTACGCGAGTGACTCCACGTCGAGTTCGACAGCGATCTCGTCGATCGAGAGATCCGCAGCAAGGAGCGTCGAGCGATCCCCTGTGTCCATGCCGTAGAAGCAGGGCCACCTGTAGGGAGGGGACGAGATGCGGAGGTGCACTTCGGATGCGCCGGCTTCCCGGACCATCGCGACGAGTTGCTTCGTCGTGGACCCGCGAACGATGGAGTCATCAACGAGGACGACCCGTCTGCCGCCGATGACGCCGGGCATCGCGTTGAGCTTCATCCGTACGCCGTGCTCCCGCATCGACTGGGCGGGTTGGATGAATGTCCTCCCCACGTACCGGTTCTTCACGAGCCCGTCGACGTACGGGATGCCGGAGACCTCAGAGAAGCCCTGAGCGGCCGGGATCCCCGACTCGGGTACAGGAACGGTGATGTCAGCGTCGACCGGCGCCTGTTCCGCGAGTCTGCGCCCCATGCGCTGTCTTGCCTTGTGAATGGTCTCGCCGAGGAGGATGGAGTCTGGTCGGGCGAAGTACACGAACTCGAACACGCAGAGCCTCGACTCGGCCGGCTCGAACGGGAACCGGGTTGTTACCCCCGTCTTCGTGATGACGACCATCTCGCCTGGCTGGATCTGGCGCACGAACTCTGCACCGAGGATGTCGAGAGCCGCTGTCTCGCTCGCTATGACCCAGCTCTCACCGAGTTTGCCGAGGCACAAGGGCCTGAATCCGTGGGGGTCGCGAACGCCGATGAGTGTCGTGGCGTCCATGATAGTGAGCGTGAAAGCTCCCTGGAACCGTGGCAGTGTCATGCTCACGGCGTCGGGGAGCGCAATGTCGTCGGTCATCGCCTGAGCGAACGCCTCGGTCATGAGTTCAGAGTCGGTCGTGGCGGCGAGAGGCCCGAGTTCCTTCGCGAGCTGTGCGGTATTGGTCAGGTTTCCGTTGTGGGCCAGGGCGAGGGCGTTCTCTCCGACATGCCTGAACACAGGTTGGGAGTTCTCCCAGGAGGTCGATCCGGTGGTCGAGTACCGGGTGTGGCCGATCGCGAGGCTTCCCGGGAGGCCGGCAAGGACCGTCTCGCTGAACACCTGGGCGACGAGGCCAAGGTCCTTGTAGACGGTGATGTTCTCCCCGTCGCTCACCGAGATGCCCGCACTCTCCTGGCCCCGGTGCTGGAGGGTGAAGAGCCCGAAGTAGGTCAGTCGTGCTGCGTCGATGTCCTGGCCGAGTATGCCGAATACGCCGCAGGCTTCACCCGGGCGATCCAACGTTGGGTCATCAACTGGATGATCGCTCACGGTGGGGAGTGTACCCCCGGTAGGCCCCGGTCACTCAGACCATCATGGTGATGACCACGGCGGCGACTGCCACCGCAGTCGCGATGATGGTGCGGACCGTCCGCGCGTTCGGCTTCCCGACGGCGAGGACCGACCAGAGCCACGCGATGAGGATCCCTCCAACGAGACCGCCGATGTGTGCCCGCCAGTCGATCCTTGCAACGAAGAGCGGGAGGGCGAGGTTGATCGCGAGGAGGACGCCGAGCTGGTTGAACATCGCTCGTCCACCGGGTGTGTGGCGCATCTTCCACGCAACAAAGATCCACGCGCCGAGGAGGCCGAAAATTGCCCCGGACGCGCCGATCGAGATCTGAAATGTTGAGCCAAACATGAATGAGGTCATCCCGCCTGTTCCGGCTGTGGCGATGTACAGCGCGGTGAAGGCGGGGGTTCCGACCTGCTGTTCGAGTCGCGGACCGAACAGGTAGAGGGCGTACATGTTGAAGGCGATGTGCATGAGACCGCCGTGGAGAAGTGCTGCGGTGAAGATGCGCCACCACTCCCCGACGGAGACGAGGACATTTACCTGCGCAAAGGCCTCGAGGAACCACCGGTTGACCTCCGGTGACAGGAGGCTCAGCACGAAGATCCCGGCGGTGACGGTCATGATCGAGAACGATGCGGGCGCGGTCTGGAACGAGGGCTTTGCGAGGGAGTCACGCGCGTGCACCACTCTGGTCCGTCCCTGGGGAGCGGCGCACTCCGGGCACCTCTGCCCGACTGAAGCGTCGTGGGAGCATGCGACGCAGATCGGCCTGTCGCACGAGGTGCAGCTCAGCCCGGTGATGCGGTTCGGGTGTCGGTAGCAGATCGGGACGGAGTGCTCAGTCATATGGGTGGAACGCTAACCAGGAATGAGGTGTTCCGGCTCCTCCAATGCCACGTCGCTCCCGCTCAGGCATCGGGACTCCGTTGTGTGCTCTCTGTCGAACGACCCGCCATTCTCCCGGAGAGGGCGTTCCGCCAGATGTCTGTGGCCTCCGCGACGGAGAGAACCCCTGCTTCGCCGAAGTCCAGGGTGTTCCCACCGATGGTTCCGATCCTGCGATGGGGCTCGTCGGTGTCGAGCCGATCCGCGTGGGTGACTGCGATGAACCGCAGCGGGGTCTCATCGAAGAGCTCGCGTCCAGAGACGCCTTCGATCGTCATCCCGACGCCGGAGATGATCGAAATCTCGGCGAGGGCCACGGCGAGGCCACCGATTGAGATGTCGTGGAGGAGAGGGGTCTCGTAGGCGAGCATCACCGCAGCGGCGATCACCCTACGGGCCTCGCCCCCATCGACATCCACCGGCCTGCCGCCGAGGTTATTGTTGATGATGCGGTCGTAGGCAGATGCAGCAAAATCGTGGCGCGCATCCTCCCCGACGAGCCACACCGTCATGTCCTCGCGCGCGCGATCGAGCCGGGGAGGGTGCTCCGGCATCGGATCGCAGAAGCCCAACATTCCCACGACGGGGGACGGGTAGATGTCGACACCGTCGGTCTGGTTGTAGAACGAGACGTTCCCCCCAACGACAGGCACGTCGAGCTCCTCGCAAGCCCACGCGAGGCCCTCAACCGACTCGATGAACTGCCACATGACTCCGGGCACCTCGGGGTTGCCGAAGTTCAGGTTGTCTACCAGCGCGTACGGCGCTGCACCCGTGACGGCGACGTTGAGGGCCGACTCGAACACGATCCGCGCCGATCCGCGCCTCGGATCGAGGTAGATCCTGAGAGAGTCGCCGTCTGTAGAGACAGCCACTCCCTTCTTCGTGCCCTTGATGCGAAGCAGTGATCCGTCGTGACCCGGTGCGATGACGGTGTTGAGAAAGAGCATGTGATCGTATTGGCGAAAGATCCATGAACGGTCGCCGATCGCAGGATCATCGAGCAGGGTGCGGAGCACGTCGCCTGCGTCGAGTCCGATCGGGATCTGTGGCTCCTCCGCCCACGCCTCATCGAGGTAGCCAGGGCGCTGCGAGGGGCGGTCGTACCTGGGGGCATCGTCGGCTAGTGACGCTGCGGGAACTTCGCAGACCAGCTCTCCTTTGGAGTACACGACGAGATCAGGACCTCGGGTGATGACTCCGATCGTTGAAGCATCGATCTCCCACTTCCTGGCAACCGCGAGGACGTCCGCCTCGTTCTCGGGGGTCACGACGGCGAGCATGCGCTCCTGGGACTCCGACATCAGGATCTCGCCAGGGGTCATGTCCCCCTCGCGGAGATGCACCTTGTCGAGGTCGACCTCCATCCCCATCCCACCGTTGCCCGCGATCTCGGACGTGGCGCACGAAATACCCGCCGCGCCGAGGTCCTGGATCGCTACGACGAGACCCCGGTCGTAGAGCTCGAGGCACGCTTCGATGAGCTTCTTCTCCTCGAACGGATCCCCGACCTGCACGCTCGGCCGTTTCTCCTCGTCCCCCTCCTCGAAGGAGGCCGACGCAAGGATCGACGCACCGCCAATGCCGTCACGTCCCGTGGCATTCCCGAGGAGGATCGCGAGATTGCCTTCTCCTGACGCCGCCGAGAGAACGAGCTGCTCTCGTTTGAGAATGCCGAGCGCCATGACGTTGACGAGCGGGTTCTTCGAGAAGCGGTCCGCGAACTCGACCTCCCCGCCGAGTGTCGGAACGCCCACCGCATTGCCGTAGCCCGCGATGCCCGACACGGCACCTTCGAAGAGGTAGCGGTTGTGTGGCTCGTCGAGGGGACCGAACCTCAGCGGATCCCACAGGGCGACCGGACGGGCACCCATCGTGAAGATGTCCCTGAGGATGCCGCCCACGCCCGTGGCTGCGCCCTGGTACGGCTCGACGTATGTGGGGTGGTTATGGCTCTCGATCCTGAGTGCCGCGAGCCAGCCGTCACCGAGATCGACGACCCCCGCGTTCTCGCCCGGGCCCACAACGACCCACGGCTGATCCGAGGTAAATCTGGCGAGGTGCGTGCGCGATGACTTGTACGAGCAGTGCTCTGACCACATCACCGAGTACATGGCCAATTCAGCGTCGAGCGGCTCACGGCCAAGAATTTCGACGATGATCTGGTACTCGTCGTCTGTCATTCCGAGTCTGATGTGATCGGGAACTCGCGGGGTAGTCACGAGAGAGGCATCTCGGTTGAGGCGATGAAGCCTTCGAGGAGGACCATCCCGTCTGATGAACCGAGGATCTCCTCACAAGCTCGTTCGGGGTGCGGCATGATGCCGACCACATTGCGGGAAGTGCTCGCGACAGCGGCGATGGAATTCGTCGAGCCGTTCGGGTTGGCGGACACGTCGATTGACCCGCCCGCATTACAGTAGCGGAGGGTGACATCACCCTCAGACTCGATCTTGTTGATGTCGTCAGCGACGTAATTTCCCTCGTATGAGTTCAGCGGGAGGCGGAGAACCTGGCCTATGTAGGCACCCCTCGTCAGAACGCTGTCGATGGACTCGACTCGCACATGAGTCGGTGCGCAGATGAACTTGAGGCCGCGATTCGCGACGAATGCGCCGGGGAGGAGGCCTGCCTCACAGAGGATCTGGAAGCCGTTGCAGACTCCGATCGTTGGAACACCTTCGTGCGCAAGTTGGGCGATCGCCTCCATGATCGGGGAGAAGCGTGCAATGGCGCCGGTGCGGAGATAGTCGCCGTGAGCGAAGCCACCTGGCAGGACGATGCCGTCCGCTCCGGCAAGGTCGGTATCACGGTGCCACACGAGCTCGGAGTCTGCCCCGGCTAGATCGAGGGCGTGCACGATGTCGTGTTCACAGTTGGTGCCCGGGTACACGATGACGGCGATCGTCAAGGCGTCGCCTCGATCGCATAGGTCTCCATCACAGGGTTTGCAAGGAGTTTCTCGCACATCGCTTCGACCTGTGTGCGGGCCGCGTCGAGGCTCACCGCGTCGAGGCTCACCGATATGGTCCGCCCGAACGCGACGTGGGTCACTCCGGCGAAGCCGAGGTCGTTGAGAGCCTTGTGGGTGGTGGTCCCCTCAGGATCAGAGAGGCCGGGCTTGCGCGCGATCGATACCACGAACGAGTAGGTCATGATGCTCCCATCCTGGTGAGATACTTCGTAAATTGGCTTGAGGTAATGCGTTCGTACGCCTCGATATAGCGGTCCGACGTCCGCCGGATGATCTCCTCGGGCACGGTCGGCGCTGGCGGTGTCTTCCGCCACCCGTGCTGGCCTTCTAACCAGTCCCTGATGGGCTGTTTGTCGAACGAAGGGATCGGAGCACCCGGCGTCCAGGCGTCTCGGGGCCAGTAGCGTGAAGAGTCCGGGGTGAGGAGCTCATCGATGAGAACGATCTCGCCGTTGACTCTGCCGAACTCGAACTTCGTGTCCGCGAGGATGAGCCCGCGTTCGGCCGCGTGCTCGGCACCCTTCAGGTAGATGGCGATCGATCTGCTCCGCAGCTCCTCATAAAGATCGTCGCCCACCAGGTTACGAGCTCCGGCTTCGGTGAGACTCTCGTCGTGACCTGACGCGGCCTTCGTAGCCGGGGTGAAGATCGGATGGGGGAGCCTGCTTGCCATCTCAAGACCTTCAGGGAGGTGTTCGGTTGTCGGTCCGCCGCCCGCGGCGTACTCCTTCCATGACGACCCGTACAGGTAACCCCGCACGACACACTCCATCGGGACGACCTCGGCGGTGTGAACGAGCATCGCTCTGCCGGCGAACGCACGCTGCTGGTCCTGCGTGAGGAAGTCCATCGCTGAGGTGTCACCCGAGATGAGATGGTTCGGTGTGTCGAGCATGGAGAACCAGTAGAGCGACACGGCGGTGAGCACCTGACCCTTGTACGGAATCTCCTCGGAGAGAACCACGTCGAAGGCCGAGATGCGGTCGGACGCAACGATGAGAAGCTGGTCGTTGCTGACACGGAAAATCTCCCGAACCTTGCCCGATCCAACGTGTTCCATGCTTGGGTGTTCTCTGGTCGCCAGAAATGGGGATGTTACCAGGCATCATCTGCGACCTGACTCCGGCATCGCCTCGATGGGTGTGATAGTGCCGGGTGTGTACACGTTGGGTTCTCCGACCCAGCACAGTGCGCGGTGCCGGTCGGTAGAGGACCGTTGGAATCTGAGTCCGAGCAACACCCTCCGGGCTCGAAGACTCGCCCGTCCCCCCAACCCCTGTCCCCCTTTCAAGGGGGACGGCAGAGTGAGGTACGAGTGATGCAGGGGGATCG
>JASJXX010000049.1 GCA_030123765.1 Actinomycetota bacterium | reverse complement strand
ACTCACCCCTGCCCAGGAGAAGTACCTCGCGTCATGGGACCACGGTACCTGAGGGTTTTTCTCCCCGAGAGCAGGATGAGACAGCTCTAGGATCTGTCGCTGCGAGCCGGTACGTTCGTTCCATGCTCTGTCTTGCGTGCTCGATGCCCGGCCGACCGCTCTGCGGCCCCTGTGTCGCGTCGCTCAGGAGGGCGCCGCCGATGCTCATGGGAGAGATTCCAATAGAGGCCGGCTTCAGGCACTCAGGCGCGGCTGTACGGCTGGTCCACAACCTGAAGTACCGCAGGTCGCTCGCCGCGGGAAGAGTCCTTGCTGCGGCCATGGTGTCAGGCCTTCAGCCAGGCGTGACGGCCCTCGTGCCCGCGCCCAGGTCGCTCGCGAGACGCATTGTCCACGGCGTCGATCAAGCGCGATTCCTCGCGGTTGAACTCGGGCGGTTGACTGGCCTCCCCGTCATCGATGCGCTCAGCGCGCCGTTGTGGTGGAGGCGCCAGGCCGGGGCAGCAAGACAGGATCGGCACATGATCGGATTTCGTCGGACGTGTGAGGTGCCACCAGATGTCGTACTGATTGACGATGTCCTCACTACAGGCATGACTCTCCAGAGCGCGATCGCTGTGCTTGACGCGCGACGAATCTCTGTTCTCGTAGCCACGGCGGCAGGTAGTATGGAGTGAGGAATGAGTCCGTTCCTGCGCAAGGGAGGCGACGTGGCAGCGAGGCGTCGGATGATCGATACCAGATCACGCGCCGTGCAGCCATGCCTCCCGAGTGAGTCCCGCCCAGCCGAGGTGACGATGCTGTCGCGCCCGGCTGGATCCACCGACGGAGAGGAGATCGGGTGACCATCCGAGTCCACGGCAAGAACATGCGCGTCGCCGATGGCGTGCGCGAGATCGCAGAAGATCGAGTCGAGCACGCAGGGCGAATCTTCGATAGCGGAAGCGACGTGGACGTTGAGTTCACAGAGAGCGGCAACCCTCGTCAGGCGGGCGAGAAGTACCGCGTGGAGATCACGACGAACGCGGCAGGCCGCATCGTGCGTGTCGAAGCGGATGCGGGCGATGAGCGGACGGCCCTTGACCTTGCTCTGGATCGGTACGAGCGGCAGCTTCGGAGACTCAAGACCCGTCTCATTCAGCGAAATCGAATCCCGAACAAAGAACTCAACCAGGTGTCTAGTCAGTCCGATGATGATGAGGACCGTGGCGTTCAGATCGTCAGAACCAAACGGTTCTTGATGAAACCAATGTCCGCCGAGGAGGCTGTGTTACAGATGGAGATGCTCGGGCACGAGTTCTTCTTCTTCCTCGACGCTGACAGCGACCGGCACTGTGTTGTGTACCGGCGACGCGACGGCGATGTAGGACTAATCGAACCGGAGTGAGCCGGAGCTGAAATGAAAAGATTGCTCGTAGTCGATGATGTACCCCTGTTCAGGGCCGGCCTGACCGCGGCTCTGACCGGCGCGGGGTATGACGTAGTCGGGGAAGCTGGCGACGGGGAAGCCGCGGTCGCACTGGCAGAATTTGAGCAGCCGGACATCGTCTTGCTGGATATTCTAATGCCGGGTGCTTCCGGCATTGAAGTTCTGGGAAAGATCCGAGCGATCTCTCCGAAGTCGCACGTCGTGCTCCTCACCGGGAGTGAGTCTCAGGAGGATCTTATTGCTGCGATTCGCGGCGGTGCGAGGGGTTACATTCTCAAGGATGTGCCGTTCGAGGATCTCGTTGTCGTGATCGACCAGATCGTTGCCGGTGGAGCGGCTGTGTCGCCCGGCATGGCAGGCCAGCTCTTCGACATCACACGCGAGCTGCTTCTGCACCACGACTTGGTCAGCGCCCGAAAGCCGACTCTGACGGCTCGTGAGATTGAGGTGCTCGGTCTTGTGGCAGACGGAAGGACGTCGCGTCAGATAGGTGACCTTCTCTTCATCTCGGAGAACACGGTGAAGAACCACGTCCGGAACATCCTCGACAAGCTCGGTCTCCACTCACGAAACGAGGCGGTGCTCTACGCCATCAGAGAGAACATGATCAGGCTTCCGTGATCGCTTTCGTTGGAGCCTTGATCCGAGAAGAGTGGCGAGCTCCGTAACATCACAGCACTATGTCAATTTTCGGTAAAGCGCTCCGTATGGGAGAAGGCAAACGTCTCAGAGAACTCGAGCGCGTCGCTGAACGCGTCAACGATCTCGAATCCGAGTTCGAGCAACTCTCAGACGAAGACCTCGCCGCACGCACGCCGGCCTTCAGAGAGCGACTCGCACAGGGTGAGACACTCGACGACATCGAGTCAGAGGCGTACGCAGTCGTCAGGGAAGCGGCGAAACGCGTCCTGGGCCAGCGTCACTACGACGTCCAGATCGTCGGAGCGGCCGCGCTGCACCGCGGAATGATCGCTGAGATGAAGACCGGTGAGGGGAAGACCCTGGCCGGCACGATGCCTGCCTACCTCAACGCGCTGGCAGGCGGTGGTGTGCACATCGTCACGGTGAACGACTATCTCGCGAGCCGCGACGCGGAGTGGATGGGGAGCATCCACGAATTTCTCGGCCTCAAGGTCGGACTCATACAGGCGTGGATGACACCCGAGGAGCGACGTCCCGGGTATGAGGCGGACGTCACGTACGGGACGAACAACGAGTTCGGTTTCGACTACCTGCGTGACAACATGACGATGACCCCCGAGCACATGGTCCAGAAGGGGCATGCTTTCTGCATCGTTGACGAGGTTGACTCGATTCTGATCGACGAGGCACGTACGCCGCTGATCATCTCCGGCCGTGTTGGTGAGACAGGGAAGTGGTACAACGAGTTCGCCCGAATCGCGGGTCGCATGCGTGAGACGGACCACTACGAGATCGATGAGAAGAAGCGCCAGGTGATCACGACGGAAGATGGGGTCACTCGCGTCGAGGAGATCCTCGGTGTGGAGAATCTGTACGACTTCGCGAATGTCGACTTCATCCATCATCTCGATGTTGCGCTCAAGGCGAAGACGCTCTATCAGAGGGACGTCGACTACATGATCCGCAATGGCGAGGTGATGATCGTTGACGAGTTCACCGGACGGGTGCTCGAAGGTCGCAGATACTCCGAGGGGCTGCATCAAGCGATCGAGGCGAAGGAGGGCGTCCGGATCAAGGAGGAGAACCAGACGCTTGCCACGATCACGCTCCAGAACTACTTCCGCATGTACAAGAAGCTCTCCGGTATGACGGGTACCGCAATAACGGAGGAGGGCGAGTTTGGTGAGATCTACGGTCTTCCGGTCGTCGTCATTCCGTCCAACCGGCCGATCGTCCGCGCCGACGAGGGTGACGTGGTCTATGTCGATGAGGATCACAAGTTCGCGGCACTCGCAGACGACATAGAGGAGAGATACAGAAGGGGTCAGCCGGTCCTCGTCGGAACGGTCTCCATCGAGAAGTCCGAGATCGTGGCCGACACACTCAAACGTCGAGGTATCGCGTTCGAGGTGCTCAACGCGAAGCACCATGAGCGTGAGGCCCAGATCGTCGCCCAGGCAGGTATGTCGGGAGCGATCACCGTCGCAACCAACATGGCCGGTCGTGGTGTGGACATCATGCTGGGTGGGAACCCTGTGGAGCTCGCGAAGGTGGCGGTACGCAGAGAGGGTCTGGAGCCGGGCGATGACGCGTATGACGAGGCGCTCAAGAAGGCCGTGGCCGTATCCATAGTGGAGACGGAGAGGGATAAGCAGAAGGTGATTGACGCGGGGGGCCTGTACGTACTTGGCACCGAGCGACACGAATCGCGCAGAATCGACAATCAGCTCCGTGGACGTTCCGGGCGTCAGGGTGACCCGGGCGAGAGCCGCTTCTATCTCTCCCTTGAGGACGATCTGATGCGTCGCTTCGCGAACGAGCGTGTCGCGTCGATCATGTCCAGGCTGAAGATCCCGCCCGACGTGCCGATCGAGGCGAAGATGGTCACCAAGTCGATCGAGAAAGCCCAGACCCAGGTCGAGTCGCAGAACTTCGAGATCCGTAAGAACGTGCTCAAGTACGACGAGGTGATGAACACCCAGCGCAAGATCATCTATCAGTGGCGTAACCAGATTCTCCTCGGCGACGAGACAGAGGAGCTGCTCATGGGGTGGCGCGCCGAGGTCATCGAGGACACCGTGCGTGCGACCGTCGGCGATCTGGACCCCTCCGAGTGGGACTGGGATGAGATCCACGCTCGCCTGTTCGAGCTCTACCCGACGAAGCTCAGCGCCGCCGACTTCGAGAACTCACAGGACCTCCTCATCGAGGAGGCCGTCGACGCCTTCGTTGCCGAAGCGGCAGACCTCTACGTAGTCCGTGAGGCAGAGCTGACGTCAGAGGTGATGCGTTCTCTCGAACGCACCGTCGTGCTCTCGGTGATCGACAACAAGTGGCGCGAGCATCTCGCTGAGATGGATTACCTGCGATCCGGTATCGGTCTGCGTGCCATGGGTCAGCGCGACCCTCTGGTCGAGTATCAGCGGGAGGGTTTCGGCTTTTTCGAGGAACTCGTTCACGCTACGAAGGCCGATTCGATCCGGTACATGTTCCACGTAGAGGTAGCGCGGCATGAGAACCATCCAAAGTCGCAGAACCTCATGACGTCGAGCGCGAAGGGTGATGGCACGACGCAGCGCCAGGTACGGCGCGAGGGCGACAAGATCGGTCGTAACAATCCGTGCCCGTGCGGTTCGGGCACCAAGTACAAGCGTTGCCACGGTGCCCCGGGCGCCGATCCGCTCCCCGCGTGACGGCTCCCCGACTCTTCCCTCCTGGGCGAGGTCAGCCGCTGCGGTGCCGCTAGCCTCACGCCCGATGGAACCCGTTGAACTGCGCGCGGCCGTGAGCGACCTCAAGTCTCGACTTGAGGGAGCAAGGAGCTTCCTCGATGTTGAGGGCAAGGAGAGGGAACTCGTTGACCTGCGTGAACAGGTCTCCGCCCCCGACCTGTGGGGCGACCAGGATCGTGCCCGCGCTCTCACCTCCAGGCTCGCCAGGCACGAAGGCACCATCAAGCTGGTGGCTGACCTTGACGGCTCTATCGAGGATGTCGACGTACTGCTCGAACTCGCTCTCGAGGAGAGCGACAGGGCGGCGCTCAGCGAGGTGCAGACTGAACTCGACACGCTGTTGAGCAAGCTCTCGATCCTCGAACGCGAGTCGCTCTTCTTCGGCGAGCACGACGACAGTCCCGCCATCGTGTCGATTTACGCGGGTGCAGGAGGCGTCGATGCTCAGGACTGGGCAGAGATGCTGCTGCGTATGTACACCCGGTACCTTGAACGGTCGTCGTTCTCCTTCGAAGTAGACGATTACCAGGGGGGTGAGGAGGCCGGCATCAAGTCGGTCACGCTCACGATCACAGGTGACAACGCCTATGGAACATTCGAATCTGAGCGCGGCACCCACCGGCTTGTCCGTATCAGCCCCTTTGACTCGAATGCACGCAGGCACACCGCTTTCGCAGGAGTCGATGTCATACCCCAGGTCGACGTCGCTGAGATCGAGATCGAACTCGAGGATCTGCGCATCGACACGTACCGGGCCTCCGGTGCAGGGGGTCAACACATCAACAAGACAGACTCAGCAGTGCGCATCACCCATGAACCGACGGGAATCGTCGTCTCCTGTCAAGCCGAACGGTCCCAGATGCAGAACAAGGCCCGCGCGATGCAGCTTCTCAACGCGAGGCTCGCAGAGAAGGCCCGTCATGACCAGGCGGAGCAGGTCGCGGCGATCCGAGGGGAGCAACACGAAGCAGCGTGGGGGAGGCAGATCCGAAGCTACGTGTTGCAGCCCTATCAGATGGTGAAGGATCTCCGAACCGATCACGAGGTTGGGAACATCCAGGGAGTTCTTGACGGCGATATCGACGGGTTCATCGATTCGTACCTGCGCTGGAGAAGGGCGGAGAAGTACGAGGCGTGACCCCCCGTGCCGGGTGACCGCCCCTGATGCCGGACCGATTGCCTCACGTTTACCGAAAGCGCCGTTATCCTTGCCCGTGGCTGGTCGGGCGGGCCAACGAGCCACCGACTCTGGGCTTTTTATGATCAAACTCGAAAACGTAACAAAGGTGTACCCCGGCGCCACGGTCGCCGTCAAGGATATCAACCTCGACATTGCCAAGGGTGAGTTCGTCTTTCTGGTAGGGGCCTCGGGCTCGGGGAAGTCGACGCTCATCCGGCTGATGATGCGCGAGGAGATGCCAACGAACGGTGATGTCTGGATCGCGGGTAAACACGCGTCACAGCTGCCGAGTTGGAAGGTTCCGTACTTGCGGCGGTCCATCGGGACGGTGTTTCAAGACTTCAAGCTCCTCCCCACGAAGACGGCGTACGAGAACGTAGCTTTCGCTATGGAAGTGACCGCGAAGCACCGGTCGATCATCCGTAACCAGGTTCCACAGGTCCTCAAACTTGTCGGGTTGTCTGATAAATCTGATCGCCTTCCCCGACAGCTCTCGGGTGGTGAGCAGCAGCGCGTGGCGATTGCCCGTGCGTTCGTGAACCGTCCCCTGATCCTGCTCGCCGATGAGCCGACGGGGAACCTCGATCCCGGTACCTCTGTGGGGATCATGCGTATCCTCGACCATATCAACCGTACCGGGACCACCGTGGTGATGGCGACGCACGACCACGCGATCGTAGACGCTATGCAGCGCAGGGTCGTCGAGCTCGTGCGTGGGCGGGTCATGCGTGACGAGTCACGCGGCGTCTACGAGACCCGCAAGAATTCTGACACTACTCCGGAGCGCGATCCTCAGGCGACACAGGAGCAAGCTGCTGTGGTGGCGCAGGGGGAGAAACGTGAGCCGTCGGCCGAAGCAGCGGGTACGGAGTCCACTGAAACCCGCCCTGTCCAGGATGACGTGGAGGGGGCGGTGCAGTGACGAGCCTCGCCTACATGTTCCGGGAAGCGTTCAACAATTTCGGCAGGAATGCTCTCGTCGTGCTCGGCGCCATTCTCGCCGTCTTCATCTCTCTCACGCTCACCTTCGGAACCGTGGTATTCGGTGAGGTCGTGCGCGTCAACACGCTCCAGTGGGCCGAAGACGTCCGCGTGATCGCGTGGCTCGAAGACGACATGACGCTCGACGCAACGGCTGCACTCCAGAACGAGGTCGCGACCTGGCCGCAGGTCGCAGACGTCTTCTACATCTCGAAGCAGGAAGCTTTCCAGGAGGCGCTTGTCCTGTTCTCCAACAACGACGCGATGCTCCGGATACTTGAGGAGAGCCCCGACATCCTCCCTGCATCGTTGCGGGTTCAACCCGCCGATCCCGAGGAGTACGGGCTGATCGTGACACGGCTTGCTTCGACCCCTGGCGTGGAGAAGGTCCAGTCTGCGGGTGATGCGATCGACGCGATGATCGCATTGCGCGACGGCCTTCAAGTGATGTTCTGGCTGCTCGCCGTTGCGCTCGGTGTCGCTGCCGTCGCGCTCATCGCCAACACGATCCACATGGCGATCTACGCTCGACGCGAGGAGATCGAGATTATGCGCCTCGTTGGAGCGAGTGACTGGTTCATACGCACACCCTTTCTGATCGAGGGCGCCCTCGAAGGGCTGATCGGCGGCGCGCTCGCTGTCACTTTCATCGTTGTTGCACAGCAGATGGCTGTAGATCGGCTTTCTGACCTCCCGGACTGGATCAACCTCGCGGTCCAGAACGATTTCATCCTTCGGCAGGGCGCGCTGGTCCTGCTGTTCGGAGTTGCTGCCGGATTGATCGGTAGCTCTCTGAGCCTTGCAGTCCATCGCACTCTGCGCTCGTGACCCGGCGACTCCTCTCCCTAGCGATCGTTGTCACCCTCTCTGTCTCGTTCGCGTCTCCCGCGCTCAGCGGCGGCCTTGACGAGGATCTGGACGAAGTCCGACGCTCAATTCTTGAGCTCGCATCGCGGATCGATGATGTCGCGGCAGAGCGATCGTCACTCGCCAGGCAGCTGCTCGATGCCCGGGGGCGTCTCGATGCCGTAGACGCTGCCGTCGCCACCGCGAGCGAGCTTCACGAACAGGTGACGTCGGAGCACGACGAACGGTCAGCCGCCCTCAGCGTGGTTCGGGTTGATCTCGCAGAGCGATTTGTCAGGCTCGCCTCGATCAGAGTGGAGAGGGACGAAGCGTTTGCTGCAGCGAAGGCCTCGGTGCTACAGGCGTACACCTCTGGTCGCGCATCCCAGCCATCGATAGCGTTCTCTGCCAAGGCCGTGTCTGAGGTTGCTGTCGGTGTGGCGTACCTCGATGTGCTGACTGGATACCGGTCGAACGCTGCGGTTCGGTACGGCGAGATCGTACTGGTGCAGGAAGCTGAAGAGGCGGAAGTCAAGTCCGTCGAAGCGTTGATCGAGCAGGAAGTGGCGACACTCGAGGTGACGGCCGGCGAGATCGAGATGCTCAGCGACGAGCTGAACGCGAGGCGCGTCGAACTCGCAGCGGAGTACGAACGCCAGGCCGATCTTGTCGTCGAGGTGAGAGCCCAGATCGCCCACTTCGAGGGGGAGCTCGCTGTGCTTGAACGCGAGGAGACATCCATCAGGGCGAAGATCCGCGATGCTGCCCGACTGAAAGGAACCCGCCCGGACGAGCTCCTGAAACCGGTCCCGGGTCGAATTGGATCGTACTTCGGGCAACGTATGCACCCGATCCTTCGCATCGTCAGGATGCACAACGGCGTCGACTTCGCTGGTTCGATGGGTACCCCGATACGGGCGGCTGCGGGTGGAGTCGTCATCTTCGCAGGGGTCAATGGTGGGTACGGCAAGACGACCATGATCGATCACGGCGGCGGAATGGTCACCCTCTACGCCCACCAGTCGAGATTTGCAGTCTCTACCGGTCAGAAGGTACAGGTTGGTCAGATAATCGGATACGTCGGGTCGACGGGGTTATCCACGGGTCCTCACCTCCACTTCGAGGTGCGCATCAACGGGACCCCGGTCAACCCCATGAAGTACTTCTAGGTGACCCGGTAGCCTCGCTCCCATGGCTAGTCGCAAAGTCGTCGCAACGAACCGCAAGGCACGATACAACTACGAGATCCTGGACACTTTCGAGGCCGGGATGGTACTCCGCGGGTCAGAGGTCAAGTCACTTCGCGCTGGCCAGGTACAGCTCAAGGATTCCTACGCGTCGATCCGTGGTGGAGAGGTGTGGCTGGAGAGCGTCCACATCGCTCCCTACTCCTTCGCAGAGGATGGCGGCCACGATCCGGAGCGGCCTCGCAAGCTGCTCCTGCACCGTCGCGAGATCGACCGGCTCTTCAGCAGGATCAGGGAGGAGGGGCTTACGCTCGTCCCGCTTCAGGTGTATTTCCGCGACGGTAGAGCGAAGGTCGAGCTCGGTCTTGCGCGCGGGAAACGCACCAGAGATAAACGTCAATCGATCGTGGAACGTCAGCAGAAGCGCGAGATGGAGAGGGCGAGATCTCACCGGCGTTGACGCCGCAGTGAGCACGGGGATCAGGTCACTGCGATCTGATCGAAGCCGTGTTCCCGGAGAATCGTCTCCAGGTGTTCGAGGAGCTCGCCGGTCGCCTCCGGTATGTGGAGGGCCTCCGGGCGAACACCGTGGGCTCGGTACCCGATGAGCTTGATGCGCATCGAAGGATCGACGGAACTGAGCCACTCGGCGGTGCGAAGAACAGTCTGCGTGTCGTCGTTGTACCCGGGGACGATGAGCAGCCGTACCTCATAAAGAAGATCGTGCTGCGCGAGGTACTCGATGGACGCGAGCACCTGATCATTCTCTCTCGCCGTCAGACGCAGATGGGTTGCCGGGTCGAGGGCCTTGAGATCGACCATCGCCCCATCCATGACGTCGGCGAGTCGCTTCCACACCTCGACCGGGGCAGCGCCGTTGCTATCGACGAACGTCGTGAGGTGAGCGAGATGAGGGTCAGCCTTCAGGGTCGAGAAGAGATCCGCGACAAACTCTGGTTGCTGGGTTGCTTCACCACCTGAGACCGTGATCCCGGAGATGAACGGGGCGACCGCCCTGATCTCCTCAATCAGATCCCGAACCGTCACGACTCTGGCGAGCGGCGTCGAATCCTCAGGGCAGACCTCGATACACACGTCGCACAACGTGCATGCGCCGGTGTCGAGCACGATGAGCGGACCGTCCTCAATCGAGAGAGCATGTTCGGGGCATGGCCCGACGCACAGCCCGCAGTCGGTGCAGCGGGTGATCGTGTAGGGGTTGTGGCAGGTGACACAGTTGAAGTTGCAGCCCTGGAGGAAGACGACGAACCGGTTGCCTGGGCCGTCGACGGACGAGAACGCGATCGTGTTATTGAGCAGGCCGAGGACTGTGCTCACGGATGAGGACCCGTTTCGTGGTACGTTCGGTCACGTGCGAATTCGCGACGGAGCCAGCAGCGAACACCGTGCTCGCGTGCCGTTCGCCTCCCTCTTGGAACCTCGCGAGTTCCGACTTGCGCACGAGGTAGCCCGTGATCCGGACAAAATCGTTCGAGTCGACGTTGAAGGTGAATTCCCGCATTCCGGTGGCGAACGCGCCTCTGATCATGTCCACCACCGCCTCAGGGTTGTCCCGAACCGTGTCGTCGATGTGGAAGATGTCCGAGACGCCCGCGTCGAAGTGCCTGTGGTGCGGGGTGACCGTCGAGATGTGCTGGAACGTCTCAGGCTCGGTTCCGATCGGGATCCGGGTCCCGGCGGTGACGTTGACATCAGAGTCGATGCCAGACTGGGAGTGGAGAAGGGAACGGCCGCCACCACCCTCGCTGTACGGCATGGGACAGTCGTCAACGAATGCGCGGATCCGCCCGATGATCCGGTAGCTGAGCTCGTCTGCCGCACCACCGTCGCCGTAGCGAGCGTCGAGACCCTCGTGCTCCATGAGGATGTTCACCGCCTCGGCAAGGCCGTACACGCCGAACATGGCTGAGAATCGATCAAGGCGCACGAGTCCTTCCCGCGCAAGGAAGTCGTGCTCGAAGAAACGCGCGTCCTCAACGAGATAGCGGATGCGCGAAGCCATGACCTCGGCGTTGAGGGAGGCGTAGAACGGAAGGGTTGCATCGATGAAGTCGTCGATTGATCCAGAGTGGGCGACGGCCGCCTCCTTGAGGTTGAGTCGCACCATCGTGTGTGACCCGCCCCCCTTCTTGAGCGAGTTGTAGCAGCTGACTATCCCGTACCCGGTTCCGAGATCCTCGACCATCATGGGATGGTTGACGAAGTGCGGCTTCGCTGTGGTGAACACGGTCTCGATCGCGTCGAGGAGGAGGCTGTCGCTCGTCAGGTCGGGGTGAACCTTGAGGGAGAGGTTCGGCACGATCTGGAGCAGCTCGCGTTCGATGTCGAGGATCGCGCGCACGACGCGGTTGTCCTGAGGACCGATGTTCGCGTGAACGAATCCGTCGGGAAGGATGCGATCGAGGGCGATCCAGAAGAGGCGGAGCTTGGCGCGCAGGGCAGCGTCGGATACTCCCTCCGCGTAGGGGAGGAGGAGCGAGTCGATGTCGCCGAGGAAGACCGGGAACCCGGTGATGGAAGGCACCTGGGTGTAGAGGATCAGCAGGAAGTTCAGGGCTTCGTCGATGGTGTGGGGTGGTTCGAGTTCGAGGTGCTCTGACCCCTGTGCGAGGGCGAGCTCGTAGTCGGGGAGCAGATAGCGGGGGCGGTAGGGAGCGTGTCCCTCGTACAGGTCAGACACGATCCCCTTGTTGAGCGCCTCGGCCGCCTCAGGGCCGATCTCGGGGTAGGGGAGCGAGTTCTCGGCGAGCGCAGCGAGGTAGTGCTTGCGTTGATGGAAGGTGAGGTTGCCATCGTTGATGATCGAGCGAGCCTGTTCGACGAATTCTTCCATCTCCATGGGACACCTCCCGACACCCTCGCTGTACCCGGAGAGTGTAGCTCCCGCGAGGTGGGTCACACGGGGCGGGACCGCGGGATGCGCGCTAGGCGCCCAACCGGTCGAGCTGGGCGAATAGTTGCTCCACACTGTCCATGCCGAGTACTCCTGCCGTGCGGAAGAGCACGGTGCCGTCACTGTCTGTGACTATCCAGAATGGGAAGGCGTTGACACCCATCTGGGACCCGATCTTCCTCTCCGCGTCGATGATGACGGGGAACGTGAACTGTTCGGCAGCAAGGTACTCCTCGAGCGGGTTGCCGCGCGAGGGATCTATCGATGTCGTGACGCTGACCAATTCGACGTTGGGATATGTGCCTGCGGCCTCGGGCCACCATGTGTTGAGCTCAGGGAGCTCCTGCTGACAGTAGGGGCACCAGTGGGCCCAGATCATCCAGACGCGCTTGGTTCCGTCGGCGGGGTCGATTGTCACAGCCTCTTCTGTGTACGCGTCGAGGCCATGGATGACAGGGAGCTTCATCCCGATTGCCTGGTCGGGACCCTGACTGGAGAAGCGCGGGAGAAGACCGGCGGGCAGCACGGCGACGCGAGGCGTGTCGCTCGGGGATGCGCTCGCCTGCGGAGTGGCAGCGAGTTGGGCGATGTCGTTGACCTGGTCGGAGACTCCTACGAGGGACGCGTCGAGATCGGTGATCTGGCGGTCGATGCTCTCGACCCTTGCTTGTGTGTCGCGCAGAGAGGAGATGACGAAGACCTGGCTCGCTGCAAAGAGGGCGACGACGATCACGCCTACGGCAACGAGAAGTGGCTTGGAGGAACGCCGATGGTCGGACGTCCCCTCCGCGGGGATGTTCCCCGCGGTCATCTCGGTCATCGCGGTCATCTCTTGAGTGGCTTCGGGGGCCTCAACGGTGTCGTCCATGGGGGAACAGTAGTGATGGAATTCCTGTTCTCAGTGTGCGACATCGTGTCTTCGTTGTACGATATAGGGAGTGGACGTGTTCCTTACGTCCCCCGCACGCGGGGGTGACATGGTTTCGACCGTGAGAGTTGAGGCGCCGGAAGCGAGCCGAGGTTGCCGGAGTCCTCGTTAAAGAGCCGGTACACATATAAGTGCAGACGAAAGTTACGCACTGGCAGCGTAGATAAACGCTCCTGTCCTCCCGGAGGGTGCCCACCTCGCCGGAGCAGGGCAACGCAATGTGGGACGCCCCCGCCGGGATTTCCGGGACCGGCGGGGAAAGACAATCCCGGATAGGGCATGAGGGTGCTTGCCGACAGAGTCCTCGTGTTCCGAAAGCTCGCTGTTGGCTGCGCTCGGAGATGCCGACGCCAACACCTTATGGGACGGGGGTTCGATTCCCCCCACCTCCACCAGGGGGT
>JASJXX010000018.1 GCA_030123765.1 Actinomycetota bacterium | reverse complement strand
CATTCCGGATCTCGATCCTGACCCGACCACAGAGCTCAAGAGCGTCAAAGAGGTTGGGAGCCTCGTCTAGGAGCGAGCTGGGCGACACGGATCATCCGCAGTGCGGCAGAGCTATGTCGTCATCCTGCGAATCCGGGCTCAGGGATCCCGGAGACACCTACATCGAGCGCCAGGAGGTGCCCGTCGTGTTCCCCGCTCGCGAGTCCCCCCCCACCCTGGCGCAAGGATGTGACGAAGAGCGTCGATAGCCCGGCACCTCCGAAGGCTGGCATGGTGGGAGCAACAACAGGAAGTTCTATTACGCGGTCGACCTCACCCTCGGGAGTCAACCGAGCGATGGCAGAGCCACCCACGCACGCCGTCCAATAGCACCCGTCGCTATCGATGCACGCACCGTCCGGTCTTCCCGGCAGATCACGGTACTGCGTGAACACACGTTCGTTCGACCGCTCGCCCGACGCCAGGTCGTAGTCATAGACCCAGACGGTGTCCCGCAGAGTGTCGGCGTGGTACATCGTTCGGCCATCGGGCGAGAAAGCCAGACCGTTCGAAACACCGATCTCCGACCGCACGGTTGACGAGGCGCCGGAGGCCTCGAAGCGGTGAAGCAACCCAGTGAATCGGCCCTCAGCCGCGCGCTCGAACATGCTCCCGACCCAGAAGCGGCCTGCCGGATCGCATCGACCGTCGTTGAGGCGGTTCCCGGTTCCTGCCGACTCGAGATCCTGCCAGGGCTCCCACGTACCTGCAGCCCAGTCGAACCACCCGACCTGGTGCTCCATCGCCACCAGGAGGCGATCCGGCTGTGACGTGAGCGCAAGCGATCCAGGGCGATAGTCAAGCCCGCGGCTCTCAAGCGTGCCTGACCCCGGCGCGTACCGTCGGATAGCTCTACCCTCAATGTCCACCCACCACAGGACCTCAGAGTCGGCGTCCCAGACAGGACACTCACCGAGCAGATCCGGATCGGTCGTGATCCTCTCAATCATGCGAAGACTCTGTCCACGTGGAAGGCCCCACACCACATGTCAGGCAAGTGGCGACGCGGGGGAGGAGCCCGAGGCGCCGCCCACTCCCAGCCTCCTCGCCCTGTATCCCACAACATCGCCGCGACACTCGAAGACTCGAGCTCTGTTCCGAGAACCGACGAATCTCCCCGGCCTCTGAATGGTGACCGGCCGCGTTAGGGCCCACGCGGTCACCGGTGGCGAAGCATCCGAGTACGACGAATCGCAACTGCTTCTGATCGGCGCGATCGGCGCGATGATCTCTCAGTAGTCTGGGAGCGCGCCTGGCTGAGACCCCGTCTCTCGGGCACTGCTTCCTGGCCGCGATGCCTTCTCGGTCGATGCGGTCACTTACTTCTCTGTACTTCACGATACGCGAATTATTGGCAAACATGGCGTATACCTTGCCACTGCCTGGCAGGCTATCTGATTCCAGGTCGGGGATGCCGGGCAGCCGGGAAGCTCGTGAGCTCGCCCGCGCAGAGTCCCGTGGCGAGCCGCGTGGCGCGACTCGGCGTCAGGCGAGCCGTCAGCTTCGAGATAGCACTCCGCCCCGTCTGGAACGCCGGTCACGACGATCGAGAGCGGGGAGACCAACCCTGAAGCGGCTGCACACGCAGGGCGAATCCATATGACCGGGCACACTGGCCGACACACAACCCGAGACACCTGAGAGAGCATTTCGCCGACGGAGTCCCACGGCGTGGATGAACCGGGATCCCAGCCAGGCCACCGCGACCCGATGACCGATCGAACATCGTCCGATCCAAATCAGAAGCACGCTGCCCACCATGATCCGGCACAGCCCGCCCCGACGGAGATCCTGGTGGATTCGTACGCCACCCTCCTTCGCTGGACCTCCCGAGCTGATTCCAGCGACCGGTCGTGCTGGAGACACCTCTGCGACAGAGCCAGTCGGGTGTCAGGAGCACCGACGATTGGCCGCTGAGCCCGGGAGCTGAGTCTCGGCTTGCAAAGTCTGAATACGTAGTCATAAGATGAGCATTGTGACAACTCGGAGCATGCGTGGGCACAGCTGAAGATCGCGACATACGTCGCGACCGGACTCGGCCATCCGAGGTCGCGTCACGCGATCTCGTCACGCGCGAAGCGAATAACCGCGCTCTTGAGACCGCCGAAGGCCCCGCGTGCATCTCGGATGCGTCGGACATGAAAGAACTTGCTGACCACCTCGCCGCCGCCGGTCACCGGAATGTGTTCGCGATGGGCGGGGTGGACATGACCCCCGCCGACCAGCTACAACGCGAGAGTGCCGTACAACCACTCGCTGACTCTGGCAGTAGGTGCTCGCATGTGAAGGAGGATCCCCACGAGTACGAGTCTGGATCTGGCTCTGCCACCCGCATCTTCGAGGAGCCCCGCCGCGCGGATTCGGCGATGCACCCCCGCGGCCGGATCACACCCGTGCGAGCGCGGATCGCCAGGGCTCTCGTAGAAGAGTGCACGGTTCTCGGTAGCAAGGGAGCGTGACATGGCTTCCACGCTCGTCATCGCATGCGGGGCGCTTGCCCGAGAATTGCGAGACATTGTCGCCGTGAACCACCTCGATTTCGTGACTATCGAGTGTCTGCCGGCCAAGCTCCACAACACGCCGGGGGATATCACAGCGGCCGTCGCGGCTCGCATCGAGCAAGCGAGAGGGCGATATGAACGTCTTTTTGTGGCGTACGCCGACTGTGGGACCGGCGGCGACCTCGATCGTCTTCTCGCGAAGGAGGGGATCGAACGACTCCCCGGAGCCCATTGCAACGAGTTCTACGCGACGCCCCCGGTGTTCGCTGCGATTCATGATGCCGAGCCCGGTACGTTCTATTTGACCGACTATCTCGTCCGGCACTTCGATAATCTCGTGTTCAGGGGTCTCGGGCTCGACCAGAATCCCGGGCTACGTGACGACTATTTCGGCAACTACCGGCGCGTTATGCATCTAGCCCAGCGGGATGATCCTCTCCTTGAGGAGGGCGGACGGGATGCTGCTCGGCGCTTGGATCTCGACTACGAGCGCACCTTGGTGGGATATGGCGACCTCGAAACCGCAATCGTCGAACTCAGATTGGTCTGATCGTCATGGTGCAACTCACCCCGAACGCTCGGTGTAACTCCCGCTGCCATGCGCCTCAGGCGTGTGATCCCGGTCTCTCGGCAGAGGCTGATTGGATCTCCGCGACGCCGCAGAGACGCTTCATTGAGGAAGTCCTCCAGAACTGTGCATGTACCGGCGGGTCCGCACCCGCCGACGAGTAGGAAAGTGAGAGCCTGTGACTCGGACTGTCATCTCAAGCCCCACCCGCGAAGTCGTCATCGGCTTCGATGAGCCCTTCGTGATCATCGGAGAACGGATCAATCCGACCGGACGAAAACTCCTCGCCGAGGAGATGAAGAACGGTGACTTCAGTCGCGTGGAGCGTGATGCACTCGCCCAGGTGGAGGCAGGGGCGCAGATGTTGGATATCAACGCCGGAGGGATATCACGTGCGGACGAGCCAGCGATCCTTGCCGAGGCCGTCAGGCTGGTGCAGTCATTGGTGGAGGTGCCGCTCTCCATCGACTCGTCGGTCGTGGAAGCCCTTGCAGCGGGCCTGGAGGTTTACGAGGGCAAGGCACTCGTGAACTCGGTGACTGGAGAGGTAGAAGTGATGGAGCGGGTTCTCCCGCTGGTCGCGAAGCACGGTGCGGCGGTCGTAGCGGTCTCCAACGACGAGACCGGCATCTCAGAAGATCCCGACGTTCGCTTCGAGGTCGCCAAACGAATCGTCATGACGGCGGCCGACTACGGCATCCCGAAGGAAGACGTGGTCGTCGACCCGCTCGTAATGCCGATCGGGGCGATGGGCACGGCTGGCCGTCAAGTCTTTCACCTCGTACGGAGGCTCCGTGAGGAACTCGGTGTCAACACAACCTGCGGCGCGTCCAACATCAGCTTTGGACTCCCCAATCGGGAGGGGATAAACGGTGCATTCCTGACGATGGCGATGATGGCTGGCCTCACGTCCGCGATCGCCAACCCACTCCACAAAGACGCAAAGGCGGCGATCATGGCCGGCGACCTTCTGCTGGGACACGACAAAGACGCGACGAGATGGATCGCCGCGAGTCGGATGACCGATCAGGGACGACGACGACGAAGCAGCCGACGCGAGGGACGAGGTGGGGATGCCGGAAGCACCTGACCGAGTTCAGGTCATGTTCACGCCTTCTGGCCGACACGATACTGTCGCGCCCGGCGCCACGGTGCTTGAGGTCGCTCGTTCCCTCGGCGTAGACCTCGACTCCGTGTGTGGCGGACGCGGCATCTGCGGACGCTGCCAGATCGTCGCCGTCGAGGGTGAGTTTCCCACGCATAACCTCGTCTCGACCCCGAAGAGCCTCGCGGCTTTCACTGACGACGAAGAGCGGTACCGGGAGAAGCGAGGTCTTGCAGCGGAGCGACGCCTCGGCTGTAAGGCGCGGATCCGCGATGACGTGGTCATCGACGTACCACTCGAGAGCCAGCTCCATCGGCAGGTCGTGCGCAAGGGCGTCGAGGCGCGGGATTTGACGGTTGATCCGGTGATCCGCTTGTACTACGTGACCGTGCCCGCGGCCAGCCTCGAAGCAGCCAACGGAGACGTTCAGCGCCTCCTCGGGGCTCTGGCCGATCAGTGGAAGCTGACCGATATCTCCGTCGACAGCCGCGTCATCGCCTCGGTCCAGGCCGCGCTGATCAGCGGTAAAGGGGCTGGAACGGTGGCCGTCCGTGACGGGTGCACGATTGTTGCGATGTGGCCGGGTCTCCGTGAAGTGGCGCTAGGTATCGCATTTGATGTGGGATCAACGACTATCGCTGGCTATCTGTGCGACCTGTTCACGGGTGAGACGCTGGCCTCTGCCGGGCGTATGAACCCCCAGATCAGATTCGGTGAGGATCTCATGAGTCGCGTGTCGCACGTGATGTTGAACCCGGACGGTGCCTCCCAGCTCACCGAGACAGTCCGCCTCGCCCTCGACGATCTGGTGGGTGAGTTGGTTCTGGAGGCGGGCTCGAAGCGTGACGATGTTCTCGAGTTCACGTTGGTGGGCAACCCGATCATGCATCACCTCGTTCTCGGATACGACGTCGGTCCGCTCGGCAGGGCTCCGTTCACGCTTGCGACCGGCGACTCGATCGATGTAGATGCGTCGCTACTAGGTCTCACAGCTCATCCGACGGCACGACTTTACGCACTCCCGTGCATCGCCGGTCACGTGGGATCCGACGCGGCTGCTGCCATCCTGTCGGAGGCTCCGCACCGATCGGTCGATATCCGGCTCGTCGTCGACGTAGGTACCAATGCCGAGATCATCCTGGGGTCCGTGGATCGAGTCCTGGCGGCCTCAAGCCCGACTGGACCGGCCTTCGAGGGTGCCCAGATCTCCGCCGGGCAACGCGCGGCGCCCGGGGCGATCGATCGGGTCCGCATAGACCGGGAGAGCCTCGAACCCCGGTTCAAGGTGATCGGTTGTGACCTCTGGTCGGACCAGGAAGGTTTCGCAGACGCCGTCGCCGACTGCGGAGTCGCTGGCATCTGCGGGACCGGCATCATTGAGGCAGTTGCCGAGCTCTACCTGACCGGTATTGTGATGCCGGATGGGCGATTCGCCGACGACGCTTCCGCCAGGTCAGCGCGAGTCGTCGTCGATGGAGGTTCGATCGCGTACCGGCTCACAGATTCGATCTCGGTGACCCAGAACGACGTCCGGGCTATCCAGCTTGCCAAGGCGGCGCTCTCTGCAGGCGTCCGTCTGCTGATGGATCGTCTGGGAATTGAAGAAGTCGGTCAGATCCGGTTGGCGGGTGCCTTCGGCAGCCACATCGACGTCTTCTATGCGATGGTGCTCGGCTTGATCCCTGACTGCGATCTCGACCGGGTCTCCGCTGCTGGGAACGTGGCTGGTACCGGAGCGATCATTGCGTTGCTTGATCGATCGAGCCGCGCTGAGATCGAGAAGGTGGTGCGCGTCGTGGAGAAGATCGAGACGGCAGTCGAGCCGAGGTTCCAGGACTACTTCGTTGAGGCGATGGCGTTTCCGCACGAGACCGCGCCCTATCACGTGCTCTCCTCGGTTGTCCAACTTCCGAGAGTAGGTGATCGACACTCCACACGGCGGCGGCGCGGTCGATCGGAGGAGCCGACATGAGGGTCCGGCGAAGCGGGGCGAAGGCATTCGCAAGGACATCATTCGGCCCACCAGGATTTGGAGAGCGTGGCTCCGCTCCTACGAGATGTGTCCCATGGACGATCCGGCGGGCAATCGATGCAACGAATTCTTTGCTCAACGGAAGTTGGCGTTCCCTGACTCGGAGGTACAACCAATGACGGCCCTCGACCACCTTGATGCGCCAGCTCGAGCTGCCATCCGGAGGGTTCTCACGAACCCGCTGTTCGAACTGATCCCCCTGAAGAACGTTCTGGATCAAGCAAAGTACTTGCCCGACGGTGCAATGGTGTCGGTCACGGCATCACCCGCGAAGGGCATGGACGCCACGCTCGACCTCGTCGAAGACTTGCAACAGATGGGTTTCGACGTTATGCCGCACCTCTCCGCCCGACTCATCACCGACCGGGCCCACCTCGAACGGATTCTCGACCGCCTCGACCGCCTCAGAATTACCCGGGTGTTCGTGATGGGTGGCGACGGCGACCCGTCTGAGTTCTTCGACAGCCTCTCGCTCCTGATGGCGATGGACGAGATCGGCCACGACCTGACAGAGATCGGGATCGCCGCGCATCCGGAAGGCCACACCGTCATCTCCACTGCAGCTCTCGACCAGGCGATCCTCGACAAGCAGCCATACGCATCCTCCATGACGACTCAGATGTGCTTCCAGGGTGCGGCCATCGCGGACTGGTTGAAGTCCCAGCGCAGCGCTGGCGTCTCGCTGCCCGTGATGCTCGGAATGCCGGGGGTAGCCGATCGGCGCCGCCTGCTGAAGATCTCCGCTCGGATCGGAGTAGGGGACTCGATTCGCTTCCTTCGCAAGAACTCGGGTGTTGTGGCTCACTTCGTGCTACCTGGCAGTCACAATCCTGCCGAACTGCTCGAAGAACTCGGATCGACGCTGGACGATCCCACGATCGGCATCCAGGGAGTCCACATCTTCACCTTCAACTCCTGCGACACGACCGAGAACTGGCGTCGACAGTACCTAGCGGAGCTGTGATTGTGATGTCAGGTTGTGATGTCAGGCCGGATCGGTCGTCGCCGATGTCGCCCACTCCGATCGCGTCGATGAGACGATCGACCCAGACCGTCTCGCACGTCAAACTGACAGGTCAGTCTCTGGAGCCGACCGATGATTGTGCGAGTGCGAGGGTGTCGTTTGCATTGTCTGAATACGTAGTCATAGAATGCAGTTTCTGACGATCTGGAGTGCGCGTGAACACACCTGAACATTGCGAAAGACTGCGCCGCTCGAAAATGGCAACCTCGGTAACGTCGCGAGACGTCGCTTTAGCCGCAGGGGCTTGCCCATCGACCGTCGCACGTATGTCATGGCGGGGCCGATGCACCAGCGTCTCGCTCTCGCGAGATTCGAACGGAGGACCGCGCGCCAACTCGACCGGGGAGGAGTGCGGCTCAAGAATCCCGGTTGAAGGATGGGGCGACGGAGATGACGAGGCGACGACTTTCCGATGCCCTGAGGAGACACCTTGAGCATCAATGACGAACTGTACGACGCCATCGTGTTCGGCGAACGGGACGTTGTGATCGAGATCGTGCGGGAGGCAGTGGCCAACGATGAGGATGTCTCCGAATTGCTCAACGTGACGATGATTCCCGCGCTTCGCGAGGTCGGTGATCAGTTCTCCACCGGAGAAGTGTTCGTGCCCGAGATGCTGGTATCCGCAAGGGCGATGCAGGGAGGAATCGACATTATCGAGCCACTGCTCGCAAAGTCTGGACACCAGCCGATAGCGAAGATCTGCGTCGGAACGGTGAAGGGTGACGTGCACGACATCGGCAAGAACCTCGTCGTCATGATGCTCAAAGGATCCGGCTTCGAGGTCGAGGACTTGGGCGTCGATTGCCTGGTCGAAGACTTTGAAGGAGCCGTAGAGCGAGGGGCCGAAGTTGTCTGTCTGAGTGCTCTGCTGAGCACAACCCGGGACGAGATGCGGTCTGTGATCGACCACTTCAAACACCGCGATGACGTGCGGATCGTTGTCGGGGGCGCCGTGATCACCCAGGACTTCGCCGATGAGATCGGCGCGGATGCGTATGGGGCTGACGCTTCGGACGCTGTTCGAGCCGTACGGGCAGCCCTCGGACTCGCGTCGGTTTCATCGTGAACGCCCGGACCGCCTGATGAGTCACCTCTTGTGCGGCCGTCACCAAGAGACTCGTACACGCGTGTACGGCCGACGACGACCCGAACTGAAGAGGCGGGGGTGAGCGAATCCATCATGGCCGACAATGCCGTCAACGTGTCAGCCGAATCCCTCGAGACCTTCGTGTCCGGGATGTTTCGGCATACTGGATGCAGCACGTCGCATGCCGCGACGGTGGCGCGTTGCCTCGTACTGACGAACCTGTGGGGCATCGATTCACACGGCGTCTTGAGGGTGCCGGAGTACCTGGATCGCCTGCGGTCCGGCGCCACGAACCCGACACCCAACATTCGCACACTGAAGGCAGACTCGGGTCTTGAGGTACTGGATGCGGACAACGGGCCTGGGTATGTCGCTGCCAGCGCTGCAATGTCACGAGCGATTGAGATCGCTGAGCAGGACAACATCGCCGCTGTTGGCATCATCAACAGCAATCACTGTGGCGCAACCGCCCTTTACGCCCGCATGGCCGTCGAACATGGAATGATCGGCGTGGCCATGTCGAACGTAGCGCCAAACATGGTGATGCCCGGCGCTAGCGAAGCGATCACCGGCAACAATCCAGTAGCTGTTGCGGTGCCCACATTCGGCGAATTCCCGTTCGTCCTCGATATCTCAATGTCCGCGGTGGCAGGAGGGAAGCTCCTCGTCGCTGCAAGAAATGGCGAGGAGATCCCCCTCGGGTGGGCGACGGACAAGGATGGCCGACCAACCAGCGACCCGAAGACAGGCTTCGAAGGTTTCCTGCTGCCCATGGCCGCACATAAGGGCTTCGGCATCGCGTTGCTCGTCGACATTCTGACCGGCGTGATCACCGGCGGCAGCTTTCAGCAGCACTTGAAGAGCATGTACCGCCATCCAGACGACCCGAGCAGGACAGCCCATCTGATGCTCGTGATGAATCCGCTTGTCTTCATGAGCAAGAACGTTCTGCAACGCCGCATGGGCGAATTCTTCGACACCGTCAAGGAATCGCCTATGTGGGACGAGCACAGCGAGATGTTGCTGCCCGGCGAGATCGAGCATCGCTCGGAACAGGAGCGCCGTCGTAGCGGAATCCCACTACCGAGAACGCTCTATGACGAACTGCTGCGGATCGGCGATGAGATGAGCCTCGATCGCGAGCTCAGTCTCGTGCCCCCCTAAAGCGGTCGGCCGACTCGCAACTACCAAGTGAAAGACAAACGACCAAGAGAGCAAGAAGGAAAAGATATGACTGAGAACAAACGATCGTCGGTGTGGTTCCACGAGATGCCCGGTCAAGAAGTCGTCGAGTACGCGAAAAGCGTCAACGATGTGGCGATCCTGCCGTTGGGCGCCACCGAGCAGCACGGGCCACACTGCCCCTGTGGCACTGACGCGTTCAACGCGATCGGCATGAGCGAACTGGTCGCACAGAAGTCCGGCGCGACGGTACTCCCATGTCCGATGTACGGATCCCACCCCTACCACCACTGGGGTGTCAAAGGAACCATACCGCTCCGCTTTGAGACGCACATTGCGCTGGTGGAAGACATCGTGCGCGGCGCAGCCGTTGCTGGGTTCAACAAGTTCATCCTGCTGTCGGCTCATGGGCAGGTCTCTTCTACAATCGTCGCCGTGCACAAGCTGGGCATCGATGGATACTTCGTGCTATCGCTGCACTGGTATGACTTCTTGCGCGACAACCAGGACGTGTTAGAAGCCGAGATGTGGCATGCCGACGAGGCCGAGACTTCCGTGGGACTATATCTCTACCCCGAATTCGTGGATATGAGCAAGGCCGCTCCGGGTACGAGCACCTCGTTGATTGATCCAAAATGGAAGATCGCCCCCGGCATGATGCCCAAACCGGGCCAGATGTATCACTTCGAAGGAACCTTCGCGCTGCCCGAGAAACTGGAGCATTCCAACGGTTGCGTCGGAGATCCCACCAAGGCCACGCGCGAGAAGGGCGAGATCCTCGTCACGCGGCTGGTGGGTCACGTCAGCAAGCTGATCGGTGAAATCATGGAGCAGTATCCCGTCGGCACGCGTCCGCAGACTAACTGAACAGGAGCAACCCCATGACCAGCCAGATAATGGCGAGGCCCAAATTGGGTCTGATGACCTTCGGCGACGACCGCGACTACATGTGGGAGGGCTACTTCGGGAGCCTGACCGAACCGCGTCACGAGGAGGCGGTGAATTATCTGCGCAGTCTGCCGGTCGAACTGACCACATTCGACGAAGTTGCTCGTTCGAAAGAGAGCATCGACCGGCAGATCGGGGTGCTGAAAGAAGCCGGGGTAGAGGCCTTGTTCGCGCACACGCCGTGCTGGACCACCCCCAATCTCGTCGTGCGAGCGGTTCAGGCCCTCGATCTGCCGACGGTGATGATGACCAGCACGAGCGCGGCTACTCATGGCATGGTCGGTCTGCTCGCTGCATCCGGTGCCGTCTCCCAGGTCGGAATCGATCACATCAGGGTGAGAGACGATTTCGGCGCTCCTGTCTTCGAGGAGAAGGTGCTGCCGTATCTCCGCGCCGCCTCGACGAAAGCCCGGCTGAGAGGCCGGGTTATGGGTCTCTTCGGTGGTCGCTCGCTGGGCATCGACACCGGTACCTTCGACCCGATGCAGTGGCGCTCGCAATTTGGCGTGGATGTTGAGCACATCGACCAACTGGAGATCGTGCGCCGGGCGGAGCTCATCGACCAGAGCCGGGTTGATAAAATGATGAGCTGGACACGCGAGCAATTTGCTTCCATCGCTTTCGACGACGACAAGCTGACTGAAGACAAACTCGAGTTTCAGCTCCGCTGCTATCTCGCCAACAAGGACATCAACGCGGAGAAAGGCCTCGACTTCATCGCCGTCAAGTGCATGCCTGAACTGTCGGATAACTATGTCCCGCAGTGCATCTCTGCCGCGCTCATGCCCGGCCCCTATGATGCAGAAGGAGCGAAGCAGCCTTGTTCGATGTCGTGCGAAGCAGACGGCGACGGCGCTTTGAGCATGGAGATTCTCAAGGAGGTGTCTGGCGGCGGCTCAACCCTATTTGCTGATGTCAGCCACATGGATGAGAGCCGGAAGATATTGTATCTGCCGAACTGCGGCGGCATGTGCACCTGGTTCGCGGGTCGATCGGATAACGTTTCGGAGAATTTGGGGCGCGTCGAATTGCGTCCCTCGCTCCGGCCAGGAGGCGGCGCGATCACGTATTTCGTGGCCGCGCCGGGTCCGATCACACTTGCACGGCTGTACCGTGTCGCCGGTCAGTACCGAATGGCCATCATCCCTGGTGAAGTCATCAGGATGTCGGACGAGGATCTAGCCTCATTCACACAGGAACGGGGAAAGCACCAGCTGCCGACTGCCTTTGTGAGAGTCGAAGCTGATCTGGGCCGCTTCGTTGACGAGTTCGGATCCAACCACATCTCTGGAGTAGCTGGAATCTGGGTACGAGACCTCGTGTTCCTGTGCGAGATGCTGAATATCGAGCCCGTCGTGATGGATGAAAATTTCTAGCGATCAGGCGGAGAGGACATTATGACGTTGAGAGGATCTGGCAGAGAGAGAGTGATGACGCCACGAGAGTGCTTCTCTGCCGCGATGAACCATGAGCAGCCGGATCGTTTACTGATCGACATGGGGAAACACATAGGTTCCCTTCACCGCGGTGCCTACATCAAGCTTCGGGACTATCTCGGCGATGAAACCATGGTCAACGAGAACACGATTCTGGATCGAATGGCACAGACCGTTGTGCCAGACGAATCGCTGCTCCAGCGATTCGACATCGATTTCCGATGGGTCGTGCCGCATTGGGTGCAGGTCACCGAACGCGAGGACGTCCTCGGCTACGTCGACATGTGGGGCGTGCCTTACAAGGCCACTGAGACCGTAGACCACTACGTTGTGGACGGCGCTCCTCTGCTGCACGCCACAGTGGACACGATCGACGATTTCCAGTGGCCCGACCCCCATGACCCGGACCAGTTCAAGGGCATGCGCGAACAAGCGAAGCACCTCTTCGAGAACACGGATTACGTGATCGGCGCCGATGCCATCAAAGCTGGCGTACTGATGAACTCGTTGCAGATGCGGGGGTTCGAACAGTTCTTCATGGACCTTGTCATCGACAAGGAGTTCGCCGAGGCGCTGATGGACCGGATCCTCTCGACGCTGAAGGAGATGTGGAGCCGCTACATGGAGGAGGTTGGGCCCTTTGTTCAGATCGTCTACTTGACCGACGATCTTGGTTCACAGACTTCGCTGCTGATCTCGCCCAAGTTGTTCCGCGAGATGATCAAGCCTCGGATCAAAGAGTTGCATGACCACATCAAGAGCCTCGCCGATGTCCAACTGATGTTCCACACCGATGGCGCTGTGCTGCCGCTGATTGACGACTTCCTGGAGATGAACGTCGACATCCTCAATCCGGTGCAGACGTCCCTGACGGGGATGCAAGACACGTTTGCGTTGAAGGAGTCCTTCGGCGATCGTTTGTCTTTCCACGGTGCGATCGACGTACAGCAGATGTTGCCCAATGCCACCACGGATGAACTGGAACAGGAGATCGCCCTACGCATCTACGACTTGGGTCGTAACGGCGGCTTCATACTCGCGCCCTGCCACAATATCGGTCACGATGTCCCCCCAGAGAACGTGGTCACCCTCTTCGAGAAGGCGAGAAAGCTCGGCCAGGACCCGGCGAGTCTGGGGAACATCCTTGAGAGAGATTCCTCGTACTTCGCTCGGCACGGATAGTGATGTCTACAGGTAACTCCACGAGGCAGAACGACGGTGAACTGTGGGAATTTCATGAATAGAGCCATAGGAAACCCGGTAAAGCGAAAATTGGAACGAGGTCAGAAGACCGTTGGCGGCTTCCTCCAGACAATCAGCCCCATTGCAGCAGAGATCATGAGTCGGTCGGGGTTCGACTGGCTCATCGTCGACCTCGAACATGCCCCAGGCGACTTCGCGAACTTACAGGCCCAGCTACAGGCCATGAACGGATCCGGAGTCGTTCCATTCGCGCGAGCTCCCTGGAATGACGCGGTTGCAATCAAGAGAATCCTCGATACTGGCGTGATGGGCGTGCTCGTCCCCTACGTCAACACGCGCGAGGAAGCAGAGGCCGCGGTTGCAGCCTGCAAGTATCCGCCGCAAGGAGTTCGTGGTGTTGCGGGTAGTCCGCGCGCCGCGGGCTATACGGGCGACGTCATGCGTTATCTCACTTCGGCCAACGCAGAAACCGTCGTGATCGTCGCCGTAGAGACAGCTCAGGCGGTGGAGAATCTTGATGAGATACTCTCGGTCGCAGGGCTGGACGGCATATTTGTCGGTCCAATGGATCTCGCGAGCAGCATGGGATACCTGGGCAACGCGACGCAACCGGAAGTGCAGGAGACGATTGCCGCGATCGAGGAGAGCGTACTGGCTTCCGACAAGTTTCTGGGCACGCTCGCAGCCGACTGGAACGAGGCTAGGGCCTACTTCGAAAAGGGCTATCAGTGGATCGTCGTGATGCAGGACGGCGCGACGCTGCGACGAGTGGGGGACGAGGCCGTGGCCGCCTTCCGCAGCGTATACGGCGACGGGTGATGAGAAGCCGGCGAGTTGGAAGAGCAGATCGGAGACTTCGCCCATGAAACTGAGAGACAGAGTGGCGGTCATCGCCGGTGGAACCAAAGGCATCGGGCTCGGTATTGCGCTGGAGTTCGCGCTCGAAGGAGCGAAGGTGGTGATCGGTGGTACGACCGACGAGACCGGGGAAGCAGGTGTCAGGGAGATCGAGTCCGTTGGTGGAGAGGCGATCTTCGTCAACTGTGATGTCTCGCGTCTCGCTGACTTGGACAAGATAATCGAGCGGGTGGTTGAGCGATTCGGCCGACTTGACATTTACGTGGCGAACGCGGGCATCAACGATGCCGACAAGACCCACTTTCTCGACGTCACGCCCGAGCAGTATGACCGGATCATGGGTGTCAACCTCAAGGGCATGTTCTTCGGGGGACAGAGGGCTGCCCGACAGATGATCAAGCAGGGGGATGGGGGCGTCATCATCAATATGTCCTCCGTGAACGCGCACCTCGCCTTGGACTCGCAGGTCGTCTACACCACGTCCAAGGGTGGTATCGCGCAGCTGACCAAAGTACAGGCGGTTGCGCTCGCTCCCCACAACATCAAGGTCAACGCGATGGCGCCTGGGCCCATAGAGACTGACTTGATGCGCAGGGTCGGATCCGACAAGCAGCTCATGGACACGATCCTCTCACGGACGCCGCTTGGACGCGTCGGCACGCCGCGGGAGTGCGGACGGTTGGCCGTGTTTCTTGCGAGTGACGACTCGGACTTCATCTTCGGCCAGTCGATCTATATCGATGGTGGAAGAGGGTTCCAGGCGCTTCCGACGCCAGGGTACAAGACCGTCACCGACGAGGATTACGAACGCCTGTTCAGCCTCTGAAGGCATCCTCGTCTGACCGGGTCTGTTCCTGCGTTCAGCTCCACAGGTCGCGCCGATGCCCGCTCACGGTGGCTCGTGCGAAGAAGCGTCCCGCGGCCCAAGAGCGACGTACGGACGGTCAGACGGCGACGTCTCCGTTGATCTCGACCCATGACGATGCGAGGGAGATCATTTCGCTTGCAATCTCTGAATACGTAGTCATAGAATGTAACTCATATCGATTCGGAGGATGCTTGTGAACACGGGAGATTACGAACGGAGGCGTAACCGGAGAGGTGCAACTTTGGCGAATTGGAGGGGCATCTCTGAAGCGCCACGGGTTGCACGGACGAGTGGTGCTCGTACGTTCTCACCACCCGTTCTCGTCCTACCCACACCGAAGGTCCGTGTTCTCGGGGCGACGGCAGCGATCAGCCGGATCCCCATGGCGACAGTCGTTGGCGCCGCGAGTAGTGAGCGGTGGCTGTCCGTTCCAGAGGCGGCGGGAGCAGTCGAGCAATGACGGAGGGGAAGGACACCAACGCACTCGAACTCGTCGCCGCGATGGTCGCGGCTCTCAACGAGCACGTGATCGATGGCCAGGAGGCGTACTGGTCTGACGACATGGTGTGGCGGGGACCCGCGGGCATCGGAACGAAGCATGGACTCGCCGACTTCCAGGAGAACCATCAGCGCCCCTTTCTGCACGCGTTCCCCGACAAACGTGCAGATGACCAGATTCGCTTCGGGTGTGGAGAGTGGGCAGCCGCGGCAGGAGTCCAGCATGCCACCCACGATGGGGACTGGCTCGGTATCCCCGCGACGGGTGAGCCGGTCGAGGTGAGGTACATGGACATCTGGCGGGCCGAAGATGGCAGACTTGTGGAGAACTGGGTGCTGATCGACATCCTCGGCTTCCTGGAACAGCTCGGCTACAACATCGGCAACGTCCTTCGCTTCATAGGATCGAAACAGCCTGAGTTCTTCGACCGGGTCGCTGACCCAGATCGGCAGGAAGGGTGATGGCAGACGTCACCCGTGCGAGAGACGATGTGCTTGAGTTCTGGAATCTCCTCGGACACGCCCCTGCCGAGGATCTCAACGATGTCGTTGCGCGAGCAGTGGCCCCTGATAGTCGTTGGAGCGTGTCTCACCCGATCAACGAACTGCGTTCCTCCGCGTTCGGATCGAGCTGCTGGCAGCCCGTTCGGCATGCGCTCGGAGAACTCGACGTCGAATGGCACGTCCTGATCTCCGGAGAACAGGAGGACGCGTTATGGGTTACTGGAACCGGCTACTTGACGGGCGAGTTCACAGCGGAGTGGCTCGGTATACCCCCAACTGGGTCTCCCGCAGCGCTGCGCTTTGGTGTCTTCCACGACATGACCCGTGGCAAGATCGGTGACACCCTCCTCCTTCTCGACATTCTCGACCTCGCACACCGTGCCGGCCACGATCTTCTGCCAGACGGGAGGTACGACGCCGACCTCGTCCCAGGACCGCCCACCGACAACGGATTCATTCACAGCGATGCTGCCGACGGTTTCGGAGCGGTGGAGCTCGTGCACAGGATGCTGTTCGATGGCCTGCTGCAGTACGACGGAGAACGCCTCGAGTCGATGCGCATGCGCGAGTACTGGCACCCCAACATGTTCTGGTACGGACCGGGTGGTATCGGAAGCACGGTCGGCGTCGAAGGGTTCGAGGATCAACATCAGCGGCCCTTCCTCACATCATTCCCCGACCGGCGCGGCGCTGGCGAAATCTCGTTATTCGGTGACGGCCCGTATGCAGCATCCGCTGGCTGGCCAAGCTTGGTCGCAACCCACTCAGCCGAGTATCTCGGCATTCCGAAGACCGGTCTCGAGGTCACGATGCGAGTCATGGACTGGTGGCGCGCCGAGGGATCTCTTCTCACCGAGAACTGGGTCTTGATCGATCTCCCTGATATCGCATCTCAGTTAGGTCATGAGCTGTTTCCGGGAGGCTCGATCAGAGCTCCACTGCTAGAGATCGACGCTACATGAGAGGTACAGCGTCGGATGCCGGGCGTTCGGGCGGGTGGGCCAACCTACCTGACATGACGTGGCTGCATGCTGTGCCCGGGACCCTCGACCCCGTAGTTGTCGCTGCGGGTTCGCTGCTCGAAGACTTTTTTGCCGATGACGGCAAGCGGCGACAGGATCTCGAAGGTTTTGATGAGATCTATGCAGACATCGTCCACTACATCATTCGATGTACCCACCGCATCTGGGAGGAGGGCGAGATCGACCTTCTCCACACGCACTACGCCGACAGCTTCCCCCTCCACACGAGCGAAGGCACTCAGCACGGCCGGGATCTCATCATTAAATCCACCATCGCAACCCAGTCGGCCTATCCCGACATCCGGCTCCACGGTGACGACGTTGTCTGGTCGGGCGATGACGTCGCAGGCTTCCACTGCTCACACCGGATGACTCACACCGGGACCCACCTCGGCAGGACCGCCTATGGCCCTCCAACGGGACTGACGTTCGTTCGCCGGACGGTGGCCCATACGGTGGTTCGCGAGAACATGGTGATTGAGGAGTGGCTCACAAGAGACGAGCTCAACCTGGTGAGGTCACTCGGATTCGATGAGGTCGCTCTCGCCAGGGAGATCGGCAGCCTTGAAGCCGAGGCGCGCGGCGGGTTGGTGGTCCCGGCCGTTGGCGTGGCCGACGGAACGCCGCTCCGGATCCAACCGGAGCCGATCGGCACCCTTCGGCCTGGCCAGGTCATGGAGGAGCATCTCGTGCGCTCGATGTTTCACGACGTGTGGAACGAGCGGCGTGTCGATCTCGTCGAGAGTTATTTCAGCCCCGACGCCGTTGTCTCGACCTCAACGAACCGGTCACTGGACAGCCCGGCCGACTATCGGCACTTCCTGCTCGGCTGGTTCTCCGAGTTCTCCGACGTGACTATCGACGTCGAGCACGTGATGTCGAACGCGAGACACGGGGGAAGAGTCGTCGCGACGCGCTGGCGTCTCCACGGAACACACGACGGCCCGGGACCGCATGGGCCACCGAGCGGCCGCAAGATCCAACTGATCGGCTTCTCTCACCACCTTGTACGCAACGGGCAGATAGCCGCCGAGTGGACTGTTTTCGACGAGTTCTCGCTTCTCAAACAGATCCATGCCACTGAACCCGCCACATCCAGAACGTTCGAGCGACACGCGACCGGAGGAAGTCAGACCAGATGAGACAAGAGACAGACATGCCTGAGATCGAGAGCGTCACTCCAGAGGATTTCGACCGGCGCATCATCCCGCCAAGTGCCTTTGTCGCCGACGAAGCTGCGTTCCTCGATGTCCGCCTCCCGGACTCCCAGGGAAAGCTGAACTATTCGATGATTGGTCCAGGCGTCTCGCAGAACCCGGACCAACACGTCAACGTGAGGGAGTCTCACGGATTCAACCTGGGTGCGGCCGGGCTACCTGGCGGAGCTATCAACAGCCAGCACCTGCACTACACGGCAGAAGTGTTCGTCTCCCTCGGTGGTGAGTACGAGTTCCGTGTCGGCGTTGAATCCGATCAACGGATCGCGGTTTCGGGGCGCTTCGTGTTCTCGGTTCCTACGTGGATCTTCCGCGGCTTTCGCAACGTCGGTACCGACGACGTCACTCTCTACGCGGTGCTCGGCGGTGACGACACGGGGGGCATAATGTGGTCGCCCAAGGTCATGCACCAGGCATCCCTTACAGGTCTTTACCTCACCGTCGACGGCGTTCTGTTGGACACGGAATCGGGGGACGTCATCGACGATTCCGTTGAGCTGGTATCTCCGATGTCAGAGACGGATATCGACAGTCTGCGGCGTTACACCGATGCGGAACTCGCCGAAAGACTGATCGCGGACGGTGACCTCGCCTGGAGTGATCGAGCGCTCCTCGACGCTGTGCTGCCGGGACACGCCAGTCGCCTCGCACCGGTATTGGGGTGGGGAATGACCATGGACAGGGACCACGAGCCCCCCATCCGCAACCTGCACGGTTTCAGCATTGAATGGCTCGCAGTAGCGGGGGGCGAGAGCGTCTCGACACACCGGCACTCCGACACGCAGGTCCTGCTCATCGCAGACCCCGGTTGGACCCTCGAGGTCAACGTCGGACCCGACAAGTTATCGCGATCGCTCGAGCCCGGATCGGTCGTATCTGTCCCACGGAACGCATGGAGGTCATTCCGCAATGAGAGCGACAAAGACGCAGTGATGCTCGTCATCAACGGCGGCGAAAGCCGGACCCGCATCGAGTGGCCGGCCGAGACGGTTGGGGCCGCCGAGAAGGCCGGGTGGGGCATTGATGCAAGCGGGTACCTGGCCCCCAAGCACCTTCTCGGCCAGCACTTCCGCGCGATCCCATGACCAGCCTTCTCCTGCTGCCGGGCACGCTCTGTGACGAGCGCTTGTTCTCCCACCAGGTTGAACAGCTGTCCGCTCTCGCCGACGTGAGAGTCGGTGACCTGACAACAGCAGACACTATCGAGGGCATGGCGGAGTCGGTGCTCGACGCCGCGCCAGAGAAATTCGCGCTCGGCGGTCTCTCCCTCGGTGGCATCGTAGCGCTCGAGGTCGTGCGCGTCGCGCCTCAACGCGTGACACACCTGGCGCTGCTCGACACCAACCACACCCCTCCGACGAAGGCACAGGTAGCGACGTGGACGGTATTCGAGCAGATGACCCTCGATGGCGACTTCGATCGGATCACACCTGAGCGGCTGGCTCCGATTCTGATTCACAGGCAGGAGGACAGGAGGCTGAGGCAGCTGGTGCTCGACATGGCAGCCGCCATCGGGCCGGAAGCTTTTCTCCGCCAGAACCACGCGAACTCCCATAGACCCGACAACAGTGGCGTTCTCGGTCAGATCGAATGTCCGACCCTCGTCCTTTGTGGTGCAGAAGATGCCGTGTGCCCGGTCGTGTTGCATGAGGAGATTGCGGCTCGAATCTCGGGAGCGGAGCTGGCAATTGTTCCCGCGGCTGGCCACCTCTCGACGATCGACGCACCTGAGGCCGTGACGGCGGCGTTGCGATCGTGGCTAGCACGACCCGCCCATACGACAGATACGAAACAAGACTAGAGGAGCCCGACCGTGGAGTATATGAGAGAGCCCGTCAGGGCGCCGGAACATGTAACGGATGAGATCAGGGCAACCGTGTCGCAGATAATCAGCGACGTGGCGCGAGAGGGTGACGCGGCCGTGCGCCGCTACTCGGAGCGGTTCGACAACTGGAGCCCACCGTCGTTTCGGGTGAGTGGCGAAGAAATCGACCGCGCATTGCGAGAGATAGAGCCAGAGGTCGAAGAGAGCGCACAATTCCTCATCGATCAGGTCACAAATTTCGCGCGTCTGCAACGCGACACGTTGATCGATTTTGAGGTCGAGACGCTGCCCGGGGTGATTCTGGGCCAGAAGCACATCCCGGTGGCTTCGGCCGGTGCGTATTCGCCGGGTGGTCAGTATCCGTTGATAGCGTCTGCCGTGATGACTGTCGTGACACCCAAGGTTGCCGGAGTGCCGAGGGTGGTTGCGTGTGCTCCACCCAGGAACGAGCTTGGTATGCACAGACCGCAGTTGTGGGCGATGGTCAAGTCGGGAGCCGATGAGATCTTCTGTGTGGGAGGCGTCCAGGCACTGGCGGCGATGACGTTCGGTCTTGAAGGTTCCGACCCGGTGGATCTGATCGCTGGTCCGGGCAACGCCTACGTGGCCGAAGCGAAGCGACAGCTCTTCGGCACCGTTGGCATCGACCTGCTTGCGGGTCCGACCGAGATCATGGTGATCGCCGACGATACCGCAGACCCCGCGGTGGTGGCGTGCGACCTGTTGGGCCAGGCAGAGCACGGCCCAACCTCACCCGCAATCTTGGTGACTACCTCGCGGGATCTTGGTCGAGAGACGATCATCGAGGTCGACCGTTGGCTCGAGACCTGGCCGACGGCAGATGTGGCCGGAGCAGCGTGGCGCGATTACGGCACGGTGATCCTGTGCGAAGACGACGAGGAGATGGCGAAAGTTGCCGACGATGCCGCGCCGGAGCATCTCGAAGTGCAAGTGGCTGACCCCGAATGGTTCGTGACGCGGCTCACCAATTATGGAAGCTTGTTCATCGGTACCCACGCAACGGTGGCGTTCTCCGACAAAGCCATCGGTACGAACCACACGCTACCGACGATGGGTGCGAGCCGCTACACCGGCGGGCTGTGGGTTGGCAAGTACCTCAAGACGGTGACGACGCAGCGCGTTACGGCGGGGGGATCGCAGAGGATCGCCGAGCATGCCGCTGTAGTGGCGGATGCCGAGCTGATGTACGGCCACGCCATCAGTTCCCGCCTGCGGCTCAACCCCGAATACTTCCCTGATGCGCTGCGAGTGACGCAGTGAGCAGGGTAACGCTCGTTACAGGGGCCGGGCAGGGCATCGGCAGAGAGATCTCTCTCGCATTCGCTGCCAGAGGGGATTCTCTCGTGTTGGCCGCACGCAACGAGGCCAACCTGACGAGGACCGCTGCGGATGCTGGCGAGTACGGTGTAGAGACGCTCGTGGTACCCACCGACGTCACCGACGCGGGTGCTGTCGATGCGATGGCGACCGCTCTGCTCGACCGCTTCGGTCGAGTCGACGTGGTGGTGATCAACAGTGGCGTCGCGGGCCCAAGCGGTCAGTTATGGGATCTCGACCTTGCTGACTGGGAGCAGACATTCGCCGTGAACGTGACCGGGGTGTTTCTGGTGTGTAGGGCGCTCTTCCCGCACATGGTCGAACGCGGCTCCGGGTCGGTGATCATCATCGGGTCGATCAGTGGCAAGCGGCCCCTCTGGGGTCGGACTCCCTACACCACGTCGAAGGCTGCGCTCATCGGGCTCACCCGGACACTCGCGCTCGAAGCCGGGTCTCACGGGATCCGGGTCAACCTCATCTCCCCCGGGTTCGTTGCTGGCCCTCGTATCGACTGGGTCATCCAAGCCCAGGCCGAGGGCAGAGGCATCACCGCGGCCCAAGTCCGAGCCGAGTTCGAAGCTGAATCACCCCTCAATCGACTGACCGAAGCGAGCGATATCGCCGACGCCTGCGTATTCCTCGCTTCTGACCAAGCCGCGGCGATCACCGGCGCGGACATCAATGTCAATTCCGGCGCCGTCATGTACGGTTGATCATCGAAATCGGAACGGAAGGGATTGCGGGCCACCACGGACATCAGCCTCTTTGAGACTGCTGCCGGGCATGGTGGCAGCCTGATCGATGTCTCGCTCAGGGACGATGCCGGCATGGCCGTGCTGCGTGTCGACGACGACGGCGAGGGCATCTCCGAGGAGGC
Organism: Actinomycetota bacterium; assembly: GCA_030123765.1. Taxonomy (GTDB): domain Bacteria; phylum Actinomycetota; class Acidimicrobiia; order Spongiisociales; family UBA5794; genus B3-G11. The sequence goes on along the minus strand of JASJXX010000018.1, from coordinate 14,830 downwards.
GAGGGAGCGTGTGTTCGACCGGTGGCTCCGGGTTGGGGCTCGCCATCGTCAGGGAGATAGTTGAGGGCGAAGAGGGCTCCGTCACCGTAGCCGAAGCACCCACGGGTGGCGCCAGGTTCGAACTGCGACTCCCCGGGAGTTGGGTGTGTGCCGATGCCCCGGGGTTGAGGAGAGCGGGTAGGCCGGGGAGCCAACGAGGTACGCAAGTTGGCTGGGATGCCGGTGAGGGAGTGAGTGACTACGATCGTTGCACGGAGGTGTGATCGATGGTAAACATGGACGACTACGACGAGATTCGGGCCAACTTTCGAGTCCAGGTGCCCGAGTACTTCAACTTTACGGGTGATGTGCTTGGTGCTCGGGCAGTCGAGACTCCCGATAAGGTCGCCCTCATCGCTGTTGAATCTGACGGTGTCACGATCAACCGTTACACGTTCGGCGAACTCACCGCCCTCGCCCACCGCTCCGCCCACCTCCTTCGGAGCAACGGGATCGCGAGAGGTGATCGCGTCTTCGTACAGCTCCCCCGCGTGGTCGAGTGGTACGCCGTTCTGCTGGGATGTTTCCAGATCGGGGCGATCCCGATGCCCGGAACCACTCAGCTGATGCCCAAGGACCAGTCCTATCGCATCAACCAGGCGGATGCGGTGGCAGCTGTCTGCGACGAAGTGGGAGCCGCCCGCCTTGATGAAGTCCTCGACCAGTGCCCCTCCCTCACGGCCCGGTTCGTGGTCGGTGCCGAGCGGGCCGGTTGGACAGCGTTCGGCGCTGCGCTCGACGCTATGCCGGGCGGTCCCGCGCCGATGGAAGCGACACGCTCGGATGACCCACTCATCCTCTACTTCACGTCGGGAACGACGGCACACCCCAAGATGGTCCAGCATGTCGGCTCCTACGCGCTCGGCCACGAGATCACCGCCCGGTTCTGGCACGACCTGAGCCCGGACGACATCCACTGGACGGTGTCGGACACCGGATGGGCGAAGGCGGCTTGGGGGAAGCTGTTCGGCCAATGGATCGTCGGTACTCCGGTCGTGATGTGGAACATTGTCGGCAAGCCCGACTTCGACCGGATGCTGCGCCTGATCGGTGAGCTGGGAGTCACGTCGTTCTGTGCTCCGCCAACTCTCTATCGAGCATTCGCTCAGATGGATCTCTCCGTATATGACTGGTCGACGTTGCGGCACTGCACCAGTGCCGGTGAGCCCCTCAACCCCGAGGTCATCGAGACCTGGGAGGCGGCTACGGGGATGGTTCCCTATGACGGTTATGGCCAGACCGAGACTATCTGCCTGGTCGCGAACTACCCGAACCTCCCTGTCAAACCTGGCTCGATGGGCCGTCCCGTCCCGGGCATCGACACAGAGGTCGTCGATGACGACGGGGAGGTCTGTGCCGATGGCGTGGAGGGCACCATCGCCGTTCGGACCGACCCGTGGCCGGTCGGGCTGTTTCGCGGGTACTGGCGAGACGAGGAGCGGACTGCGGGGGCGTTCCGCCACGGCTGGTACTACACCGGGGACCGGGCGTATCGCGACACCGATGGCTACTTCTGGTTCATCGGGCGGTCCGACGATGTCATCCTCTCCTCGGCTTACCGGATCGGACCGTTCGAGGTGGAGTCGGCGCTAATCGAGCACCCTGCCGTGGCTGAAGCGGCGGTAGTTGCTAAGCCAGATGCTGCGAGGGGCAACATCGTGAAGGCCTTCATCGTGCTGGCCCCCGGGTACGAGGGCTCGGACGAACTCACCCTCGAGATCCAGGACCACGTCAAGGCGATCACGGCCCCCTACAAGTATCCGCGGGAGATCACGTACCTGGCTGAACTGCCCAAGACAATCTCAGACAAGATTCGCCGAGTGGATCTGCGTGACATGGCCTGAGGGCGGACTTCAGCCCGTTGAGCGGCGGCGTTCGAAGTCACTACTTTCTGCAGTGTGGATGGAGCGTCGCCGCGTGGCTTAGAAAGCACTATTTCCCTATACTGCCGCCGGTTCCCAGGTCTCCCTTGAAGTGGCCTCCCCCGAAACAACATCAGGAGTGATTTCTGTGAATCCTGAAATTTGGCTCTTCGTTGCCATGTCCATGGGCATCGCGTCGCTGATCCTGGCGACCTTTTACGCTCGACAGGTCATGGCGGCCTCGCCCGGAAACGACCGGATGGTCGAGCTCATGGGCGCCATACGTGCCGGATCGATGACATTCATGCGTCGCGAGTACATGGCGATCGCCGGATTCGTCGCCATCATGGCGGTGCTCATCTTCGTCCTCCTCGACTGGGGAAGACCGTGGGGAGCCGTCGCATATGTGTTCGGCGCGGTTCTCTCTGGAACAGCAGGGCTAATAGGTATGCGTATCGCTACAGCCGCCAACGCTCGTACGGCTGAGGCAGCTCGCCAGGGGGGGGCGGAGAAGGCGCTTCCTGTCGCCTTCCGCGGCGGCGCGGTCATGGGTTTCACGGTCGCGGGGCTCGGGCTGCTCGGGTTCTCTCTCGGCGTGTGGTTCTTCGCTGACGTCCTCAAGGACCCGAACTGGGTCCAGATCGTCACTGCGATCGGCCTTGGTGCCTCAACCATTGCCCTCTTTGCTCGCGTCGGTGGCGGCATTTACACCAAGGCGGCGGACGTCGGCGCAGACCTCGTCGGTAAGGTCGAAGCCGGGATCCCCGAGGATGACCCACGTAACCCTGCGACGATCGCAGACAATGTCGGTGACAACGTAGGGGATGTTGCAGGCATGGGCGCCGACCTCTTCGAGTCGTACATCGGGTCGCTCATCGCTCCCATCGCATTCGCCGCGCTCGTGTTCTCAGGGAGCGCCTTCCTCCCCCAGACAATCTTCTACCCGCTCATGATCGCTTCCATAGGGATGGGAGCCTCGATCATCGGGTCGTTCTTCGTGAAACCGAAAGGCGGCAACCTGGCAAAGGCGCTCCATGCCGGTACCTGGTCCGCAGCCGGGATCACCGTTGTAGGAGTAGCGATCCTCACGCCACTCATGTTCAGCGGTGTCGAAGGTGTCAAGAACCCGTGGGGTTTCTTCCTCGCTGTCATCGTCGGTCTCGTAGTCGGAATCACTGTCGGCAAGATCTCCGAGTGGTACACCTCAGACCACTACAAGATAGTCAAGTCGATCGCGAAACAGTCAGAGACGGGGCCTGCGACGGTCATTCTTGCCGGGATCGCAGAAGGCAAGAAGTCCGCTGCCTTCTCCGTCATCGTCGTCGCTTTCGGCATGGGCGCGGCCCACTGGGCAGGTGAGCTCGCGGTCGACAATGGTGGTATCTACGGAGTTGCTATCGCCGCCATCGGCGTGCTCGCAACTCTGGGCATCACCGTGTCGGTTGATGCGTACGGTCCGATCGCCGACAACGCCGGTGGTATAGCCGAGATGGCCGGGCTCGATCCTGAGGTTCGTGAAGCGACCGACCAACTCGACGCTCTTGGAAATACGACCGCAGCGGTTGCGAAGGGTTTCGCGATCGCATCGGCAGCCGTCACGTCGCTCGCCCTCTTTTTCACTTTCTCGAAAGCCGTCGGTGTTGAAGGCTTCAACATTCTCGATATCGAGGTCATCGTCGGGCTCTTCCTCGGCGCCATGTTCCCGTATCTGTTTGCTGCGCTCACGATCCAGGCTGTCGGTCGTGCCGCCTCCCAGATGATCGAGGAAGTACGTCGCCAATTCCGCGAGATTCCGGGGCTTCGCGAAGGCAAGCCCGGTGTCGTGCCCGACTACGAAAAGTGCATCGACATCTCGACGAAGGCATCGCTGCGCGAGATGGTCGTCCCTGGCTCAATGGCAGTCGCGTTGCCGCTCGTCGTCGGCTTTATCTCCATCGACATGCTGGGCGGTCTCCTTGCGGGCGCCCTGGTCTCCGGGTTCTTGTTGGCCATCTACATGGCGAACGCTGGTGGTGCGTGGGACAACGCGAAGAAGTTCATCGAAGCAGGAGCTTTCGGAGGCAAGGGATCCGACGCACACAAGGCAGCGGTAGTTGGTGACACGGTCGGTGATCCGTTCAAGGACACTGCCGGTCCGTCGATGAACATCGTGATCAAGGTGATGACGATTGTCTCCCTGATCTTCGCATCGGCCTTCGTTAATTTCGGCGGGATTCTATAGCCACTCTCCGTCTCTCCCCTGTCGCGGGGAGAGACGTGTCGTGTCGGCGGTGCCGAGAGGGATCGGTCCGGCCGGACGACCGCGATGGCACCCTCGTGATGTGCCAATCGCCAGGCAATCAGTCCTAGGCTGAAGTGCTATGCGTATCGTGATCGTGGGTGCAGGGGCAGTCGGTCTGTTTCTTGCCGACAAATTCGCGCATGAAGGCCAGGATGTCGTACTCGTCGAGTCCGATTCCGACCGTGCCGCGGAGGCTCAGGCGGAGATCGACTGCCTGGTCATCCATGGCAATGGCGCGTCGGTAGCGACTCTGAGAGAGGCCGGCCTCGAAGATGCCGACCTGCTGATAGCCGTCAGTTCCTCGGACGCGGTCAACGTACTCGCGTGCGCAGCAGGAGCACAGCTGAAGATCCCGCGGAAGATAGCGAGGGTCGAGGATTCTCAGCTAAAGGCTGAGGCAGAGGCGCTCGGCGTTGACCTGGTTATCGATCCCGGCAAAGCCGCAGCCCGCGAGCTGCTGAAGCTCGCCACGAGTGGCCACATCGCGGAGAAGATCGAGTTTGCCGATGGCGAACTCGTCCTGCTCGGCGCCTACATCGATCCCGAAGCACCCTTCGTCGGTCGAACGCTCGCCGATCTCCGGGAGTCCATAGAGGGCTGGGACTGGCTTGTTGTCGCGGTGATCAGGTTCGGTGAGACGCACATCGCCAGGGGCGCCACAACGCTCGAAGCCCACGACCACGTTCTGATGATGGCATGTGCGAACCGTACCGAGGAGGCCTATCAATGGCTGGGTCTGTCGAGCAAGCCGGCAGAGAAGGTCATCATCCTCGGCAGTACGCGCCTTGCGAAGTTGACTGCGATGATGCTCGTCGAACACGGTATTCACACAACGCTCATCGAGCCGGATAGAGATCGGTGTCGCCACATTGCAGAGGAGCTCCCCGGCGTCGTCACCGTGCGTGGAGAGATAATCGATCCGAAGCTCCTCCAATCAGAGGGAGTTGCCGTGACGGACACGGTGATGGCCCTCACCGGATGGGATGGAGAGAACGTGCTGGGCGCACTTGTGGCCAAGTCACTCGGCGCACGTGAGGTCATCGCCCGGTTCTCCAACACCGATATTGTCGGGTTGGTCTCTGGAATCGGAATTGATGCCACAGTGAGTTCCCGATTGTCTGCCGCGAACGAGATTCTGCGATTCGTGCGTCGGGGCGTCATTCACTCCGTCGTCACGTTCTCCGACTCTGATGCCGAGGCGATCGAGCTTGAAGTGCGTCCGAGCAGTGCCGCGATCGGCAAGACCCTCGCCGATCTGGCGCTTCCTCACTCGCTGATCATCGGCGGTATCCAACGGGGGGGCGAGGCGTTCGTACCACGTGGGAATACCCGCATCGAGGAAGGTGACCACCTGATCGTGATCGCTCTCCCCGAGGCCATCTCGATCGCAGAGAAACTCTCCGGCTGAACTCATGACCTTGCGCCATCTCCTGCATGTCGTGGGCGCGGTTCTCGGCTCGACGGGCCTGCTCATGTTCATACCCGCCGTCGTTGGTGTCATCTACCAGGAGTGGTCTGAACTCCCTGGCCTGCTCCTCGCAGCCGGGGTCACGACGCTGGTTGGATACGTTCTCTGGCGCATCTTTGACCGTCCGGGTGAGCTCAGTCCCCGAGAGGGGTTCGCTGCGGTCGGCCTCGCCTGGATAGCGCTCACCCTTGCAGGCGCGCTCCCGTACCTCTTCACCGGATCGATCGGCAATCTCGTCGACGCGATCTTCGAGTCTGCTGCGGGAATCACGACGACGGGAGCTTCCATCTTCCCCGATCCAAGCGTGCTCTCTCACGGAATCCTGTTCTGGCGCTCCCTCTCGCAGTGGATCGGAGGCATGGGGATCATCGTGCTCTCCGTTGCGGTCCTCCCTCTCCTGGGAATGGGAGCCGTGCAGCTTGCGCGCGCAGAGTCGCCAGGTCCGACGCCAGACCGGCTCACTCCGCGTTTCCGCGAGACGGCGAAGCGTCTCTGGTTCGTCTATCTCGTCCTGACCGGCATCCAGGTCGTGCTTCTGTGGGTAGGAGACATGACATTCTTCGAGGCCGTCAATCACTCGCTCACGACGATGTCGACAGGTGGATTCAGCACGCATGCCGATTCGCTAGGAGGGTTCTCGGCCTACTCACAATGGATCGTCATCGTGTTCATGGCTCTCGCCGGAGTGTCATTTGCTCTCCATTACACGGTGGTGCGGCGGGACCCCATGGCGTATTTCAAGTCCATCGGACTCAGGGTGTACCTCGGCATCGCGCTCGGTGCTGCTCTCCTGATGACGATCGGCACCTGGGGCGGTCCGGTCTCCGACACGATCAGGGAGGCGCTCTTCACTTCCCTTGCGATCGTGACCACCACCGGGTACGTCACCGCTGACTTTGCCACCTGGATACCCGCGCTCGGCGTCATGATCGTTGGCCTCATGTTCGTCGGCGGCATGGCGGGCTCGACGGCGGGAGCCATCAAGACCGACCGTCTCCTCATCCTCTCGGGAGCCTCGCGCACCGACGTGCGGCGCCTGATCCACCCCAGAGGCGTTTTCGTCACACGTATCGGCAATAAGCCCGTGCCAGACGTCGTGGTAGAGACAGTGCAGACGTTCTTCCTCCTCTACATGTTCGCGTTCATGACGGGAACGTTCCTCATGGCGGTCATCGGGGCGATTGCGGGAGCGGACCTTGACATCATCACGACGGTCACCTCGGTCGCGTCATCCTTAGGAAATGTGGGGCCGGGCCTTGGAGGGGTTGGACCTACGGGGAACTATCTCGGCATCCCGTGGGCGGGGAAGCTGCTTCTGGCTGGCCTCATGGTCATCGGGCGCCTCGAGATCCTTCCAATTCTCATCCTGTTCAACCGTGAGGTATGGAGGAGATAGCCGTCGGCTATCACCCGTCATCAGGATCCCGTCTCATGTCGGGATCACGCGCCTTGAGCTCCGCTTCGCGCTCGACGCGGGTCATGTACTCCTTGTAGGAGCGCTTACGGGTGCGGCTGATCACGACGTACAACGCGATGAAGCCGACGACGAGGAGCGACCAGACGATGATCGCCCCGCCGCCGGCTTCGGGGATCGCCGGTGTCTCCTGTGCCAGCAGTGATGTCACGAGCATGCTTCTAGCCTACGCAGGTGCCACAGGGAGAATCCATTGGCTAAGACGATCACCCTCATACGCCACGCTGAGACGAATGCCAACCGCGTCGGCCGCTGGCAGGGGAACGCCGACTCGGACATCTCGCTCCACGGCGAGGAGCAACTCGTCGCTCTCGCTGGCCGCCAGAACGGAGCCCTGCGCGGCAGACTTGTTTCGTCAGACCTGCCACGTACGCTCCGCACCGCTTCGGTCCTCGGGGAGCCAACCCTCGACCCGGCGTGGCGCGAATTCCGCGTCGGTACCTGGGAGGGGCTGACCACGGTAGAGATCATGGAGCGCTACCCCGGACAGATGGAGGCGTTTCGCCGAGGTGAGGACATCGCTCCCGGCGGAGGCGAGCAGATGTCGGCATTCGGCGATCGCGTCGTGAGCGCGCTCGACTCTCTGATCTCGTCTCTCGGCGATGACGAACACGCCACGGTCGTCACCCACGGCGGGGTGATCTGGGCGGTGATGTCCCACGTTCTCGGTCTCACGGGGCGCGCCCTCAAGATGATCCCTTCGCACAACACGGCGTCAACGGTCATCCGCGTCGGTGATGACGGAGCGAAACAGGTCTCGGTCTTCAACGACGCCACGCACCTGTTGGCAGTGCCGACCCAGTTTGGACCCGCAGGCAGGACCGTTTCGCTGTACCGTCACGGGCAGACCGAGGCGAATCTTGTCGGGCGGTGGCAGGGCCACACCGACAGCCCTCTTACCCCGCTCGGTCGCGAACAGGTGACCGCCGCATCCGCAACCGCGCCCCCCATCCACTCACTCTTTACATCACCGCTGGGACGAACCCTTGAGACCGCTTCGATCATGGGGAGCGTCCTCGGCGTGGATCCGCAGCCCGATGAAGGACTCATCGAGATGTCCTTCGGCCGGTGGGAGAACATGACGAGCAGCGAAGCCGCGTCCGCGGATCCGGAACTCTTCGACCTGATATTCGAACAAGGTCGGGACCTGCCGCGCGGTCGCGACGGCGAGTCTTTCGACGCGGCTGGCACGCGCGTATATGCGGCGATCGAATCCATAGCCCGAGCCGCAGATGATGGTCACATCGGGGCCGTGTCGCACGGTGCAGCGATCCGAGCGTACATCACCAACGTGATAGGGCTCTCATTCGCAACACGGGACCGGTTCCCGATCCCACGGAACTCGTCGATGTCCCAGATCAGGTACACGGATGGTGGACCGGTGCTCGCTGCCTACAACGTCGCCCCCCACCTGGACGCATGACGTGCGTCTGCTGATCGTCACGAACGACTATCCGCCGACCCGGGGCGGGATCCAGACGTATCTCGAGAACCTTGTCAAGGCTTACCCGCACGAGGTGCACGTCGTTGCTCCGCTGCACGACGGGAGTGACCCGGATGAGTGCGGCGTCACCCGTGGCCATCGTTCCTACATGCTGCCAACGTCTAGGACGGTGCGCACGGTCGCGTCGGCGGCAGACCGATTCAAACCCGACGCGATCCTGTTCGGTGCACCTCATCCACTGCTCTTCCTCGGAGAGGGGCTGCGAGAGAGGCTCGGTGTGCCGATCGGGGTGCTCAGCCACGGTGCCGAGATCACGATCCCCGGCGCGGTCCCTGGTTTTCGGGTGCTGCTCGGCAGAGCGCTTCGTTCCGCGGACGTGCGTTTCGCCGTGAGTCGCTTCACGGCGCGCAGAGTCGAGCGGATCTCGCGGCGACCTGTCGAGTTTCTCGGAGCCGGCGTCGACATCGACACTTTCACCACCGGCCCGGAACGCGCGGACGACGCCGTTCCCGTGATCGGCTGTGTGAGCAGGTTCGTCCCGCGCAAGGGCCAGGAGCGCCTCCTTGAGGCTGCTGCAAGGCTCGACCGTGAGGTGGAAGTGCTCCTCGTCGGGAAGGGCAGATCTGAGGCGAGGCTGCGCAAGAGAGCAGACGCCCTTGGCGTACGCACACGCTTTGAAGTCGATGTTCCGTGGTCAGAACTTCCCGGTCTCTATCACCAGATGGATGTCTTCTGCATGCCGTGCAAGTCGCGGTGGGGTGGTTTGGAGGTCGAAGGTCTCGGACTCGTGTTCCTCGAAGCTGCTGCCTCAGGGCTCCCGCTGCTCGCAGGCGACTCGGGCGGATCCCCAGAGACTGTGCTCCCTGGGGACTCTGGCTTCGTTGTTGCGGATGTGGACGCGATTGCTGAAGGCCTTGACATCCTTCTCTCTGACCGTGACCTGGCTCGCAGGATGGGGGAGCGGGGACGCCGATTCGTCGAAGAGGAGTTCACCTGGGAGCGTGTCGTTGAACGGCTGCATGCAGGTTTCGCTCCGCATCTGGGCTAACTTCTTGCCCATCGTCCTCTTGACAGAACGACACGACTGAGATAATTGTGTACGCCAAAAGTATTTGAACCGGGGATCCATGACCAAGAAACTCGTCATCGTCGAGTCGCCTGCCAAGGCGAATACGATCAGCCGCTACCTCGGAGACGACTTCATCGTCGAGTCCTCCATCGGCCACATCAGGGATATCCCCGCTCGAGCAGCGGACCTCCCGGAGAGCAAACGCGACCTGTGGAAGAGCACACGATTCGGCATTGACGTCGATCACGACTTCACACCCATATACATCGTGACGGAGTCATCGAGGAAGCAGGTCAGACTGCTGAGGCGGAAACTCAAGGAAGTCGATGAGCTGTATCTCGCGACCGATGAAGACCGCGAGGGTGAGGCGATTGCGTGGCACCTCCTCGAGGAGCTGAAGCCGAAGGTACCTGTACGTCGCATGGTGTTCCACGAGATCACCGAGCGGGCGATTCAGGAGGCAGCAGCGAACCCTCGCGAGATCGACATGCGTGTTGTCCAGGCGCAAGAGACGCGCCGCATCCTCGACCGGCTCTTCGGATTCGAGGTCTCCCCGGTGCTCTGGCGACGCGTGCAGAAGGGTCTCTCGGCTGGACGGGTTCAGTCGCCCGCGACGAGGATTCTCGTCGAACGCGAACGTGAGCGGATGGCCTTCGTACGTGCCAGCTACTCAGGGCTCAAGGCTGTGTTCGCCACTGACGCAGGGGAGTTCCCTGCAGCGCTCAAGTCCGTCGATGACGGCCGCGTCGCCGAGGGATCAGATTTCAACGCCGACGGTCAACTCCGTACGGGCAGGCTGTTGCTCACCCCGCAAGACGCAGCCGACCTTGCTGCCGGTCTTGCCGGGTCAGACTTCACCGTTGCAAGCACCGAACGCAAGGCGTACACGCGGCGTCCGTACGCGCCCTTTAGAACGTCGACTCTTCAGCAGGAAGTGGGACGCAAGCTGCGCTTTGGCGCACGCAGGACGATGAGCGCAGCACAGCGCCTCTACGAGGACGGTCTCATCACTTACATGCGAACCGACTCGACGAACCTCTCCGCTACAGCGATCCAGGCCGCACGATCTCTCGTCGCGAACCGGTACGGTGCCGAGTTCCTTCCCGAAAAGCCGCGTGTCTACGGCAAGGTTGCCAAGGGCGCCCAGGAAGCTCACGAGGCGATTCGTCCCGCAGGCGAACAGTTCCAGGACATCGAGGCGGCCGCGGCAAGATTCGGAGCGACATCAGACGAAGCACGCGTGTACGAGCTCATCTGGATGCGCACAGTTGCTTCCCAGATGAAGGACACGAAGGGGGAGAGCCTGATCGTGCAGATCGAGGCTGACGCACTCGACGGCAGGGCATGCCGCTTCCAGGCTTCGGGTCGTACGATCACGTTCCCTGGGTTCCTTCGCGCGTACGTCGAGGGGCGGGACGATCCAGACGCCGCGCTCGACAACAAGGAGACCCACCTCCCGCACATGGGCGAGGGCGACGCTGTGCGTGCGGTCGAGCTTGAGCCGACGGACCATGAGACGAAGCCGCCGGCCCGCTACACGGAGGCGTCGCTGATCAAGCGACTCGAGGAACTCGGTATCGGGCGTCCCTCAACGTACGCGTCGATTATCGCAACCATCCTCGACCGTGAGTACGCACGGAAACAGGGAACGGCTCTCATCCCCACGTGGCTGGCGTTCAGCGTGATCGGCCTGCTCGAGCAGTTCTTCTCCGACTACGTCGACTACGACTTCACCGCCCGGATGGAGGCCGACCTCGACCGCATCGCGTCGGGTGACCAGGAGATGGTCCCCTATCTCGACGCGTTCTACAACGGCGGCAGCTCACCCGGCCTCAGAGAACTCGTGGGGGAGGACGTCCTTGATCGGATCGATCCGAAGGCCGTCAACTCGTTCCCGATCGGAGTAGGTGACGACGGTGAGCCGATCGTTGCACGAGCTGGCCAGTACGGCCCGTACGTCGAGCACGGTGAGAGGAGAGCGTCGATCCCGCTTGACCTCGCTCCCGACGAGCTGACGCGTGAGCGCTCGCTTGAGCTGCTCGACGCTCCAAGCGGTGACCGGTCGCTCGGAACCGATCCTGACACGGGTCTTGAGGTGCTCGCCAGAGCTGGCCGCTTCGGCCCCTACATCCAGCTTGGTGAACGCGACGCGGACTCCAGGGAGAAGCCCAGGACCGCATCACTGTTCAAGACGATGTCACTCGAAGAGGTGACCCTCGATGAGGCGCTCACCCTGCTGACTCTCCCGCGGGTGATAGGTGACCATCCTGACGATGGCGAGCCGATCGTGGCGCTCAACGGTCGATACGGGCCGTACGTGAAGTGGGGGGGAGAGTCCCGGTCACTCGAGGTGGAGGAACAGCTCTTCACCGTCTCCCTCGACGACGCCCTCGCCCTCCTCGCGAAACCGCGGCAGCGGCGCGGGGCGAAGCCCCCGATAATGGAGCTAGGCCAGGATCCTGTGACCGGTCGTGAGATCCTCGTCAAGGACGGTCGGTTCGGGCTTTACATGACTGACGGGGAGACGAACGTGTCGTTCCGTAAAGCTGAGACTGTCGAGAACGTCACCCTTGAGCACGCGTCGGACCGCCTCGCGGAGAAGCGAGCCAAGGGTCCGGCGAAGAAGAAGCGTTGAGCGTCGCGTCGTCGAGTTCGATGCCGCCGGACCGGTCTCTCCCGGCCACCGAGCGCCGTGGACGGACGCGGTGAACGCATTGTTTCGAATCCTGTCAGACTGGCCCTATGGATGACCGTTCCCGATTCGGAGGAGCTCGTTACGTTGCGTTCGAAGGAGTCGAAGGCGCGGGCAAGTCGACGATTGCCCGGCGAGTGGCAGATTTCCTTGAAGAACTCGGTGAGCGAGTTGTTCTTGTGCGTGAACCTGGCGGCACCGAGGTAGGGGAACGGATTCGCGACATTCTCCTCACAACGGGCCATGAGGTCGCTCCCCGTGCAGAGGCGGCGCTGTTTGCAGCATCGCGTGCTCAACTCATCGCCGAGACGGTGTCTCCCGCCATTGCCGAGGGGGTGTGGGTGCTCTCGGATCGCACGGCATACTCTTCACTCGCCTACCAGGCAGGCGGCCGCGGCCTTGACATCGGCGAGGTATTCGCGTTGAACGACATTGCTCTTGCGGGAGTGTGGCCAGATGTGGTCGTGCTGCTTCGTGTAGAGCCTCGCGTCGGACTGGAGCGACAGTCGGGAGGCGATCGCATCGGGAACGAAGAGACGGCATTCCATGAGAAGGTCGCCGCAGCTTTCGACGATCTGGCCGCCTCGGAACCGGACCGATTCATTGTCGTGGACGCGTCGGCTCCCGTCGATGACGTAGTGCGAGCCGTACTCGCCGAACTCGGGATCGTCCGATGACACACTTCGCCGACCTCGTCGGTCACGGAGGTGTCCGTGACCTCCTCGAATCTGAGATCGAGATGCCTGCACAGGCGTACCTCTTCGTCGGCCCTTCGAATGTTGGAAAGGCGAGTATCGCGAGACGTTTCGCTGCTGCGCTCGTCGGAGGGGAGGATGCCGAGTCTGTGCGACGAGCGAAGTCAGGTTCCCACCCCGATCTCATTCTTGTGGCGCCGGAAGGCCGGACGTCTATCACGGTCGACCAGGCCCGCGCGGTTGTGTCTGCGGCCGTGAAGTCCCCGCTCGAAGCTGAGCGGAAGGTCTTTCTCTTCGAGGAGGCTTCGATGCTCAACGATGGAGCGGCGAACGCGCTCCTGAAGACGATCGAGGAACCGACCCCTTCAACGACGTTTGTTCTCGTCGCGGACTCTGAGGATGATCTTCCCCTGACGATCGCGAGCCGATGCCGGACCATCGTCTTCGGACGGGTCCCCGAGGCGGAGATTGCCGCAGGGTTGGTTGAGCAGGGAGTGGAGCCTGACATGGCCGCGCAGGTGGCGCGCATCTCGGGCGGTCGCCCTGGTCTCGCGGTTGCACTCGCCAGGGAGCCGCGGGTCGCGTCGTTTCGCGACACCTGGCTCTCTCTCCCGGGGCGGCTCACGGACCACCCTGGTGACGCGTACCGGCTGGCCGCCGAGGTAATGGAAGCCACCGAACCGTTGCTTGCGGCCGTGAAGAAGCGCCAAGAAGCGGAGATAGCGAGGGACCATCCCGAAGGGGACGCTCCGAAGCTCGTGCTCGACCGACAACAGCGCGAACTGGGGCGCGCGTCAGACGCACTCTACGTCACAGGCCTTGAGCTTCTGGCAACGTTCTATCGTGACACGGCGGGTGCACAGCTCGGAGCCCGGATCCAGAACACGGATATCTCGGTCTCCGCGCTCACGAGGGTGACCGCGCAGACTGCTCTCCGGAATGTGACCAGGGTGTTTGCTGCGATCGACGCGCTGCGCGCGAACCAGCGACCGCAGCTCGCTCTCGCTGCCCTGTTTCTCGACCTCGGCACCGATGCCTGACATCCCCTCCGTCGCCCCCCGGATGCTCTCTCGTGTGCTGCGCTCACCGAACCGCTTGATTCTTCGCACCTACTTCGACCTCGAGGTCAGCGGTGCGCGGAATCTGCCGAGTGACGGGCCGGTCGTGATCGCCGCGAACCATTTCTCTCATCTCGATCCACCGCTGATCGCGGTGAATCTCGACAGATACGTTCGCTTTCTGGCGGTCGACGAGATCTTCGGACAGTCGCGCGTGTTCGATCTTCTCCTGGGCTTCTTCGGCGCGATCTCTCTTGACAGAGACGGCTATCCGGTTCGTGCCATGCGTGAGGCAATCAGCCACCTTGAGTCTGGCGGCGTAGTCGGGCTGTTCCCCGAAGGCCGGCGAGTGGAGCGGTGGGGGGAAGATCCGCCGGCTCGCGGAGCTGCATGGCTGGCCTGGGTCACCGGCGCTCCACTCGTTCCGATAGCGATCGTCGGTACTCAGCACTCGCTCGCGTTGGGTGAGGAGGGATTTCGACGCACGGCGGTGAAGCTCTGGATCGAGGAACCCATCTGGTGGCACGCGTACGCCGATGAGGAGGATCCGGTGGGGGCGATGATGAATGACTGGTATGGCGCGGTGGAGGCGCGAGTCCACCACTGGGCGTGACTGAGGAGGACGCATGATCGCCCTCAGGGCGCATTCACGCAGATCCGGCTCCGCCGTCAGGCGTGTGTCCTCTGTATCATTGCGCTCCCTGCCGGGGTAGCTCAGGGGTAGAGCAACGCACTCGTAATGCGTAGG
>JASJXX010000105.1 GCA_030123765.1 Actinomycetota bacterium | reverse complement strand
AAATGTGATGGCTGCCAAAGTCAGGGAACCCCTCCCCAATGCACGACAGCCTGTATCGAAGGGCACTTTGCTCCACAGCCGATGGAGTGGATCGAGGTCTACGAAGCAGAGATCGCAGGTGGTGGCACCCAGTTCATCCCAGCGCCGTGCATGCAATGCGAGAACCCACCCTGTGTGAAGGTGTGCCCCGTGGGCGCCACCTTCCCAACCCCCGAGGGAACGGTCCTCATCGACCAGGAGCGGTGCATCGGCTGTCGCATCTGCATGGCAGCCTGCCCCTACGACAGACGATTCTTCAACTGGGGAACACCACCCGTTCCCCCGGAAGCTGCCCTCTCGGACTACAACCCGGACCATCAAACTCCTGCAAGCAGAGGGACGGTCATGAAATGCGACTTCTGCCCGGAGATGGCGAGAGACGGGACGCTTCCATATTGCATCCAGGCGTGCCCGAACGACGCCATCTGGTACGGCGATTTCGAAGAGGACATCGCTACCAATGGCAGAACGGTCGTCAAGGCAACGAAGCTGATCTCTGACAACTCCGGCTATCGGCTCAAGGAACACCTCGGCACCAAGCCCAGGGTCTATTACCTGCCTGGTCACGGAGAAGACCTCGGGCGCGACCCGCATGATGAGGGCCGGATTCCTACGGAATGGCCATGGATCGAACGTGCCGAAGGAGCGGTGACATGGACACGCTGACCAACTGGCGCGAACGACTCATCAGCAAGACGACGAGGCCGACACTCGTCACCACGTACAAGTACTGGCTGTGGCTGAGTTTCCTGGTCGTGATCGCCGGCAACGGCGTATTCCAATACTGGAAACAGTGGCAGGACGGCCTCTACGTCACCGACATGCGGGACCGTATCTCCTGGGGTCTGTACATAACCGCCTTCGTGTTCTTCATCGGCATCAGCCACGCCGGCACTCTGATCTCGGCGATCCTGCGAGCATCGAAGGCCAGTTGGCGAGCGCCCGTCACACGGATCGCCGAGTTCATCACGGCCGTTTCCCTGCTCGTCGGCGCTTCGTTCGTTATCATCGACATGGGTCGTCCGGAACGGATCTTCAACGTCTATCTACACGGGCGCTGGCAATCCCCGATCATGTGGGACGTCATGGCGATCACGACGTATCTGACAGCAAGCGTCATTTACCTGTACGCACCGATGATCCCGGATCTCGGCCTATACAGGGATCGGCTGGCAGACAAGGTCGGAGCTGTGCGTAACTTCATCTATCGGACGCTCGCCCTGGATTGGAACGGCACACCGACGCAGCTCAGACTCCTCGGCAAGGCCATCACGATCATGATGCTGATCATCATCCCGATCGCGGTGTCGGTGCACACGGTTGTGTCGTGGATCTTCGCCATGACCCTACGTTCCGGGTGGAACACCAGCATCTTCGGTGTGCTGTTCGTCGCAGGTGCGATCTTCAGCGGCGTCGCGACTCTCATCCTCGTCATGGCGGTACTCAGAAGGATCTACCACTGGGAGGAATACCTCACACAGAAGCACTTCCTCTATCTGGGGTATCTCCTCGCAGCGTTCGGGGCGTTCATGGTCTATATCAACCTCAACGAGTATCTGACCGAGGGGTTCAATCTCGAAGAGGCCGGCGTGTTCGCCTTTCGACAGTTGTTCCTCGAAGACTTCGCCGTCATGTTCTGGTTCTACATCATCGGGGGCCTTCTCGGACCTGTTGTCCTGATGCTGATTCCCAGGACGCGAACGATCGCCGGAGTGGTCGCCGCTGCCATTCTCGTGGACATCGCAATGTTTATCGAGCGGTATTTCATCGTCGTGACGGGGCTGCGCATACCCCTGATGCCGTATGAGCCTGCCAGCTACAGCCCCACGTTCGTAGAGTGGTCGATCTTCGTCGCCGGCCTGGCGTTCTTCTGCCTCTTGCTCACCATTGCGCTCAAGATCTTCCCGATGCTCGCGGTGTGGGAGATGACGGAGGAGCACGAGGCCGCCATCGCAGGTACACGTGCCAAAGAAGCGCTCATGGCTGGAGCGGAAGTCGTCGGATCCGCGACATCGACGGAGCGTTCCCCCGACCCTGGTCGCCCGGCGGAAGGAGGCTCGTCGTGACCGACCGCCACATCGGCTTCAGTGCACGCATCACGATCTCAATCCTTACGATGCTGACCATGGTGATGATGGCGACTCCAGCCTTCGCTGCCGACATCGCAATCGCTGTCGGAGCGCCAGAGCGGGTCTCCATCGGACAGGACGTCGAGGTCAAGGCCGTGTTGTCTGAAGACGGAGTCCCTGTGGAAGGCGCCGAGGTGGCACTGACGTACCAAGCGTCACTTGCGGGAGAGTCGGCGAGAGTCGAGATCGCGTGGGGAACCACTGATGCGACGGGAACGGCAGTGATGATCTACGAACAGCGGGCAGACGACAACGGTGAGATGCAGGTCGTCTATCTCGGCCCCGGCGCCGATCCGGTGCAGCCCTACGTGTTCACGATCGCTGTTGAGAGCGACGGTCCACAACTGTATCAGATCGAGGCCGGAGTGACGATCCCGTTCATAAACGGGACGCTGGTGATCACGGTGATCTCAACCGTGTGGTTCCTCATCGCCCTCGCAGCCATCTACCTCGTCCGCGTCGGAAGAGCTGGACGACTCGCGTCCGAGGCGCCGACCACGGAAGACGGCTCGATGTGGATAAGCACAGCGCTCGCAACCGCAGCCGTGATCACGGCGATAGGCATGGTGATCGTGTTCGTCAGGTCTCCCGTGTCAAACACACACATCAAGGATCCGCACTCATACGACCGTACGCCGATCGCCTACGTCGGCGTTGACTTCTCGTACGTCGGGTTCGGTCTCGACGACGAATCTGCCGCCCAGACGGGCGATCCCATCGCGGACGGCAGCGTTCTCTACTTTAAGTATGGGTGCGCCGCGTGCCACGGTCTCTCCGGCCAAGGCGCTGTTGTCGGAACACCGCTCGTTGACGAGATCGGATCGTTCGGGAGTTTCAGCGAGGACATACGAGAGGGACCAAAAGGTATGCCGGGATACGACGATGCGACGATCTCAGAGGAGAACCTCCAGAGAATCCATGCGTATCTGAAGGACGGAGACTAAGAAGTCGAATCGGAAGCACCCACCACGGGTATGCGCGCCTCGACCGACGTTCCAATGCCGTGATTGGATTCGATATCCAACGTGCCACCCGCTCGTTTTGCCCTCGTCGCCATGTTCGTGAGACCGAGTCCCCACGGTGCGTTAGCAACATCGAAGCCGTGGCCGTTGTCCCTGATCGCCAGGAAGAGAGATCGCTCATCCGCAAAGAGAGTAACTTCGATTGACGTTGCGCCTGAATGGCGAAACGCGTTCGAAACGCTCTCTCTTACGATCTGGAGCACGTCATCGATCAGGGACACGTCGAGTTCAGGGATGCTCCCGCTGACAGTCACGACGGCGGGAACATCATACGGTGCTCCGAGTCGGCCAACAAGGTCCTCGATCTCCGTTCCGAGGGAACCTCTCGTCGACGGATCACCGTGGAGCTCATAGATCAGTCTTCGGAGCTCTGTAATCGAAGCGTCGATGGCAATCGCTGCGCTGTCCATAGCAACGCGCAGGTCCGGATCGTCCGCATCCCCCGCGGCATGTGCCTGTAGCCCTAGGCCGACCGCGAATAGGTTCTGAATAATCGAATCGTGGACTTCACGAGCGATCCGGTCACGATCCTCCCTGACCGCACTGTCTCGCAATTCCTGCGCCATGCGGATCGAGTCGATGCCGGCGCCCGCAGCCACAGCGAGGGCTTTGATCGCAACCTCATCCTGTTCATCAAACCCGCCAGGCTTCTCGGTGACGTACAGGTTGCCGAAGATCTTGTCCCGCACTTCTACGGGCACGCCAAGGAACGAAGACATCGTTGGATGTTCGGAGGGCATGCCCGAATACCCGG
>JASJXX010000017.1 GCA_030123765.1 Actinomycetota bacterium | reverse complement strand
ATTGGCGGAGGGAGTGGGATTTGAACCCACGGAAGCTTGCGCCTCGCTGGTTTTCAAGACCAGTACTTTCGTCCGCTCAGTCATCCCTCCAGACCCCGTAGTTTGGCACCACTCTCCGCCCAACCGCACCCCTGCGTCCGTAATCTGTGGACGCGAGACAGCGCTGAGTACGGTTGAGGAGTCGCGAGATATGGTAGAGGGCGGAACGGAGAAAGGGCGCCGGGTGGCGCCCTTTCGATGTGGCGGAGGGGGAGGGATTTGAACCCTCGGGACCCCAAAAGGCCCAACGGTTTTCGAGACCGTCACATTCGTCCGCTCTGTCACCCCTCCCGGCTAGCGGGAGTCTACCGAGGCGGTTATCCGACTGGAATTCAGATTGAGCGTGCTCACGGTGAAGAGTGGCGGGGAATCGAGTAATTTCTGCAGTAGCGAACTACCCGTTCGGAGGGACTCATGCCAATCGCGACGCCAGACCAGTACAACGCCATGCTCGACGCAGCGAGGGAGGGCAAGTACGCCTATCCCGCTATCAACATCACCTCGTCAGAGACTCTCAACGCAGCAATGCGCGGCTTCGCCGATGCCGGAGCAGACGGGATCATCGAGGTCAGTCACGGCGGCGGCTCTTTTGCCTCAGGAACCTATGTCAACAGCATGTCGCTCGGCGCCCAGGCGATTGCGGAGATGGCGTACCTTCTCGCAGAAGAGTATCCGGTGCTGATCGCGCTGCACACGGACCACTGCCAGGCAGACAAGGTCGACGCCTTCATCCGGCCCCTCCTCGAGGTCAGCCGGGAGCGGAGGAGCCATGGCCTCCCACCGCTCTACCAGAGCCACATGTTTGACGGATCGGCGATCGACCTCGATTCGAATCTCGAGATCTCCGCGCAACTTCTGGAGGAGATGCGAGCGCTCGACATCATCCTTGAACTTGAGGTCGGTGTCGTGGGGGGCGAGGAGGACGGCGTATCAGCCGAAGGAACGCCACGCGAGAAGCTCTACACCACCAACGAAGACCTGCTCAAGACGGTGGAGGCGATCGGGCTCGGCGAGAAGGGCCGGTACATGCTTGCCGCGACCTTCGGGAACGTGCACGGCCTTTACAAGCCTGGAAACGTGCAGCTCCGTCCGGAAGTCCTGCGCGACGGCCAGGAAGCGATCAAGGCTGAGCACGGCGAGGACGCGTGGTTCGACTACGTCTTCCACGGTGGATCCGGCTCCGAGCTGCAGGACATCCACGACGCCATTGAATACGGCGTCATCAAGATGAACATCGACACGGACAACCAGTACACCTTCACCCGCTCAATCGCTGATCACATGTTCACCAATTACGAGGGTGTGCTGATGATCGATGGTGAGATCGGGAACAAGAAGGTCTACGACCCGCGGTCCTACCTCAAGAAGGCTGAGATCGCTATGGCGGAAGGTGTGACCGAAGCCTGTGTGGCGCTGCGCGCAGAGGGCAGATCGCTCCTCAACTGACCACGAGACAGGTCAGCGGCGGCGGGTGAAGAAGTCCTCGAGGAGAGCACGGCACTCGGCCTCGCGTACCCCGTGCTCGAGATCGATGGTGTGATTCAGGCGCTCGTCCTGAGGGATGTTGAAGAGTGACCATGCAGCTCCGGCCTTGAGGTCCGCTGCGCCGTAGACGATCCTGTCCACTCTTGCCCACACGGCTGCCATCGCGCACATGGCACACGGTTCGAGCGTGACCACAAGGGTGTGGCCCGTGAGCCGCCAATCGCCGAGCTCGCGGGACCGTTGCGAGATGACGAGCATCTCGGCGTGTGCCGTCGCGTCACCGAACTCCTCCCTGCGGTTGTGGCCGCGTGCCACGATGTTGCCGGAGCCGTCGAGGAGCACAGCTCCGACCGGTACGTCTCCATGTGCCTCAGCGTCCCTGGCCTCGGAGAGGGCTATCACCATTGCTTGGTCTGCATCCACTATTCAGGTCCTCACTTCTACAATCCCCAGCCTACGGAGGGATCGCATAGTCTGGCCGAGTGCGCACGCCTGGAAAGCGTGTATACGGAAACGTATCGAGGGTTCGAATCCCTCTCCCTCCGCTCCCGAGGCACCGACCACGACTGCCACCGAGTCGTGCAGAAGGGTCTAGCCTCTCACGGCATGCTCATCGATCCCGCCCTCCTGCTCCCGGATGCCGTCTCCGAGGAGACTCTGGCCTTCAACATCCAGATCCAGCAGATGACGACTGCGTTGCCCCCGATAACCGCCTTCACACCGGTCCAGATTCGCGACGCGAGACGTGCAGGGCAGACCGTGTGGGGGCCGGTCATCCACTCGGAGTTCGCCGCAACACGCGAGATCGAAGGGCGAGAGGGGATGATTGAGCTCCGCATCATCGAGACAGGCGTCACGAACGGCGTGTTCCTGCACTTCCATGGCGGTGGCTGGGTGCTTGGGAGCAACGACATGATGGATCCGATGCTCGAGGAACTCTCGCGCAAGGCGCGCGTGGCCGTCGTCTCCGTCGAGTACAGGCTCGCGCCCGAGCACCCATACCCGGCCGGCCTCCAGGACTGCGTCACTGCAGCGCGGTGGGCGATCGAGAGCGCGACGGTCGAGTTCGGAACAGACCGCATCGTCATCGGCGGCGAATCCGCAGGCGCCAATCTCGCAGTAGCCGCGATGCTGACGATCAGAGATGAAGATGGCTTTGAGGGGTGGGCAGGGGCGAACCTCGCATACGGCTCCTACATGCCCTCAGGCACCCCTTCGGTCCGTCTGTGGGACACCGAGGGACTCGTGCTCGATCAGGAAATCATGGCGTGGTTCGTCGACCACTACAAGGGTGATGCGAAGATCGACCCGTTCGATCCCTACTACGCGCCCCTCTACGGAGATGTGGCCGGCCTCGGCCCCGCACTCTTCACCGTCGGCACATCGGATCCGCTCCTTGACGACACGCTCTTCATGTCCGCCCGCTGGGCTGCTGCCCGGAACGAGACAGCCCTTCACATCGCTCCGGGTGGAATCCACGCGTTCGACGCCTTTCCAACGACTCTCGCTGCGCAAGCCCGCGACAGGATGCACCGTTTCGTCGCCGAGAGCGTCACGACTCCTGCTACACCGATGGTGTAAGTACTCTTAGGGGACCGTGCTAGGTGGGGTACTAGGGGTGCCCTCTGTCCGAAATCCTCTTCATGCGGAGCTGAATTCCCGCCTGAGGGTGTGACGACGTCGGGTCAGCGCTGGCTCGGTCGATGGTGATCGCAAGGTCCCGCCACGGCGGAGCGTCGTGAATCGGGTCAGATCCGGAAGGAAGCAGCCCTAAGCGGGTCAGTTCCGGGTGTGACGGGGTTGCCTTGCAGGAGTCGATCGTCCAGAACGCGCCGACGTTCAATCACTCGAGGGCGGGTGCACGGTTCTCTGGAGTCGTGAGACGCCGGAGTCACGGTTCGTCCTACGGGATTTACCGCTTCGCGAGCAGGGCTGCCCAGACGAAGCCCATCGGGCCGAGCCTCCAGGTGTCCACGAGCTCAAGGGGAGTGTCGGCGAGCAGGACGTCGGGGGGTGGATGCTTGTCGAGTGTGTGGTGCAGGTAGATGTACTCCTGCCGTGCGCCGATGCTCATGCCTACGAGGGGGAGCAGTGTGGCGGTTCCCGCTCGGTGCAGCCTGGCCGCTGCTCTCCCTGCCGGTCGTCCGAGGTCAACGATGCCTGCCACTCCCCCCGGCTTGAGCACCCGCGTGATCTCCGCCATCGTCTCGGTGACAGACTCAAGGTTACGAAACACATACGCGGAGAACACAGCGTCGAAAGACTCGTCGTCGAATGGCAGATGCTCGCCTACCGACACGACTCTCGACGGGGCATCGTTGAGCGCGAGCATCTCCGGTGCAGGGTCCAGTGCGACGATCTCGCGTTCACCGAAGATCGTGTTCGCCGCGCCGGTGCCTGCCCCGAGGTCGAGGAGGCGGCCTCCCGGGAGCCGGGAGACGACCGTGTTGCGCCACTTCTGGTCCTGGCCGAGCGAGAGGATCGAGTTCAGCCGGTCGTACCGGTCGGCAATGTCGGAGAAGACCCTGCCGGCGCTCATCTCGCGCTCAGGGACTCGAAGCCGGTGTAGGGAACGAGAGCCTCAGGAATCCCGATAGTGCCGTCCTCGCGCTGATGGTTCTCCATCAGCGCGATCAGGACCCGGCCCATCGCGATCGCCGTGCCGTTGAGGGTGTGGACAAACTCGTTCTTCCCTTCCTCATTCTTGAAACGAATCTTGAGCCGTCGCGCCTGGTAATCGGTCGTGTTCGAAGTGGAGGTGATCTCGCGGAAACGCTCCTGGCCGGGGAACCACGCCTCGATGTCGTACTTCTTTGCGGCGGACGGCCCGAGATCTCCCGCAGCCACGTTCACGACGCGATACGGCAGTTCGAGAGCCCTGATGAGCTCCTCCTCACGCTCAAGGAGAAAGTCGTGCTCTTCCTGCGAGTTGTCGGGATGGACGAACGAGAACATCTCGACCTTGTCGAACTGGTGAACGCGGAAGATACCCCGCGTGTCTTTTCCGTACGTTCCTGCCTCCCTCCGGAAGCATGTCGAGAAGCCCGCGTAACGTAGAGGGAGGGCGCTCCTGTCGAAGATCTCGTCACCGTGCATCGCCGCCAGGGGAACTTCCGAAGTACCTACGAGGTAGAGATCGTCGTCCTCGATTGAGTAGACCTGCTCGCGGTCACCGGGGAAGAAGCCTGTGCCGACCAGTGCATGCTCACGTACGAGCACGGGTGGCAGGATCGGGACGAATCCGTGGCTCGATAGTGAATCCATCGCCCACCGAGTGAGCGCCATCTCGTAGAGCGCGAGATCCCCCCTGACTATCCCGAAGCGGCTGCCTGAGATCTTCGTTGCACGCTCTATGTCCACGATCCCGAGAGCTTCGCCGAGATCGACGTGGTCCTTCGGCACGAAGGCGAACTCGGTGGGTGCAAGGTGCCGGCTGATCTCAACGGCGTCTCCCTCCTCCATGCCGTGCGCAGCCGTGGGGTCTGTCAAGTTCGGGAGCGTGACCCACCGTGTATGGAACTGCTCATCAAGTCCATCTGCCACAGCGAGCGTCGACCTGTAACGGGCCGAGAGCTCGCCGGCCTCCGAGATAGCTGCCTGCTTATCTTCTCCCTCAAGGCGGGAGATCGACATACCTATCGCGTTCTGCTTGCTGCGGATCTCCTCGGCTGCCGAACGAGCCTGCCGCCGTTGTTGGTCGAGGCTGTGGAGCTCATCGAGGTCGATCGTGATGCCACGACGGGCGAGCGAAGCGGCGAGCTCGTCACGCCGATCTCTGAGGTACGCGATGTCAATCATGGAGCGAGGTTACCTGCCCAGTGCTCGGTCGACTGCGGCACCCTCCTCGGGAGAGAGCTCCTCGACGCCTTTGGTGGCTCTGATCTCCTTGGTGTAGAAGATGGTCTCATCCCTCGATGAGAGCAGTGTGATGACGAGTCCGTCTCCGCGCTGGCTCAGCAGCGCAACCGAGCGTGACTGGTTCCCTGTGATGTTGCCGAATGCGTTGTACGCGACAACCCCGACGTAGCTGATGGCGAACGGCAGCCTTCCCTCGATCTCAGTCACGCGCTGAGAGACCGCCGCTATCGACGCGTCATTTGCCTTAGAACGTGTGTTGATGGCTTGTAGCAATGCGATTATGTTGCTGTCCTCGGGGACGGCGTCGACCTTTCGACGTACTGCCTGGATCTGGATCGTCTGCCAGATAGCGAGAGTGAGAGCCAGGACCACCGCAACGATGAGGGCGACGTTCACGATTCGTCTCTCCAGACGAAGGTCATATCCCACTGATTGTTCGTCGGGTCGATATCGTCCGCGATTGTGGCTGTCAGCTTCGCCTGATACAAACCGCCGGCATCGATGTCGACATTCTCGAAGAGCAGAGTCGTTGAAGCTCCGGCCTCGAGATCTGCAATGACCTGGGAGATCGTCAATGTCTGACCGGTATCAACGTTCAGCATCTCGAGTGTGACTTCGAGGAGCGATTCGTCCTCGTTCCCCTGGTTCGTGATGACTGCCTGAATGTCGAGAGAGGAGGAGAAAGGCACAGCGGGGAGGCTATCACTCTCACCGATGGGTGCAGGGAAGGTCGTGCCGACGATGGCGATGTCGTGGCGGGGACTCAGGTCGTATGAGCCCTGGATCCGTAGAACAAGTGACAGGGAGTCGTAGAGCAGCGGGTTCTGCGCGTCCGGATTGATGTAGGCCACGACTGTGAACACGGGTATGTCGAGATCCGGGGGGAGCGAGGAGAGGGTTCCCAGAAAGAGCCCGTAGGACACGTCGCCTACTCGAATCAGGTCGAGAGCGGCTTCGAGCTGTTGCTGGGCGCCTTCAACGAGCTCTCCATCCATGATCGCCATGATCGTCGCGGCAATCTCAGCGGCACCGGCGTTCCATGACGTCGACGAGGTCGTCATCGTTCCGTAGGAACTCCCGATGAACGAGGGGGCTTCAAGGGTGAGGAGCGCGTCAGCCTCCGCTGCTGCATCTACGACACTCTGCAGCCTGCGAACGAGGTCCTGGCGCGGGATGAGGCCGATCGAGGAGAGCGCGGACTCGAGTTCAGCGGAGGCCTGGGCGTGCAGATCAGATGACTCGTCCGCGCCGGCGAAGAACTCAACCGCGCCGCGTTGCTCCGTCTCGCGGGACACTAGGAAGGCGATCATCGAGATGACCGCCACGAACGAAACAATGATCAATAGTCTCCGACGTCGTCTGTAACGCCGGTCTGACCTGTAGGCCCGATACGCCATAGTGCGCGAGGAGGGACTTGAACCCTCACGAGTGTTACCTCACAGGAACCTGAATCCTGCGCGTCTGCCAATTCCGCCACTCACGCGTGGGAGAGGGAGGTTACAGGGAAAACCGACGGACGACAGGCGGGGCCGAAGGCGGCGTTCTCTGTCGTCCGTCCAGCGTTCTTCGTCGTAAGCTCCACCCATGAACCTCGCGCGTGGCCTTGAACTGAGACTCGAGAAGCTCGCTGACGGCGTGAGCGCGTCTGTGTTCCGCGGAACGATGCATCCCATCGACATTGCGAGCAGGCTCATCCGCCAGGTGGAGTTCCTCTCGGTCGACACCCACGTTGGACCCGAGGTGCCGAATGATCTCGTCGTTCGCTTGAATCCGGCCGACCTCGATGAAGCTCTTGACAGAGACGAGCTCGTTGCCGAGCTCGAGAACGCCGTCACAGAGACTGCTGCCGAGCAGGGATGGCGACTCGTTGGGCCCGTACGCATCCAGTTCACCACAACTTCGGGTGTGCCGCGCGGCATCCTTCAAGCGGAGGGGCGGAACCGTCATGCGCCGATCTCCCCGTGGGGGCAGCTCCTCGCTGATGACGGGTCGGCGGTGCTCTCACTGTCGCTCAACCGCACACTCATCGGTCGGGCCCTCGACTGCGATGTCCGAGTCGCTAATCAGGAAGTCTCTCGCCATCATGTCCTCTTCTACCGCAAGAGTGGGGCGGCGATGGCTCGCGACCTGGAGTCGGCCAATGGAACATGCATCAACGGTGTGGCGCTTACCGCGTTGCCCGTGTCTGTCAACGCCGGCGACTCGGTGATGCTTGGCGAGCTGACCTTCGTCTTTCGGCCCCTCTTCTGACATGCCTGCCCTCTTCTTCAACATCATAAAGTTGCTGTTCCTCCTGCTCCTATTCCTCTTCCTCTGGCAGGTTGCCCGCTCGATTCGCAGTCATGTTGGGTCGAACCCGGGTGTGCGTACCGACGGAATGGCAGTTGAACTCGTGATTCTGACCGGAGACACTGAGACGGAGCGGGTACGGATCAGACCTAAGGGCCACGTCATCGGGAGGTCCCCTGACGCCGATATACGTATCTCGGACCCATACTCCTCTGAGTTTCACGCGCGCGTCGGGATCCAGGATGGCGATGTCGTGGTTCACGATCTGGGCAGTACAAACGGGACGTATGTGAACGGCAGACGAGTGACGAGCCCGACGTTGGTGACGCGCGGCGACACGGTACAGATAGGCAAGACGATCCTTGAGGTGAGATGAACTACGTCTGGGGCACAGGAACCCACGTCGGGCGGGTGCGTAAGGTCAACGAGGACTCGCTCTCCCCCCTGTCCTCAGGGAGCTCGAGTGGACCTGTGGTGCTCATGGTTGCCGACGGAATGGGCGGCGCGGTCGGGGGGGAGGTGGCGTCAAGGGTTGCGGCAGAGGCGGCGTCGGCCGAAGAAGCGTCCGCTCCGATGACGTCAGAGGCCCGCGTACACCTCGCGAACACCGCGGTCATCGATGCAGCCAGAGACGACTCTTCACTTGCGGGCATGGGGACCACTCTCACGCTCGTGCGGCTCGACGATGCAGGGACGATGCACCTGGCCCATGTCGGGGACAGCCGCGCGTACCTCCTTCGAGAGAATGAGCTGAGACAGCTCACATCCGACCACACCCTCGTCAACGAGCTGATCGAACTCGGGCGCATCACGACAGAGGAAGCGGAGCTTCATCCGCACCGACACCTCATCACGAGGGTCCTCGGACTCGGCCCCATCGGCGTTGACACAGAGACGATCGAGTTGCGGCACGGCGACAGGCTTCTCCTCTGTTCAGACGGCTTGACGACGATGGTCTCTGATTTCGCGATCCAGCATCTCCTCGCTGCAGGCGAAGGCGTTGAAGCAACCGTGTGGGCGCTCATTGAGCACGCGAACACAGCGGGGGGAGTCGACAACACCACAGTCGTGGTGGTCGACGTAACCGAATGACGCGAAGGGCCGAGGCAGGCCTCATTGTCGCTGCGTGCCTCCTTGCTGCTATCGGAGTGGCGATCGTCGAATTCACCCAGGGGAACTGGCTCGACGCACAGGTCGCGCTGACTTTCCTCGCCTTCGCAGCGGCATTCGGCGGCGTGTACCTCGCGGTCATCAGATGGGCGCCAGGAGCCTCGAGCCTGCTGTTGCCCCTTGCAGCGTTCCTGACGGCTATCGGGTTCATCGAGATCTACCGACTCGACAGCCATCTCGCCGCGCTCCAACGTTGGTGGCTCCTCGTCGCGGCCGCAGCGGGTGCGCTCGTCCTGTGGGCGCTGCGCGACGCAGGAGTGTCGGTGCTCCGACGGTACCGGTACGTCATTCTTGCAATCGGGATCGGGCTTCTGCTTCTTCCGCTGCTCCCTGACTCGTGGCTCGTCTACGGTGCAACGGTGAACGGTTCCCGGCTCTGGGTCCGTATCGACATCCCCGGAGCGAGCCGCGTGATGAGTTTCCAACCAGGGGAGGTAGCGAAGGTTCTCATCACGATCTTCCTCGCATCGTATCTCGCGGAGAGAGCCGAAGCGATGTCCGTAGTGAGTCGCAAGATCGGCCCGTTCGAGATCCCTGAACCGCGTCACCTTGGGCCCGTTGTTGTCGCTGCTGTCGCGGCGTTCCTCGTACTCGTCTACCAGCGAGATCTGGGAGCGTCACTGCTGCTCTTCGGCATCTTCGTCGGCATGCTGTACATCGCTACCGGGAGGTCCTTCTATGTGGTTACCGGTGCCGCCCTCGTCGTGATTGCTGGATGGACGGCACTCGTCTCATTCGACCATGTGCAGCGCCGTATCGAAGCTTGGCTTGACCCGTTCGGCCACTTCTCGGAAGCTGGCTACCAGACAGTGCAAGGGCTCTTCGCCATGGGCTCGGGTGCCCTCACAGGGTCGGGCATCGGTCTCGGGCGCCCCGATCTCATTCCTGCCGCCGCGACGGACTTCATCTTCGCTGCAGTAGCCGAAGAGATGGGTCTCGCTGGTTCGCTCGCCGTGCTCACCGGCTTCAGCCTGCTCATCGCGGTGGGTTTCGGTATCGCGCTCAGGTCACGGGAGCGGTTCCGCAAGTACTTGGCTGGTGGGCTGATGCTCGTGATCGGCCTTCAAGCCTTCATCATCATCGCCGGGGTACTCCGTCTCATGCCGATCACCGGATTGACGCTCCCGTTCATGTCCTACGGAGGTTCATCCCTTGTCACCAACATGGCGATCATCGCGCTTCTCCTTCGAGTGTCGCACGAGGAACGGACATGAACACCTCACTACGCACGACCACGTACGCCCTCCTGGGCGCTTTCGCCCTCCTCATCGTGTCCGTGATCTACATTCAGGCCATAAAGGGACCGGACTTTCG
Source organism: Actinomycetota bacterium (assembly GCA_030123765.1). Lineage (GTDB taxonomy): Bacteria > Actinomycetota > Acidimicrobiia > Spongiisociales > UBA5794 > B3-G11. Next base: position 27,321 of record JASJXX010000017.1, on the reverse strand, counting down.
TGACGACCCGAGGAACGTACGGGCGATTGCCTGGCTGACAGGCCGCCAACGCGGGCCGATCATATCCGCTGACGGCGTCGTGCTCGCGATATCCACGCCGTCGCCAAGCGATCCGAAGCTCTACGAACGGTTGTATCCCGAAGGGTCGCTCTACGCACATACGGTGGGTTTCACCTCCGTACTCTTCGGGTCCCGCGGTGTCGAACAGACTCGTGCTGCTGATCTCATATCTAACAGGGACGCAACGATCTCAGGCGTGCTCAATGGCCTCCTCGGAGGTGACACGAAGCCTCGAGGCGTACGACTCACCCTTCGTGACGCCCTCCAGACTGTCGCCCGAGATGCGCTCGGCGAACAGAGGGGGAGTGTCATCGCGATCGATCCGACGACAGGAGCGATCCTTGCGATGGTCACCTACCCGAGCTTCGACCCGAACACGCTCATCGGGCCGGACGCAGGAGCAGCAGGTGAGGCGCTTGAACGCGACGAAGACGATCCGTTGCGCGACCGCGCCATCAGACAGACTTACCCCCCAGGCTCCGTGTTCAAGGTGATCACCGCAGCGTCGGGGCTCGACACCGGATTGGTGAGCCCGTCGTCGGAGTTCGCTGATCCTGTCTACCTCAGACTCCCCGGGTCAGAGTCCACGATAAGCAATTACGACGGAAGGGTCTGCGACAACGGAACCTCTGTCACCCTCAAGTTCGCGTTCGTCAAGTCCTGCAACACCGTGTTCGCCAAGCTCGGAATGAATCTTGGCGCAGACACGCTCGGGGGAACGGCTGAGGCTTTCGGATTCAACTCAGAGGTACCGTTCGAGTTCGACGTTCTCACATCGTTCTTTCCGCTGCGCGGCACGATGCAGGACGACCCGCCGGCGACAGCGCAGAGCGCCATCGGCCAGAGAGACGACCGTGCAACACCGCTCCTCATGGTCCTCACCGTTGCCGCAGTGGCGAACAATGGCATCATGATGGCGCCGTATCTCGTATCTGAGATATTCACCTCCGAGGGAGTCGTCGAAGCCACGACTGAACCGGTCGCCTGGAGGCGCGCAATGAGTCCCGCTTCCGCTGGTGTTCTCGCCGACATGATGGAACAGGCCGTCATCTCGGGGACAGGAACAAGAGCCGCGGTCCCTGGAGTGCGGATAGCGGGAAAGACCGGTACCGCCGAGACGGAAGGGAGCGCGCCACACGCGTGGTTCATCGGATTCGGTCCCCTAGGAGCAGAATCTGGCGACCCTCAGATCGCGATCGTGGTCATCGTCGAATCCGGTGGAGCCTTCGGCGAGTCCGCAACAGGTGGAACCGTTGCAGCTCCCATCGCGCAACGGGTGCTCGCCGCGTTCTTCGGTGTGACAGACACCAGATGACAGAGACCCGGGACGCGACGCCTGGCATCTGACTGCTCGCCCTGCACATCTCTGCTTCGTTGCAGGTTGCTGCTCCCTCTGTTACTGCTTTGAGTAGGTACCATCCCGCCCGTGGAAGAACGCGTCCTATCCGGTAGGTACCGGATCGTCAGACATCTCGCGCGTGGCGGAATGGCAGACGTTTACGAAGCTGAGGACACGCTGCTGAACCGTCTGGTCGCAGTGAAGATCCTGCACGCGAACTTCGCCTCAGATGACTCGTTCGTTGCGCGTTTCCGGAGGGAGGCCCAGGCTGCCGCGAATCTGTCCCATCCCAACATCGTTGCGATCTACGACTGGGGCAAACACGAGGGCACCTACTTCATGGTCATGGAGCTCATCAGGGGCCGCACACTGCGCGAGATCCTGAAGTCTGAAGGTGCGCTGCTTCCGCAGCGTTCCGCCGAGATCGCTGCCGACACCGCCGCTGCGCTCTCCGTTGCCCATCAGCACGGGATCTATCACCGAGACGTCAAACCCGGCAACATCATGATTACCGAGGATGGCTCGGTGAAGGTGACCGACTTCGGCATAGCGAGGGCTCTCGACGACTCCGAGGAGCTGACCCGGACGGGTGCCGTTATCGGCACGGCGACCTACTTCTCCCCCGAGCAGGCACAGGGAATGCCTGCAGACGAGCGATCGGACGTCTACAGCCTCGGGATTGTCCTCTTTGAGATGATCGTCGGGAAGCCGCCATTCACCGGGGAGAGCCCTGTCGCGGTTGCGTACCAGCACGTCTCCGAGCCGGCTCCCGCCCCCGACTCTCTCAATCCGGACGTACCGCGCGAGATCGCCGCGATTACCGAACACGCGATGGAGAAGAAACCGGACGGGCGCTACCAGACCGCTGACGAGTTGCGAACCGACCTCATGCGGTACCTCGGTGGGAGCGAACCGGTGGCAGCCGCGATGGTCATGGCCGCAGCACCGACAGCGATGATCTCTCCCTCTCCGGCCGCTCCGCCCCTGGGGTCGCCGAACGCGACAATGACGTTCGATGCACCGCTCGAGGAGCGGAGCCAGACTGGTTACTGGGCCGCCGTCGGCGCACTCATCGTGGTACTTCTTCTCGGCTTGTGGCTCCTCCTCAGGCTCCTCGGTGGGGGCGATCCCGCTGTCAGCACCGTAGAGATCCCCGATCTCTACGGTGAACGTGCCGAGCAGGCGTTCGAGACGTTGCAGGGGATAGATCTCAAGGTTCGCTCCGTGCAAGAGACAAGTGAAGAAGTGGGGGCCGGGCTCGTCATCCGCACCGACCCGCCCGCAGGCTCAGACGTAGAGCCGGGGAGCTTCGTGGACGTCGTCGTATCTGGTGGCCCGGAGGAGTTCGGTGTGCCGAACGTCATCGGCGAGAACGTTGATGTTGCTCGTACCCGCATCAAGGCACAGGGCTTCTCCATCGGCGCGATCGAATACGTGCTCACGGAGGACTTCGACGAGAACATCGTCATCGCGCAGAACCCTGACGGTGGCGCTACCGCATCGCCAGGCACAGCGGTGGGCCTCATCGTGTCCAGTGGCCCTACCTCGATCAAGGTGCCGGACCTATCAGGAAAGTCGGCTGAGACCGCCATCCTGGAACTCACCCGTGCCGGATTCGAGAACATTGAGACCCAGGGCGAATTCAGCTCCGAAGTACTCGAAGGCTTCGTCATATCGACGAACCCTGCCACGGGCCAGACGGCGCCGCGCGACGCCACGATCATTATCCTGGTATCCACAGGCCCCGAGCCTGTGGATGTGCCCGACCTGGTCGGTATGACGCAGAGCCAGGCTGAGCAGACGCTGAACGCACTCGGCCTCCTACTCGTCGTGAGTCCTGAAACGGTCGAAGTCCCGCTCGCATCGGGACTCGTCGGCAACGTCGCCGAGCAGGACCCAGCGTTCGGTGTCATCGCGGAGGTCGAATCTCTGGTGACGGTGAGGCTTGGAGTTGTCCAACAGATGCTCGTGCCCAACCTCGTGGGATTGGTCCTCGCGCAAGCTGAGATCGAAGCGTTCAACGCGGGCCTGACTCTTAGCCCCCTTGACCCACCAACGATCACGGACAATCAGGCCCTGGACAACACGGTCGAAACACAGCTCCCCGTCAGCGGAACCATGGCCGATGAAGGCTCCATCATCGACGTGACCGTGTACCTCTATGAGCTGATCGTGCCGGACTTCGTTGATCTGCGTATGAGTCTTTCGGAGGCTGAGAGCGAGGCCGCCATCCGGGGACTCGGAGAGATCATCCATGATCCGGGCCAGGACATCGAGGACCCCGACGTGACCAAGCACGGAGAGATCGCTTGGCAGGATCCGCAGGGAGGTGACCAGGTGGCGGTCGGGACCAACATCACCGTCGGCCTGTACATAGCGCCGATCGACGAGTGACGTACGCGGCAGTTCGATCCGAACGCAACGACTCCCTCCTCGCGTGGTTCGCTACGAACAGCCGCGATCTGCCATGGCGCAGGGACACCGATCCGTACCCAGTGCTCGTCTCAGAGGTGATGCTCCATCAGACCCAGGTCGGTCGTGTCATCGGGAAGTTCGAGGAGTTCCTCGCATGTTGGCCGACAGTGGAGGACCTCGCCAGAGCGCCGACAGAAGAGCTCCTGGGTGTGTGGTCCGGACTCGGCTACAACAACCGGGCCCTCAGGCTACGCGACGCGGCGCGCAGTATCGCCTCTGACGGCTGGCCCGACTCCATCGAGGGACTCCGCGGCCTTCCCGGCGTGGGGCCGTACACCGCCGCGGCGCTCCGCTCGATCTCGTTCGGAGATGACGTGGCGGCCATCGACACGAATCTGCGACGGGTTCTGAGCCGCTGGGCAGGTGAGCCGCTCTCCGGTTCCGCTCTCGAGAGCTACGCGTACGAGGCGATCGGTTCACCAGCGGGAGATTGGAACCAGGCGCTCATGGATCTCGGTTCTCAACTCTGCACACCAAAGGACCCTGCCTGTGACGCGTGCCCTGTCAGCGAGTGGTGCCTGGATCCTGCTGTCTATGAACCCCCGCGACGCCAGCCCAGGTTCCAGGGCTCACACCGTGAACTGCGCGGAGCGGTCCTGCGAGCTCACCTGGCAGGGTACGACCTCTTCGAAGCCGGCCGTGCTCTGGGTCGCAGCGAAGACGAGATCGAGCGGGCAGTCAGGGCCCTGCACACCGAAGGGTTGATCACCACGTCCCGCCCTCCTCAGAGAGCTGACCGGACGTAGCGGGCCGGGGGCATGGCTGCCCGTGGTCAATCGGCGAGAAAGTTCGCGAGCAACGCTTTGCCGTGCGTCGTCATGATGCTCTCGGGGTGGAACTGGACTGCCGAGATTGGGAGCTCCCTGTGGCGGACTCCCTGGAGGACGCCATCGTCCGAGTGCGCTGTCGCTACCAGGACGTCGGGCAGATCCACGACCGCGAGCGAGTGGTAACGCGTCGCATCGAACGGGTTCGGCAGGCCGCGGAAGATCCCCTTCTCATCATGGGTGATCGGAGATGTCTTCCCATGCCGCGGTTCAGGTGCGAGCCCTACCGAGCCCCCGAACGCGACGACCGCTGCCTGGAGACCGAGGCAGACTCCGAGGGTTGGGATCTCCGGCCCCAACTCCCGAACGAACTCGATCGAACGGCCAGCGTCCTCTGGTCTACCGGGACCCGGAGAGATGACGAGCCTGTCAGGACGCATCTCCCTGGCCTCAGCGACTGACAGGACATCATTTCGGTACACGAGAGGCTCCGCACCGAGTTCGCCTATGTACTGAGCGAGGTTGTAGGTGAAGGAGTCGTAATTGTCGAGGATCAGAACCCTCACGAGAAGGCACCGCCGGAGTCGAGGAGGTTGCTCCCCATCCAGTCGTATAGGAACATCAGTGCAACGAACGCGACGACAGTGATGATCACTGCAAGGACGACCCTCACTGGTGTTGGTCCCGGGAGCGCGTTGAACATGCGTCTGATCATCCGGAGATCACCGCCGCATTCGGACCACCGACGAGCTCGGCGAATATGACGAGGCGCTGACGGGCGCTGAACTTCGGGTGGCACGTCGTCAGCGTTAGCCACGCACCGTCGCGCGGGCCGGTAACCCAGAACTCGGTGGGTCGAACGATGATCGTCTCCCGAACCTCATAGATGTGGATACCGATGGCGGTCTCGACCTCGATGATGTCGCCTGGCTGCAGCTCGTCGAACTCATGGAAGGGCGCTCCAAAGGTGGTGCGGTGACCCGACATGACCGAGTTCCCTGGTTGGCCCGGGAGGGGGGTGGATGGCATGTGCCCCACACCGTTCTTGAGATTGCTCCTCGAGACGCCCTCAACAACAGTCCAGCCGTTCTTCAACCGATCGAGGGAGGGTATCCGGATGATGGCGAAGGCCTCGCCTGGCTGCGGGGGCTCTTCGACGAGGAGAACCGCAGGAGGCAGCGGCACGTCGTCGGGGTCCGTCAACTCGGGTGCGCCGGGTGGTGCGTAGGGAACCTCGTTCACAGTCACCTCGGCGAAGTACACCTCTGCTTCAGCCTGGAGGACCGTGTTGTTCTGCTGAGCAAGGAACGTTGTGAGGACCAACTGGTGGGCGACGAAGCCCAGGAGGAACAAGCCGAGCCAGATGCTCAGCCACCCCGAGATCCGAATGATGCGCACGAGCAATCCGTCGCGCTGCGCGGCGGATGCGACAGGCTCCGTCCGCTCGGTGAGTAAGTTGCTCATCGCTGTGGAGGCTACTCCCTGTCATCGTTTGCGTGCACGACAGCGAGAGATCCGTCACGGCCCGATCGAGCCGGAGCAGACGGACGTGGGATGGTGTGGCGCGCTACCCTGCGGGCATGCCAGTCTCAAAAGGCCGGAAGAAGGCCAACAAGCGTCCAACCCCTCCATCGCACAAGCCGACGGCTTTCGACGAGAAGGGACCGTCCCCCACCTGGTACGTCTCGCTCATGTTCGGGCTCATGGGGATCGGCGTTCTCGTGATCCTCATCAACTACATGAGCGTCCTGCCGGGCGGCACTTCGAACAGCTACCTGCTCTCGGGACTTGCAAGCATCGGCGTCGGTTTTGCCATGACGATGAACTATCGGTAGCTGCGCTTCACGAGGCGGATGCCGCGCCGTGTTATCCACCCGGCTGTCCACAGGTGTGGAGAAGTCGCGAAAAGACTTCGCGGTGTCGTAGCCCTCAGGCTCGAATCATGTCTTCGCGGCAGTGCCGCGGTGGCTCCGTGCCGCCATCATGGGCCTGGGTAATGGTGAGGGACATGCCGCAAACGGTGCAGATGTAGGGAATGTCCGCTTCTCGTACCTCATCAAGGTCCGGTTCGGGGGGCGGACCTGTCGCGATGAACCTGACAGACCAGAAGGTGAACGCAAGCAGTCCGACACCGATCATCAGGCCGATGAAGAGGGTGGTCGTCACGCGAGGGACTCGATGATGGTCCCGTTCGCCAAGCCTCCGCCTTCGCACATAGCTTGTAGGCCGTAGCGGCCGCCTGACCGTTCGAGTTCGTTGAGCAGCGTCGTCATGAGGCGTGCGCCGCTCGCACCAAGCGGGTGGCCCATCGCGATCGCTCCTCCGTTGACGTTCACCTTCTCCCAGTCGGCTCCCGTCTCCCTGAGCCAGGCCCCGATGACTGCAGCGAACGCCTCGTTGATCTCGAACACGTCTATGTCGCTGATCGACAGGCCTGCCTTTGCGAGCGCTCTCTCGGTTGCGGGGATGGGACCGGTGAGCATCGAGATCGGGTCCGTGCCGGCGAGTGAGAACGAGACGAACCGCGCCCGTGGTCTCAGGCTGAGTTCCTCGGCTCGCTCCCTCGACATGATGAGTACTGCGGAGGCACCGTCTGTGATCTGTGAGGAGTTCCCTGCCGTGACGACTCCGTCATCCTTGAACGCCGGCCTGAGGGAGGCGAGAGCCTCGCGGGTTGTGGAAGTTCGGATACCCTCATCTGCGGTGAGCTGTGAAGCGCCGCCGCCGGCCTCGACGTCGATGGGGAGGATCTCGTTTGTGAAGCGGCCCTCTTCAGTGGCCCGCATCGCGCGCATGTGGGAGTCGTACGCGTATCCGTCGAGTTCCGCGCGCGGGATGTCCCACCGCTCAGCGATCATCTCAGCGGAGAGGCCCTGAGGGATGAGACGGTTGTGGTAGCGCTCGCGCATCTTCTCGCCGAAAGGCTCTCCTGACGCTGCTGACGAGCCCATCGGGACGCGAGACATCGACTCGACGCCGGCAGCGACCACAACGTCATACGCTCCAGCCATGACGCCCTGGGCGGCGAAGTGGAGAGACTGCTGGGAGGATCCGCACTGCCTGTCGATCGTGACACCGGGAACTGTCTCGGGCCAGCCTGCTCCGAGTACGGCGTTGCGGCCGATGTTCCATGTCTGGTCGCCCACCTGGGAGACGCATCCCATGATGACGTCATCGACGAGGACCGGATCGAAACTGTTGCGCTCTGAGAGTGCCTTCAGGGTCTCCGCTGCGAGGTCTGCCGGATGCCAGTCCGAGAGAGCCCCGTCTCGCTTGCCGAGCGGCGTACGAACAGCGTCGACAATCACAGCCTCTTGCACGGGTTCTCCTTCCTAGGGAGTGGAGACGATCGGACTTGAACCGACGACCCCCTGGTTGCAAACCAGGTGCTCTCCCAACTGAGCTACGTCCCCGTGGGTGGCGGAGTGTACCGACAACACGCTCAAGGCGACAGGTGACGGGACGGACACGTGAAACCCGGCTGCTGGTTCGCGTCAAGCGCCGGGTTGGAGCACCATCAGGACCATGGCTGTCGTGAGGAGGAGCGTCGTCGCGTGCCTGACGTGTCCGAGGCTCTTCATCTTCGCGAGCGCCTCGGGGTCGGTGAGGCCGCGTTCGGCGACGATCGCTTCGATCTCGTCAACCTTCGGGTTGAATATGAACAGGCTCAGCGCGAGACCGAGGATGGAGACGGCGAGACCGACGGCTACAAACAGCATCTCGAACGTATAGACGGATACAAACACGATCCAGGCGCCGAAGATGATGGTGATGGCGCCTGCCCCGACGAGCACTCGCCGGTTCGTCTGCGCGACACGGAGCCCGACTCGCATGATCGTCTCGGAGTCCCGGGTGCGAGATGCTGATGCCATGAGGCCTTCGATGTACACGTGGGCGCCGAACCACGTTGCCCCAGCGAGAACATGCACGAGCAGAATCAACTTCACCATCTTGATTCCTTCCCTAGGTAATACGGTTGCCAGAATCCTACACGGCGGTCGGACTCGAACGCGGGAGAACCCAACGGGTCCCCCTGAATGGCCCACGATCTGCGCTGGTGTCGCCGGTGGCATGCCCGGACCACCCTCTCAAAGCCCTGCAGTAGGCGGTGAGACTGATGCGTACGATCGTGTGGGCCGGACCCGTCAGGCTCAGCCCCCATTATCCAACAGGCCGTCAGTTTTTGATATCGGGGAGAACCCTGACTCTTCATGTGATGTCGCTCACGCCCTCTTGGGTGACAGCAGGCCCGACTCGAACGCCTTCGCCGCGAGTTCGTGGCGGCTGGCGAGGCCGAGCTTCCGGAAAATGTGGCTCATGTGGGTCTCGACCGTCTTGATCGAGACGAACATGGCATCCGCTGTGTGTCGGTACGAGTAGCCACGGGCGATGTACTCGGTGACCTCGCGCTCTCGCGGCGAGAGCTGCTCGATCTCGGAAACCTCAGCGACAGCATCGTCGATGTCGAGTAAGAATCCAGCGATCTGGGGAGATACAGGCATGGACCCCTCGAGCGCCTCCGTCACGAGTCCGGGGAGTCGTGTGCCGAGAGTCGACTTTACGAGATAGCCGTCGATGCCTGCTTGAAGCATCTTGACGACGTCTCGACGATTGACGGAGACGGAGAGGCAGATGAACATGCACTTGACACCGGCCTGTCTGACCCCATGCACGACGTCCGCCCCGGATCCTGAAGGTAGCTGCACATCAAGGAGGACACCGTGGGGCTTCGCGGAGACGATCACCTCTATGGCTTCTTGCACGTCACCGGCCTCGCCCACGATGTCGAAGTGATCTCCCAGATACTTCGCCGCGCCGGCGCGGAGAATTTCGTGGTCATCTACGAGAACGAGTCGCGGCCGGCTCATACCGGCACGATCTCAGGTGAGGCCGACAGCCTCACCTCGGTGCCTTTGCCCGGAGTGCTCTCGATGTGGACTTCTCCGCCGGCGTCGCGGATCCGACCACGGATCGAACGCTCGATACCGTGGCCCATTCGGGTGGTGTGGACGTCAAAACCCCTGCCCTCATCCCGGACGTAGATGACGACAATGCCGTCCTCAAGAGCAGCGTACAGGTCGACCCGGCTCGTACCGGAGTACTTCGCAGCATTTGTCATCGCCTCGCTGGCCGCATCGACGAGAGCCTGAAGTGTGTCATCCATCGCGATGTCGATGCGGATCACGGTGCTGATATCGACGTTGAACAGGTCCTCCACCCTGCCCGCGGCACGGACGAGCTCACCCCGCAGCGTCGCTTCGTCGTCCGTCGAGTAGGCATCGATGAGAGTGCGGAGCTCTCGCGTCTGCCTGCGGGCGAGCGCCCTCACACGGTCAGCATCCTCGGCGTCTGTGTCGATCACCTGGAGAGTCTGGAGGGCCGAGTCGTGGAGCCGGTTGGCGAGCTCGAGCCGTTCGAGTTTTCTCCCGTGCGCCTCACGTTCCGCGTTCAACTCAGAAGCGGTCGTCCTGCGATTCTCGTCCGAACGGCGGATCATTCCGAACAACAACCCGAAAATGACCGCGTACAGAACGAATACGATGCTCCCGACCGCCGACACCGGGCTTCGTCCCATCTGCAGCAGCAGAATCGTCTGCTGAACCAACAGGGCGACTGAGCCGAGCAGAGCGCCCGTCATCCCTCGGCCGTAGGCGAGCACGACGAGCCACGAGATCGGATAACCACCGTGGAAGAGGTCGTGTGCTCCCGCAAAGTAGGAGGCCGCGCCGATCATGAGGGACACGGCGCCATCCGCGAAGAGGAAGGCCATTGACGAGATCCGTGATCGGTGCCGGGCAGCCCACCAGGTGATGCCTGTCCAAACCGTGGCGAGCACCATCGCCGCCGCCGTGATCAGCCTGTTGGCCCCGTCATCCCACGCGAGAGTTGTCGCGACCAGGAGGAGCATCCAGAACCAGCCGAGAGTCCGCAGAACGATGACAAAACGCCGCATCTCCCACTCGAGGCTACGCGTGAGGTCGTCAGCAGGTAGATGATCGGCCGACTCCACTCTGCCGAGATGTTTGTCGGGAACCGCCAGGGAGCCTCCCCTCGTTGATGCTGGCGAGCGTACCAGAGTCTGCCCACCGATTTCAGGCGTCCGACGCCATGCCGGTTGTCGTGTGAGGTTGGTAATCTCCTGGATTCCGAACGGGCCTATAGCTCAGCCTGGTTAGAGCGCATCCCTGATAAGGATGAGGTCCCTGGTTCAAATCCAGGTAGGCCCACGAGATGCGACCCGCATGAACCTCGCCGGTTGAGAGGAGTGTCCACGCCGCATGCTGCTGAAACCAGGGAGCTGGCTACCCTCACTCTTCTCGGACCGATACCTCCACGCGGATCGGAGCCATGTGAATATCTCCATCATCGGACCCGGTCGTGCAGGCGGCGCGCTCGCCATAGCGGCTGCACAGGCAGGTCACCGAATCACCTCTGTCGAGGGTCGCAATAGCGACGCTGTTGCGCGCCTGCGTGCCCTCGTCCCGATCACTTCTGGAACCCCCGATCTCCGGATCATCGCCGTCTCTGATGACGCGATCGCTCAAGTCGCCGAAGTCCTTGCGAACGAACATGATCCGGCGCCTACCGTGCATGTGTCGGGAGCGATGGCGACGACGCTGCTCGCGCCGATCGCGGCGCACGGCGTTCAAGTCGGCTCGCTGCATCCTCTCCAGACGTTGCCGGACGCGCAACGCGGCGCACAGCGCCTCGACGGTGCATGGATGGCGATCACGGCAGATGAGCCCCTGCGAGGGATCCTTCATGGATTCGCCGCATCGCTCGGGTGCCATCCCTTCGACCTCACCGATGACGCCAAGCCGCTGTACCACGCGGGGGCTGCAGCGGTCGCGAACTACACCCTGACCACTCTTGACCTTGCGCTCGCCCTCTTCGAGGCTGCCGGCGTTCCATTTGAAGCTGCACGGCCCCTCATCGAAGCAACGGTCGCGAACGCTTTCGAACTCGGCCCCGCAGGAGCGTTGACCGGCCCGGTCGCGAGGGGGGACACCGTCACTGTTGCATTGCAGCTCGATGCGATTCGCCGCCAGGTCCCTCAGGCCGAGGCTCTCTTCGTCGATCTCGCCCGATCCACCGCCCGACTCGCGGGGACATCCGACGCGATCGATGGCGTCCTGGCATGAAGGTGGTGCACACCTTCGAGGAGGTGCGGGACCTCGCAGGAGGTCGCATTGGCCTCGTGCCGACAATGGGGTTCTTTCATGAGGGCCATCTCAGCCTCATCAAGGCGGCAGCCGAGAGCACCGACACGGTCGTCGTGAGCGTCTTCGTCAATCCTCTTCAGTTCAACGAGTCGGGTGATCTCGACGCGTACCCGCGTGACCTTGACCGGGACGCCGCCCTCGCAGAGACCGCGGGAGCACAACTCCTCATCGCACCGGCCGACTCCTACATGTACCCGCGTCAGCACTACACCCGGATACGAGTTGCAGGTGCGTCGGATGGCATGGAGGGCGCCTATCGATCAGGGCACTTCGATGGTGTTGCCACGGTGGTGGCCAAGCTCTTCGCAGGAGTGCGTCCGGACGTCGCGTTCTTCGGAAGAAAGGATGCCCAGCAACTTGCTGTTGTGCGCGCGCTGGCGCGTGACCTCTCATTCCCGGTCGAGATTCGTGGTCTGCCGATTGTCCGGGAGTCCGACGGGTTGGCGCTCTCGAGCAGGAACATCAGGCTCGACGGAGAGATCCGGGGATCGGCCCTGGCTCTGAGTACCGCCCTCTTCGCGGCTTCGGACGCGTTCGAGGCAGGGGAGCGATCCGTCGCGGCTCTCACGCACGAAGCTGCCACTCGTCTCGGCACCCACAGCGGAGTCGAGACCGAGTACGTCGAAGCAGCCACTGCCAGGGACGTCGCCGGTGTTGAGACGATAGAGGCCGAAGTGTTTCTCGCCGTCGCCGCCAGGATCGGTAATGTGCGTCTCATCGACAACGTACACCTCAACCCCGGTACTGGCCTGGCCGATCGTGGCGTGCGACTATCGGAACCAAGCATTCTGTACGGAGGGCCCTGATGCTGCTCACTATTGATGTGGGGAACAGTCAGATGGCCCTCGGCATGTTCGACCACGATGACCTCGTTGGTCGCTGGAGGCTCTCGACGAGGTCTGACGCGACATTCGACGAGACGCGCTGGCAGCTTGTAGGGATTCTCGGTGCCGACGGGTTCACCCAGAGCGACATACGGGGGATGGCGATCTCAAGCGTTGTTCCATCGATGACAGCGGCGTTGCGCCGCGTCGCTCCGCATCTTACTTCGGGCAGGGTCCTCGTCGTAGAGCCCGGTGTGCGCACCGGCATGTCGATTGAGATCGACAATCCCCGCGAGGTAGGCGCAGACCGAATCGTCAATGCACTCGCTGCACGGGAGCGGTACGGTGCCCCAGTCGTCGTCGTCGACTTTGGAACGTCAACCAACTTCGATGTTGTTGGTGCTCACGGTGCCTACCTCGGAGGTGCGATAGCCCCCGGCCTCGAGATCTCGACGAACGCGCTCATCTCCGGCACCGCTGCTCTGAGGAAGGTCGAATTTGCCGTACCTCGATCCGTTGTCGGAAAGGGCACGGTGGAAGCCATCCAGTCAGGCGCTCTCTACGGCCATGCCGGCCTGGTTGACGGCATCGTGGACAGGATCGCTCGCGAGTTCGACGAACCGATCATCCGGGTCGCAACCGGCGGCTTAGCCTCTACCATCGTGCCCCACTGCTCGAGTGTCGAAACCGTCGACCCGTACCTGACACTCGAGGGGCTGCGCATCATCTTCGAAATCAACCAGGACGCTCCATGACCGAAGACGCACCACGCCCCGAGACGCCAGAGGACGATTCGTCTCCCCTCGAATCGAGTCCGCTGACGCGCGACCGCCTCGCTAAATATCGCAGAGTGATGGACGCTGGCGGCTTTCCCTACTCCTTCAGACGAACGGATACGGCAAGCGACCTCATCGAACGCTTCCCCGACCTGGAACCGGGCGCGTCGAGCGGGGAGACCGTCACGGTTGCGGGCAGGCTCATGAACACACGCGAGATGGGGAAGCTCATCTTCGCCGTCGTATCAGACCTCTCCGGGAAGATCCAACTCTTCGTCGACAAGCGGACGCTTGGAGATGAAGCTTTCGACGCGTTCCGGGACCTCGACGCGGGAGACTGGATCGGAGCGACCGGTGAAGTCATCGTCACGAAACGCGGCGAATTGAGCGTTCGGATCTCGGCATTCGAACTGCTCCAAAAGAGTCTCAGGCCACTTCCGGACAAGTGGCATGGTCTCAAGGATGTCGAACAGCGTTCGAGGCGACGGTATCTCGACCTGCTCGCCAACGAGGATGCTCGAACCGTCGCTCTTACCCGAGCGAAGATCGTCAGCGAACTCCGACGCCAGTTCGAGGATCGCGGGTACGTCGAGGTGGAGACACCGGTGCTGTTGGCGCAGGCAACTGGAGCGACGGCGAAGCCGTTCGAGACGAGACACAGCGCTCTTGACATGGACATGTACCTGCGTATCGCTACCGAGCTCTATCTGAAGCGGCTCGTCGTGGGCGGAATCGAGAGAGTGTTCGAGATCGGTCGGATCTTTCGCAACGAAGGCATCGACGCGACCCACAATCCCGAGTTCACCATGCTCGAATCGTATGAGGCGTTCGCTGACTTCAATGACATAATGACGCTCGTCGAGGAGGTTGTCGTCGCATGCGCCGTCGTCGCGACGGGAGGCTCCGAGATCACATACGACGGTAGGGGAGTCAACCTCGCCGGGCCGTACAAGCGCGCGACAATGCTCGAACTCACCCGGGGAGCTGTCGGTGAGGACGTTGACTACGACACACCGGTACACGAACTACGGGCGCTCGTGTTGCGGCACGGCATCGAACCTGAGGACCACTGGGGCTCGGGCAAGCTCATCGATGCTCTCTTCGACGCACTCGTTGAGGAGACCCTGTGGGAGCCAATCTTCGTGACGGAGCATCCGATCGAGACTTCGCCGCTCGCACGCAGACACCGGGACAAGCCACACGTCACCGAGCGGTTCGAGCTGTTCATCGCAGGAGCCGAATACGCGAACGCGTTCTCCGAGCTGAACGACCCGTTCGACCAGCAGGCGCGTTTTGAGGACCAGGCGGCGGCGAGCGCAGCGGGAGATGAAGAGGCTCATCCCATCGATGAGGACTACATTCGTGCTCTGGAGTACGGGTTGCCGCCGACGGGAGGTCTCGGGATCGGTGTGGACCGCCTGGTGATGCTGCTCACCGATAAGCATCACATCCGCGAAGTGATTCTGTTCCCGACTATGCGCCGTCAAAAGAGAGATGACTCATGAGCCACAGTGACATGACCCTGTTCGCGGACATCACCGCCGACCTGGAGATTCCCAACGAAGGGATCCTCTCGAAGGTTCTCTACCGCGACGCCAAGATCCGTGTGGTGGGATTCGCGTTTGACACGGATCAGGAACTCAGCGAGCACACGGCCGCTATCCCGGTGATCGTCCAGGTCATCTCCGGACGATTCGGCTTCACGGTAGGGGAGGAGACTACCGAGATCGGGCCCTCCTCATGGGTGCATCTTGAGGCTTCTGTGCCTCACTCGGTCGTTGCGCGCGAGCCGTCCCGCTTACTGCTGACGATGCTCCCCTGAGGACGAGCCACCCTCGTCTGTCAAGACGGCTTCCTCGGACTCGCCAGGAGAACGGGAACGTCAGGTAGAGATTCCTCCTGATCCGATTGTCCGCCAGGTTTCGTCGAACGCGCCGATCACGTTGGTGAGCGCGCCGTCCTCGATCGCGAACGCCATACATCGGACCGATCGGTCTCCCTCTTCGAACGCGAACGGGAACAGTCCGGTCGGTGTCACATCGATCTCCACGGGCCCCTGCTTCGCGAAGCTGTCGAGGATCTCCACACAGGCGTCGTGGAAAGCGGATCTGCCGTCATCCGGCCACGCGTCGAAGTGCACCTCGGCGTTGCCGATGTACTGATAGGCGTGGGGGACGGCGCAGCTCACCGACTCGGGGGCGAATGTTCGGTCGAAGCACTCTCCCGGCTCAGGCGACCATGCAAGATCCGTCCGGTCTGCCATGTGCCCGGCGACGAGCAGTGGACCGTTGAGAGTGTTGATCTGAACGACGCATGTGAGGTAACGATCGCCGCGGTCCCACTCGTCTGAGTCGGGCATGTAGGTGATGAGAGAGGGCGTGTGATCCTTCTGGGGGCCGAACGTCTCGCTGTACGCCCTGTCGCACACATAGTTCCGTTCGTACTCGACCACATCCTCGTCGTACTGGTTGAGACCCGTCCCGACCTGGAGCGATTCAATCACCTCGGCATTGTGCGGTCCACTGCACGGCACCACGATGTCGGGAGGGAAGGGGGCGTACGGGAGCGCCTCGGTCTCGGGGTCGATGTAGAGGCAGGATCCTTTCTCCCACACCGGTTGCGGCCCGGTTTCGGCAGCGAGAGCGATCAGGTACGCGACTGCCCGGTCAGGATCAGGCGAAGTGGCGACGATGAACCCGTCCCCGGTCGACCAGACATGGATGGCGAGGCCGTCTGGTGCCTCAGCATGGTAGATCCCGTCTTCGACCCCGGTTGGGGCGACTCCACTGCGTGACGTCACCAGTGCCGAGAGGAAGGTCGGGTCGCCCCGCCACTGCAGCGCCGGAATTACCGATACGACGAGGACGCTGGTCTGGTCATCATCCGTGAACATCTCCCACACGAGTCCCTCGACGAGACGCTCGGGGAGCCACCGCTCGATCCCTCTCAGTGCAGCCTCATCGAAAAGGTCCTCGTCGTCTACGAGGCGGAACGTCCCTGCACCCCAGAACGCGTCAGCAGCAACGTCGTCCGGATCGCCTGTCTCTGGAGGCTTGAGGTCATCCTCAGGGATTGAGGTTGAGGTTGAGGTTGAGGTTGAGGTGCTTGGAGGGCTCGTGACAGAAGTTGAGGTAGCTGGAGCAGTGGTAGTTGGCGTCTCGCTCGCTGGCGTGCATGCCACGGCGAGCAAGGCGAGTAACACTACGAGACGGACCGGAGGACCGAGCATGGTCCGACGGTAGTCCACACCCGTGACGAGTCCCCTTCTGCCTCTAATGGCGCGCTGATGCAACACGGTCGAGGAGGTACTGGTCGAGGTTGTAGAGCACATCCGTGAGCGGATTCGCGGGGATGCGGTCCGCCGCCTTCTCCGCCTTCTGGATGCGATCGACTGCTTCGTCGAGAACCATGTCGATGTAGCCGCCAGCGACGGTCAGGTCGATGACGCGCCGGATTGTCTCTTGCGAATACTCCCCTCCGTCGAGCAGGGTGCGGATCTCGTCTCCCGTCGGTCCCGAGGCAGCGAGGAGCACAGGCAGGGTGAAGGTTCCCTCGCCGATGTCGGAGCCGGCGGGCTTGCCGAGGAACTCGGCGCTTGCGACGAGATCAAGGACGTCGTCCGTGATCTGGAACACCATCCCCATCTCCCAGGCCCATTCCGAGATCGCTTCAATGGTGTCATCGTCTGCGCCACCTGTCATCGCTCCGAGCCTTGCGGATGTACGGATGAGGGAGGCTGTCTTGTTCCCGATCACGGTGTAGTAACCCTCAACGCCGTGGGAGAGGCTGTGGGCGTACACGAGTTCGGAGACCTGGCCCTCGCACAGTTCTGCGTAGGTGCGTGCGATGAGTGTGACGGCTTTTTCGCCGAGTGGCGCCGTGACCTCGGAAGCTCTCGCGAGCAGGAAATCGCCTGCGAGGATCGCAATTGTGTTCGACCAGTTCGTGTTTACCGAGGACTTCCCCCGGCGTGCGTCGGCCTCGTCTATCACATCGTCGTGGTAGAGAGATCCGAGATGCACGAGCTCGACAGCAACACCAGCTTCCACCGAATTCTCCCCGGTGTCGCCGCCGAGTTCAGCAGCAACCTGGGTGAGCAGTGGCCGGTACCGTTTACCTCCTGCGGTGATGAGGTGCTGAGCGATGTCGGTGAGGAACGGGGTGTTCGCTACCGAAGCTTCGACGAGGCGTCTCTCGACTGCCTCCATGCGTTGCCACACCCGCGGTATTGGTACGAGATCCTGGAAGATCGGCTGGTCCAACGTCGGCTCCGGTGAGGGAATGCGGATGCTAGTGCGTCGGTTATGGGAACGAGACACGGAGACCCGACAGATCTGGAGCGGGCCACCGTATCACCGGCGTAGAGTAGATCGATACCTATACTCCGCGAGGCGCACCGGCAATCGGAGCGCCACGGCTATTTAAAGGGATGAGAGACGTGTTCGAGCGCTTCACAGACAGGGCCCGTAGGGTCGTTGTACTGGCTCAGGAAGAGGCGCGTCTCTTGAACCACAACTACATCGGCACCGAGCACATCCTGCTGGGACTCATCCACGAAGGCGAGGGCGTCGCGGCCCGCGCGCTCGAGAGCCTCGGTACAAATCTCGACTCCGTCCGTAGCCAGGTGGTAGACATCATCGGGCAGGGCTCCCAGGCCCCAACCGGTCACATCCCTTTCACACCGAGGGCCAAGAAGGTCCTTGAACTCTCTCTGAGAGAGGCACTCCAGCTCGGCCACAACTACATCGGCACCGAGCACATCCTTCTCGGCCTCATCCGTGAAGGAGAAGGGGTGGCGGCACAGGTACTTGTAAAGCTTGGTGCCGAGCTGACGAAGGTCCGCCAGACGGTGATCCAGCTCCTCTCAGGAATCCAGAGCGAGGAAGGAGAACGTTCAACGGGTCATCCGGGCGGTTCGAGCTCGCGCGGTGAGGGCGCTTCCAAGTCGGGATCCGCCGTACTTGACCAGTTCGGGCGAAACCTCACTCAGCTCGCTCGGGAGCACCGTCTTGACCCGGTGATCGGGCGTGTCACAGAGATCGAACGAGTCATGCAGGTACTCTCTCGACGGACGAAGAATAATCCCGTGCTCATAGGTGAACCCGGCGTCGGTAAGACGGCGATCGTTGAGGGCCTCGCCCAGAAAATCGTTGATGGGACCGTGCCGGACACGCTCACGGGCAAACACATCTACACGCTGGACCTGGGTGCTCTCGTCGCTGGTTCGAGGTACCGCGGTGACTTTGAGGAGCGCCTCAAGAAGGTCCTGAAGGAGATCCGCACCCGCGGCGACATCATCCTGTTCATCGACGAGATCCACACCCTCGTTGGCGCAGGGGCAGCCGAGGGAGCGATCGACGCAGCGAGCATCCTCAAGCCGATGCTCGCCCGAGGCGAACTCCAGACCATCGGAGCGACGACACTCGAGGAGTACCGCAAGTACCTTGAGAAGGACTCAGCACTCGAGCGGCGTTTCCAGCCAATCAAGGTCGAGGAGCCCTCCGTGGCCGACACGATCAAGATCCTTGCAGGCCTCCGGGAGTCCTATGAGGAGCATCACAAGGTTGAGTTCACCGACCAGGCTCTCGTCAACGCGGCGAATCTCGCTGACCGCTACATCGCAGACCGGTTCCTTCCCGACAAAGCCATCGACCTCATCGACGAGGCGGGAAGCCGCATGCGGCTCCTTCGCTCCGGCCTCTCGGACGAGGTCAAGGAGATCGACGATCAGATCGGCAAGATCCGATCCGACAAGAGGGAAGCGGTCAACGCGCAGCAGTACGAGCGCGCAGCACAGCTTCGCGACCGTGAGCGGGAGCTCGTTGCTCAACGCACGGACGCCGAGGCTCTGTCTCCGGGAACTGATCCCGGGTTCAAATTGACGATCGACGAAGAAGAGATCGCGCACGTGCTTGCCCAGTGGACTGGCATCCCCGTGCACCGGCTCACAGAGGAAGAGACCGCGAAGCTCCTCAACATGGAGGAAGAACTCCACAAACGTATCATCGGCCAGAGTGACGGCATCGCTGCCGTCTCCAAGGCGATCAGGCGCACGCGTGCGGGACTGAAGGATCCGAAGCGGCCAGGCGGCTCGTTCATCTTCCTCGGCCCTTCGGGCGTCGGCAAGACCGAGACTGCAAAGGCTCTCACAGAGTTCCTCTTCGGCGACGAGTCTTCTCTCATCCAGATCGATATGTCCGAGTACATGGAGAAGCACGCCGTCTCGCGGCTGGTGGGGTCGCCTCCTGGATACGTTGGCTACGACGAGGGTGGACAGCTCACCGAGGCTGTCCGGCGCAAGCCGTTCTCAGTCGTGCTCTTCGATGAGATCGAAAAAGCCCACCCGGACGTGTTCAACATCCTGCTCCAGATCCTCGAGGAAGGCCGCCTGACCGATTCGCAGGGTCGCACGATCGACTTCAAGAACACCGTCATCATCATGACGTCGAATCTCGGTACCGCAGAACTTCGCAAGAAGACGGTCGGGTTCGCCAAGGATGACGGAGAGCAGAACTACGACAAGATGCGCGAGAAGGTGATGGACGCGTTGAAGAACCACTTCCGTCCTGAGTTCTTGAATCGTGTCGATGAAGTCATCGTCTTCCACGAGCTCACGGTTGCCGAGGTGAAATTGATCGTCGACCTTCTCCTCGTCCGGGTCCGAGATCAGCTCGAGAGCCAGGCACTCGATCTCGTGCTCACGGACGACGCCAAGGAGCTGCTCGCCAAGAAGGGGTATGACCCGCAGTTCGGTGCTCGGCCGTTGCGCCGCTCCATCCAGCGCCTCCTGGAGGATCCGCTCTCTGAGAAGGTCCTGTTCAGGGAGTTCCCTGCGGGCAGCACGGTTCTTGTGACGATTGACGAAGATGACACGGACAGACTCTTCTTCGAAGCTATAGAGGCCCCGGCGAAGCCCCCGGTGGAGCTCGCGGAGAATTGAGAGAGCGCAGCCCGAAGTTGCGTGCTGCGTCATGTAAGGGTGAGCTGAGGCCTGTGACCAGGCTCTCGGTACACTCGCTACCAATGTCGGATTCTGCTCTGCTTGTCGACCTCAACCCCACGCAGCGTGAGGCGGTAGCCGCTACCGAGGGCCCCGTCCTCGTCGTTGCGGGCGCAGGCTCGGGCAAGACCCGGGTGCTTGCGTACCGCATTGCGCATCTCGTGCGTGACCTGGGTGTCTCGCCGTACGAGATCCTTGCCATCACGTTCACGAACAAGGCTGCTCGCGAGATGAAGGAGCGGGTGGGCCGGCTGATTGGCCGTGTTGCGAACGGCATGTGGGTGTCAACGTTCCACTCTGCGTGCGTACGGATCCTTCGCCAGGAGGTGCACAGGCTCGGGTATCGCTCCGCATTCTCGATCTATGACGAAGCTGACTCGACCCGTCTCATCGCGATGTGCGTCAAGGACCTGGACCTCGATCCGAAGTCGTTCCCACCGAGGCAGATCAAGAACGCCATCTCGCGGGCCAAGAATGAGCTCATCGATTATGAGACATTTGCATCTCAGGACTCCGGCTTCTACCACGAGCAGATTGCGGACATCTACCGTCTTTATCAACAGCGACTGGTCGAAGCGTCCGCCGTCGACTTCGACGACATCCTGACGCTCACCGTAGAGATCTTCCAGGCGTTCCCCGAGGTGCTCGTGAAATGGCAGAATTATTTCCGATACATCCTTGTCGACGAGTACCAGGACACCAACCGCGCCCAATATCTGCTCATCAAGATGCTCGGGGAGACACATCGCAACGTCTGCGTCGTTGGTGACTCTGACCAGTCGATCTACGCGTTCCGGGGCGCAGACATGCGAAATATCCTTGAATTCGAGAAGGATTATCCCGACGCCAAGGTGGTCCGCCTCGAGCAGAATTACCGTTCAACCCAGACGATTCTTGACGCAGCCAACGCCGTGATCATGAATAACGACAGTCGAAGGGCGATGCGCTTGTGGACCGATACCGGAGCAGGCGAGAGAATTGGCGTGTTCGAGGCAGAGGATGAGCGCGAGGAGGCCGCCTACGTCGCCGAAGAGATCGCGAGGCTTCAAGACATCGGCATCGCCCTCGACGAAGTCGCCGTGTTCTACCGCACGAACGCCCAATCCCGCGTCATCGAGGAGCTCTTCGTCCGCTTCGGCGTCACCTATCAAGTCGTCGGTGGTCTCAAGTACTACGACCGCAAGGAAGTCAAGGACGCCCTGGCATACCTGAGGGTGATCGTGAACCCCGATGACCAGATCGCCGTCAAGAGGGTCATCAACACTCCGAGACGCTCCATCGGAGATACGTCGGTCGCTCACGTCGACCGGTTCGCTGAAGCGCAGGGCATCGGCTTCTTCGACGCCCTGCAACGAGTGGATGAGATCCACATGCTGACTGCCAGGGCACAGAACGCGATGAGCGAGTTTGTTGCGGTGATGGAGTTGCTCACAGCCAGGGCGGTCGAGGGGCCTGAGGCCGCTCTCGAGGCGGTGCTCACCGACACCGGTTACCTCGAGATGATCCGTGCAGAGAAGACTATCGAAGCGATGGGCAGAGAGGAGAACCTCAAGGAGCTGCTCACTGCTGCGGCGGAGTTCGAAGAGACGGGTCCGGCGTCGATGGGGCCTGAAGAGTGGAACCAGCTCGACGGCATAGGGAAGCTTCAGATGTTCCTCGAATCGATCAGCCTGGTCACGGATCTCGACGGCATCGAGGATGCTGCGGCCGTGACCCTCATGACGCTCCACAACGCGAAAGGGCTCGAGTACCGGGTCGTGTTCCTCACAGGTATGGAGGACGGCGTCTTCCCTCACGTACGGTCCCTCGGTAACCCCATGGAGCTCGAGGAGGAGCGCCGGCTCTGCTACGTCGGCCTGACGCGTGCCGAGGAGAGACTGTACCTGACCAGAGCGGTCAGCAGGAACCTGTGGGGCCAGAACAACTACAACGCTCCGAGCCGATTTCTCTCAGAGATACCCGATCATCTCACGTCAGAGGCGAAGCGGGCCCGTCGGAGCCCGACAATGGTGTCCCGCGCATCGGCCGGCACCATGTCCGAGTCCGACATAGCGGTCGGGGATGCCGTGAGGCACTCGCACTGGGGCAGGGGCATCGTGAGCGAAGTTGTTGGAGCCGGTGACCGGGCCGAGGCTGTGGTGCTCTTCGACGAGCACGGATCGAAGCGCCTGCTGCTTGCCTGGGCACCACTCGAGAAGGTCAGCTGACACGGTCCCCTTCAGAGGGAGCGGCGGGCACGGCTTCTCGTCGCGCGTGCGGCGTTGAGAGCTAGAACGTTGCCTTGAGCCGCTGATCAGGAGTGAAGACGTTTGACGCTGTCACGACGGTGACCACGGTCGCCGACACGGCAACGGTGCCGAGCACGAGGTACATCACGATTAGTTGAATGACGACAGCATCGATCGGTGCTACACCTGCGAGGAGCAGCCCCGTCATGGCACCAGGGAGGGCCACAAGCCCGACGATCTTCGTCCGTTCAATCTGTGGGAGGAGCGCCAACCTTGCTGACTCCCTCACCACGAAGCGCGCTGCTTGTCGAGCGTTGAAGCCCAGTGCGAGGAGGCCCTCTACCTGCGGGCGGTCGGTGGTCATCTTGACCATGATCTGATCGACGGCGACCACTGTGGCCGGCAGAGCGTTCCCGATCGTGATCCCCGCAATGACGATCATCTGGATCGGTTCCGATGGAAGGACGCCGAACCCGAACACGATGGCGAGCGAGAGTGCGGTTGAGCCGCCGATGGCGAGCATCGCTGCGGGTGCCACTGCACGTGTCCCAGCCCTGCGGGAGACGATGACTCCCGCGATGCCGACCATTGCGACGATCCACAGGGGGGCGAGGAGGTAGTCCCATCCAGACTCGAGGAGGAGGGAGAGAAGCACCCCCACCGTTGTGAGCTGCACCGCAGCTCGGACCGAAGCCCAGGCGATTGACCGTTCAATACCCAACCTGAGATAGATCGAGACGCCGACCGCCGCGGCGACGAGCGCCAGGGAGGATCCAAGTACGATGAGTACGCTCACATCGAGCACGATTCACATGGTAGATCGTCTGATGCGCTGCCCTGCTGAATGATGCGACGGACAAGTACCATTCTCGACGATGCCGATCCGGATCCTCATCGCAAAACCCGGCCTTGATGGCCACGACCGCGGCGCGAAAGTCGTCGCGCGGGCGCTGCGCGACGCCGGGTGTGAGGTTATTTACACGGGGCTTCACCAGACGCCAGAGCAGATCGCTGCGATCGCGGTCCAAGAAGACGTTGACGGAGTCGGCCTCTCAGCGCTCTCGGGTGCCCATCTGACGCTGTTCCCGAGCGTCGTAGAAGAACTCCGGGCACGAGGCGCGGAGGACATCATCGTGTTCGGTGGAGGCATTATCCCTGAAGCAGACATCCCGAAGCTCACTGCAGCAGGCATCTCCCACATCTTCGGCCCGGGCACTTCACTCGAGGCGATCCAAGCCTGGGTCAATGAACAATTTTCCGACTGAACCCGTCACTCATCAGGAGAACACGTGAAGATCCATGAGTATCAGGCCAAGGCGCTCATGGAGGCACGCGGCATCCCCGTTCCTCACGGTGTCATGGCCACGACCGTCGATGAGGCCGTTGCCGCGGTGCGACAACTCAGCGAGTCCTCGGGGAGCCCCGTGGTCGTCGTCAAGTCCCAGATTCATGCAGGTGGCCGGGGCAAGGGACGGTTCAAGGAGTACCCGGAACTTGGCGGCGTGAACGTTGTTCTCGACGGCATTGAGGGGGGCGTCGAAGCTGCCGAGGCGAGAGTGCGTGAACTTGCTACCTGGATGCTTGGCTCCACCCTCGTCACTATCCAGACCGGTGATGAGGGCAGGGTCGTGACTCGCCTCTACATCGAGCAGGGCATCGAGATCGCGACCGAACTGTACCTCTCGGTGCTGTTGGATCGATCCACGAGCCGCAACATTGTCATGGCGTCCACCGAAGGTGGCACCGAGATCGAGGTCGTCGCACACGAGACACCGGAGAAGATCATCAAGATCGAGATCGATCCAGCTTTCGGGCTCACCGATTTCCAGGCGCGAGGTATCGCTTACAAACTCGAGCTTGAAGGCGACGCGCTCAAGAACGGTGTGAAGTTCCTCAAGGATCTCACTGCTTTCGCCATCGAGATGGACACAGACCTCGTCGAGATCAATCCGCTGGTCGTCACTACGGACGGCCAGGTGATCGCGCTCGACGGCAAGATATCTTTTGAAGCCAATGCCCTGTATCGGCACCCCGAAGTTGCCGCGTTGCGCGACGAAGCCGAAGAGGACGCCGCCGAGCTGGCCGCCACCGAGCACGGGCTGTCGTTCATCAAACTTGACGGATCGATCGGCTGCATGGTCAACGGCGCCGGCCTCGCCATGGCCACGATGGACATCATCCAGTTCGTCGGAGGCGAGCCGGCCAACTTTCTTGACGTGGGAGGGGGCGCCGACAAGGATCAGATCGTCGCAGCCTTCAAGATCATCACCGAAGATCCGAATGTGAAGGGCATCTTCATCAACATCTTCGGTGGCATCATGCGCTGCGACATCATCGCGAACGGAGTTGTGGCGGCCATCGAGGAGGTCGGTCTCCAGGTGCCACTCGTCGTGCGACTCGAGGGTACGAACGTGGAACTCGGCAAGCAGATCATCGACGAGTCCGGCCTCAACGTGGTGAGTGCAACCGACATGAGAGACGGAGCCGTGAAGATCGTGGAGCTGGCAGAATGAGTGTGCTCGTCAACAGAGACACGAGAGTGCTCGTCCAGGGCATAGGGGAGACGGGGCGTTTCCACACGGACAAGGCGATTGCGTACGGTACGGTCGTCGTTGGTGCGGTGCATCCATCGAGGGTCGGCCAGGTGGAGCGATTCACCGGTGACACCGACGGTTCGGGGGTCCAGGGGCGCCAGGACACCTACGACGTTGAGATTCCGATCTTCAGCACGGTGCGCGACGCCGTTGCAGAGACGGGCGCGAATGCGACGGTCATCTACGTGCCGCCCCCGTTCGCTGCCGACGCGATCATGGAAGCTGCCGACGCAGGCGTTCCTCTGATCATCACGATTACCGAAGGCATCCCGGTGGCGGACATGGTCCTGGCGAAGCGCTACCTGCAGGGTCGTGACGTTCGACTCGTCGGGCCGAACTGCCCGGGGGTCATCACCCCCCAGGAGTGCAAGATCGGGATCATGCCTGGCTACATCCACACGCCCGGCACGATCGGCGTCGTTTCACGCTCCGGGACCCTCACCTACGAGGCTGTGCACCAACTGACCCTCAACGGGTTGGGGCAGACGACCGCCATCGGTATCGGCGGCGACCCTGTCAACGGCACGAATTTCGTGGATGTGCTGACCCTGTTCAACGAAGATCCTGCTACTGAGGGCGTCATGATGATCGGTGAGATCGGCGGTACAGCCGAGGAAGAGGCGGCCGAGTGGATCAAGGCGAACATGACCAAGCCGGTTGCAGGCTTCATCGCGGGTACCACCGCCCCTCCGGGGAAGCGGATGGGTCATGCCGGGGCGATCATCTCTGGCGGCCAGGGAACTGCTGAGGCCAAGATCACCGCACTTGAAGATGCGGGTGTTGTGATTGCTCCGACACCGACCGACATGGGGACAGCGATGCTCGAGGCGATGAGCCGCTGAGGGCTGCTCAGCAGGCGGCGGGGCGCTGAAGGGATCGGCACCCCGCCCGATCAGGTGTCGCCGGCTTCGACGATTACCGCCTCTTTCGTGGATAGGACAAGACCCTCGGGGCCGGCGGTGGGCTCCGCGCCAGTCGTCGTGGAGCTCACGACCTGTCCGGAACCGACGTCGACCACCTGCACCGTGTCGGTGAAATTGATCGCGACGATGACTCGTCCGGAGTCGGTTGACGGTTCGAACATGTAGACCCCGTCGTTCGACGCCGGATGGGTTCGGTACGAACCGAGGCGGAGATGGTCGGAGCCTCTTCGGTAGGTGAGGAGACGCCGGCAGAGGCTGAGCATCGAGTCTTCGCTCTCCAACTCCGCTCCGACATTCACCGTCTTGTGATTGGCGTTGACGGGGAGCCATGGCTCCCCGGACCTCGAAGCCAGCGTTGTGCGAACCGTCCCACTGCATTGGGGTTCTACAGCCGTCCCGGCTCAGGCAGTCGACGTTCGCGCCCCACGGGTCTCGGCCCTCCCCCGGTGCGATCTCGGTCTCGGTCATGCCGAGCTCGTCACCGTAGTAGAGGAACGGGGACCCGCGAAGAGTGAGGAGAAGGAGAGCGGCGATGCGGGCGTCGCTCTCTCCGAGGCGGGTCGCCATCCGGATCTCGTCGTGGTTGCCGAGGTTCCCGTTGGTCCAGCCTAGATCCGGTGTCTGCCCCAGGGCGGCCTCGACGGCTCCCCGTACACTCGCCGCATCCCACTCTGCGGCGAAGAGGTGAGAGTTGAACGGCATCTGGAGCTGGTCAAGATTCTCGCCGCAGTAGGAGGCCCACTCGGGTGTGTCGAAGACGTGCATCTCACCACCCGCGAGCCGATCACCGTCATTCTCCTCGAGAGTGGCACGAAACTCTCGGTGCACCTCCTCGTAGACGTCGGGGTGGCCCACGTCGTAGACGTGCAGGAAGTTGTCGTACTCCCCCATGTCTCTCCACGGCTGGACGTAGTCGGCGGGAGTAGGGGGATCGTCGCGCCCCTGAGGATCCTTCGTCATCTGATGGGCCGCATCTACCCGGAATCCATCTAGCCCGCGGTGAGAACCTGTCAGGCCTGGCCGCGGCTTCCGACGAGCTCCGCGAGGCGGATCGTCATCACAGCACGACATAAAGGAGAGATGGCCGAGCGCAACGAGGTCAGAGAACCAAC
>JASJXX010000016.1 GCA_030123765.1 Actinomycetota bacterium | reverse complement strand
GATGATGAGGGGTCTGAAGAGAGTGTGACCGCGGAGATTGTGGCTGCGGTCGTCGGAGATGACGAGGTGGGTGACGGTCACGTCGGTGATGTTGACGTGATTGGTGGAGACGACGACACGGGGGAGCTCGAGGTGGTTGAGAGCGCGTCGCCGGGGGGTGACGATCTGACCGGCGGGTTCACGCAAGCGGATGCTCCCGGGTTCGGCGATCCGTGGAATGTCGACGATGACGAGAGCGGTGGGTCCCAATCCTCGGGGGCCTCGCGCGAGTTATTTGATCTCTCCCAGGAGACATACGTCCAGACTGCGACGCGCGAACACGAAGGACTCGCTGAATCGATCGCCCTGGCCGACGAAGAGGAGACCCAGCAGGTTGCTCTCGCCGCCCCGATCCCCGGCCTTGACGCGACCGTTGTCGGTTTCGAGGACGTCGTAAAGGCCGAGGGGCATCACAGAGTCAGGGCGGCGGCTTCAGGTGATCTCGTTGCTCGTATCGTCACGGGTCTCGTCCTCGCTGTCGCTCTCGGCGCTTCACTTCTCTGGCGACCGGCACTCGTCGCGTTCTTCGTCATCGTCTTTGTGCTTGGTGCAGGCGAGTTCTACACGGCGCTCGTGCGTTCAGGTCGTAAACCGATCGCCCTCTTCGGATTCGTCGGCATCATTGGAGCATCGCTTGGCGCTTTCTTCCTGGGCGCGCTGTCGATCCCGATATCGTTCATCATCGCCACGACCATGCTGCTGCTGTTCTACGCAGTGGTGCCCGGCAGGGTGGACCCAATGGGCAACCTCGCCCTCACCGTAACTGTGATGGCGTGGGTCGGCCTTGGGTCCTTCGCCCTCTTGATCGCTCGAGCAGATTCGTACCGAACACTCATTGCGGCCATCGTGGTCGTCGTCGTAGCGATGGATGTTGCTCAGTATTTCTTCGGCCGACTTCTCGGACGCCGTCGGCTAGCAAAGTGGGTGTCACCCAACAAGACCGTTGAAGGCCTCGTTGCCGGTGTTATAGCGGCCCTGAGCGTTGGATCGATATTGCACTTTTTCCATCCGCTCGAGCTCACCTCCGGCCTGGCGATCGGTGCCGCAGTCGCTGTGTTCTCCCCGATCGGCGATCTCGCCATGTCTGCAGCGAAACGGTCACTTGGCCTCAAGGACATGGGCTCGGTGCTCCCCGGCCACGGAGGATTCCTGGACCGAATCGACGGTCTCTTGTTCGTGGTCCCGGCTGCCTGGGTGATATTCCTGTGGGCAGGCGTCCTCTGAAACCGCTCATCGTTCTCGGAGCGACGGGTTCGATCGGCAGACAGACTCTCGACGTCGCTGAGCGGATCGGTGCGCCGATCTATGCAGTCGCAGCAAATCGCGCATCTCGAGATCTCCATGACATCGCTCTGGAGCACCCCGACGCGATCGTGTGCATAGCGAACCCGGGTGATGGTCGCGCGCGTTTCGAGGACGCGTTCGGGGCGCGGGTGCGGTTCGGACCGGAGGAGATCGTTGCCGTCGCCGGGACTCGAGGAAGCATCGTTGTCAATGGGATCGTCGGATCTGCCGGGCTTCGCGCATCCCTCGCCGCTCTTGGGGCAGGGAACAGGCTCGCTCTTGCGAACAAGGAGAGCCTGGTCGCGGGTGGCCCGCTCATGCTGGACGCGCTTGCTGAGGGAGGTGGCGAGCTGGTTCCGGTCGACTCTGAGCACTCAGCGATCTGGCAGTGTCTCGCTGGTGAGTCCCGGGGAGACGTCAAACGGCTGATCCTGACGGCGTCAGGGGGGCCCTTCAGGGGAATGACGAAGGAGGCGCTTGAGTCCGTGACGATTGCTGAGGCATTGCATCATCCGACGTGGTCGATGGGACCGAGGATCACAACGGACTCGGCGACTCTCATGAATAAGGCGTTCGAGGTGATCGAGGCCCACTACCTATTCGGATTCGATTATGACGACATCGATGTCGTCATTCACCCCGAGAGTGTTGTGCACTCCTTCGTGGAATTCTCTGACGGTGTTGTCAAGGCTGAGATGGGGCACCCCGATATGCGGAAGCCACTCCAGTACGCCATCACAGGACCGTCCCGCATCTCGACAGCGCATGCCCCGTTCGATCTTGCAGGCAGGACACTCACCTTCGAGGAACCAGATCGCGCAGCCTTCCCCTGTCTCGACCTGGGATACGAAGCTGGCAGGATCGGGGGGACAGCGACCGCCGTCCTGAACGCTGCCGACGAGGTAGCGGTCGAGGCGTTCCTCGACGGCAGGATCCGGTTCGTGGACATTCCCGAGGTTGTAGCAACGGCGCTTGGGAGGCACACGGCGATTCGACCGGGGAGCGTCGAAGAAGTTGAAGAGGCAGATGCCGAAGCGAGAACGTACGCTCGGGAGGTTTGCGGGACGCTGGGAGCCTGAGACGATGGGCGGTATCGGACGTGGGTGCTGGCGGTATGCTCTCGGAGACAGAGGGAGGGTCCGTGACGGGAGATGTGGCTGTTCGATACGCCGCACGCCTTGAGAATGGCGTCAAGACGTATGGGGAGGGTGACACTGCGATTCACGCGCTCAACGGCGCAACGGCTGAGTTCGAACGGGGGCGATTCACTGCCATCATGGGGCCGTCTGGCTCAGGAAAATCGACGCTGCTCCACTGCATCGCAGGGCTTGACACCCTCACGTCCGGAATCGCGTACATCGGCGAGATCGATCTCTCTACGCTGAAGGACCGGGATCTCACACTGCTTCGGCGCGAACGCATCGGGTTCATCTTCCAGTCGTACAACCTCATTCCGTCGCTCTCGGCAGAGGAGAACATCTTGCTTCCGCTCTCCATCGGTGGGAAGCAACCGGACGAAGATTGGTACGGCACAATCCTCGACACTGTCGGTCTCAGGCCCAGGCTCACGCATCGTCCTTCGGAGCTCTCAGGGGGAGAGCAACAGCGAGTCGCTGCGGCACGCGCGCTGGTTTCTCAGCCCGAGATCATCTTTGCGGATGAACCGAGCGGCAACCTCGACTCAAAGGCAAGCGCTGAGTTGCTTGGCTTCATGCGTCACGCCGTCGACGAGTTCGGCCAGACGATCGTAATGGTTACTCATGACCCTGGTACGGCGGCGTACGCAGACCGAATCATCTTTCTTGAGGACGGCAGGATCGTTGACGAGATGTATGACCCGACGGCGGACTCGGTCCTCGATCGCCTCAAGAGCCTCGGGGGCTAAACCATGCTCGCAATATCACTCAAGTCGCTCCTTGCCCACAAGGTGCGATTCCTGCTCACGGCTGTGGCGATCGTTCTCGGTGTGAGCCTCGTGGCAGGCACCTTCATATTTACTGACACGATCGACGCCCAGTTCGACGATCTATTTGAGGACATCTATTCGGGTATCGACGTGAGTGTTCGCGCGGACGTGGGCGACTTCCGTGCAGAGACCGAGCCGTTCCCCGGCGATGTGCTCGATATCGTTCTCGCTGTCGAGGGAGTCGAAATTGCTGAGGGTGGGGTGACATCACTGGCTACGGGGGTGCTCGATAAGGAGGGCGATCCGATCGGTGGGCGGGGGCCGCCGACGCTCGGCTTCTCGTGGGCCGAGGTTCCCTCCCTGACTCCAATGCGCATCAAGGAGGGCGCCGGAAGAGCCCCGACAGGGTCGCAGGACATCGTGCTCGATGCGAATACGGTCGCGAACGCGGGCTTCGCCCTGGGCGACACCGTGACGGTTGTCGGTCTCTCGGGGCCGGAGCAGTTCGAGCTCGTCGGCATAGCTTCCTTCGGCGACCAGGACAGTCTGCTTGGTGCAACCATCGTCCTGTTCGATCTGGAAAAAGCTAGGGAGCTCTTCGGGTATGGCGACGAGTACACCGGAATCAGCGTCCAGGCGGAAGCCGGTGTCACCGCCGAGGAACTAACGGAACGGATCTCCCTCGTGCTTCCGGCCGGCGTCGAAGCCGTGACGGGAGAGACCGAACGCAACGAGCAGGTCGCAGAAATCAACGAAGCCCTGAGCTTTCTCAGTATCGGTCTGCTCTCGTTCGCCGGAGTCTCCGTGTTCGTCGGTGCTTTCATCATCCAGAATACCTTCCGCATCGTTGTTGCCCAGCGCATTCGTGAGCTCGCCCTGCTGCGCGCGATCGGCGCGACCGGGCGGCAGATCCGCTCGATGGTCATCATCGAGGCCCTGGTCGTCGGCATTGTCGGTTCGGTCTTGGGAGTCGGGTTCGGGTTCGCCATGGCCTTCGCGATCCGAGGCATGATGAATGCAGCTGGAATGGGTATCCCGTTGGGAGCGCTCGTTCTGCTCCCCCGCGCAGTCATCGCG
Source organism: Actinomycetota bacterium (assembly GCA_030123765.1). Taxonomy (GTDB): domain Bacteria; phylum Actinomycetota; class Acidimicrobiia; order Spongiisociales; family UBA5794; genus B3-G11. The sequence continues at coordinate 33,252 of JASJXX010000016.1, read as the reverse complement.
GCGATGCTTGTCGGCATGATCCTCACGTTGCTCTCATCGCTGCTCCCGGCGCGGCAGGCATCCCGAATATCGCCGGTCGCGGCGATGCGAGAGGAAGCGGCAAGGACGCCACGCCGCAGCCTGCACACTCGAGCGCTCGCCGGCAGCGTCATCACCGGCCTCGGCGTCCTCCTCATAGGACTCGGCCTCTTCGTTGACATCGGTCGATCGATCGCGTACGTGGGAGCAGGAGCGGCGATCGCATTCATGGGCATCTCAGTGCTCGCGCCTCTCGCTGCGAGTCCCCTTGCAGACTTCATCGGTTGGCCGCTGCCTCGCCTCTTCGGGATCTCCGGTCAACTCGCCAGGGAGAACACCAAGCGCCAACCACGCAGGACAGCGTCCACGGCGTCGGCGTTGATGGTCGGTGTTGCTCTCGTTGTCTTCTTCGCCGTCTTCGGGTCGTCGACTAAAGCCTCGATCAACGAGACGATCTTCGAGTTGTTCCCCGCCGATCTGACGTTCTCGTCGACCAGCCAGACCGATCCGGAGCTGCGTGCACCGATCAGTCCCGCCTTTGCTGAAAGACTCGGCGTCTACGACGAACTCAGCGTCGTGTCGGCGATGCAGTTTGGTCGAGTCGTGATAGAGGGCGAAACGCAGATTATCGGAGCGTTTGACCCAGAGACGATCGAGCAGGTGATCGTCTTGGACGCCATCGGAGACGCTGTGGCTGCTGTAGCCGCGCGAGACTCAGTGATCGTGAGCGCCAGCTTCCTCGAGGAGAGTGGATGGGCTGTCGGAGATACCGTGACCGCGGAGTTTGCCCATACGGGGGAGGTGGCCCTGACGATCGTCGGCACCTACGAGCATGGCGACTTCGGGAAGCTGTTTCTGTCCAGCGACACATACCTGGCGAACTTTCGATACATGGGCGATAGCTTCGTGTTTGTGAATGCCGCCGACGGGGTCAGCGTGCTCGCGGCTCAGGATGCGATCTCGCCGACGGTCGAGACGTTCGGAAACATCAAGGCGCAGACAAAGTCTGAGATCGTCGAAGATGCCGAGGGTCAGATCGACCAGGCGCTCGCGCTCTTCACCGGTCTGCTGCTCTTCGCTGTGATGATCGCGGTACTGGGCATCACGAACACCTTGACGCTCTCGATCTATGAGCGCACACGCGAGATAGGGCTCCTGCGCGCAGTCGGGATGGTGCGTCGTCAGGTTCGCAGGATGATCCGTTGGGAGGCGGTGATCATCGCTACGTTTGGTGCGATGCTTGGTGTCGGGATCGGCATCATCCTGGGATGGGCCGTCGTGCGCGCGCTCGCCGACGAGGGCTTCGGCGCGTTCCGCGTCCCTGTCGGCCAGGTCATCCTCGCTCTGGTCCTGGCAGCATTTTCAGGCGTTCTCGCCGCGGTGTGGCCGGCGCGGAAGGCGTCTCGCATGAACATCCTCGATGCGATCAGTAACGAGTAGTTAGGCGTATGGCTGAGTACCGTACGGTCTGGCTGAACTGAGGTAGGGGAACACAATGGGTTCTTTCGTCATGATCGCCGGCATCGTGGCCATGATCGTCATCCACGAGGGTGGCCACTTCGTCGCGGCCAAGGCGTTCGGGATGAAGGCGACGAAGGCGTTCTTCGGCTTCGGACCGAAACTGTGGTCGATTACGAGGGGTGAGACCGAGTACGGCATCCGGGCGATCCCGCTGGGGGGATACGTCCGCATCATCGGCATGAATCCCTTCGAGGAGCTCGCTGAAGACGAGGACGAGTCGAGAACCTACCGCGCCGCCCCATTCTGGAAGAAGGCGGTCGTCGTCCTCGCCGGGGTGTTAACCCACTTCGTGGTCGCTCTACTGCTCTTATGGTTCGTCGGTGCCTTCTGGGGAGTAGTCGTGCACGACGCCGACGGCCTCCCGGAACGCACGACGACGATCGCCGCAGTGAGCCAGGTCCTTCCCAACACGGACGAACCTTCTCCCGCCTTCACCGCGGGCATCGTTCCAGGTGACATCATCATTGCTGTGAACGGAGACCCGATCGTGACGTGGGACGAGTTCGGACGTTTCGCCGAGACACATGGTGGTGAGGACGTCGTCATCACGATTCAGAGGGAGGACGAGGTCATCGACCTGCCGGCGACGCTCGCGATCATCGAGCGTCCCCGCATCGTTGACGGCGACTTCGTCATTGGGCCCGATGGGGAACGGGTGACGCATGAGGCCGGGTTCTTCGGCGTGACGCCGAAGGCGCAGAGGGAGAGGATCGGTCCGATAGCAATGATTCCGATCGCTGCCGAACAAATGGGTGAGGCGGCCGTTATGAGCGGTCGCGGTCTCTGGCAGATGGTCGTCGGGTTTCCGAAGTTGGTCATGTCTCTCTTTGGCGGCGACGACGAGATTCTCGACACGGTTCGCCCGATCAGCCCGATCGGATTGGTGCAACTGGCCGGACCGATGGAGACCACCATCCTGCTGCTTGCTCTGGTAAACGTATTCGTCGGTGTGCTCAACTTCGTTCCGCTCTACCCGCTCGACGGGGGCCACTTTGCGGTCGCCGCGTACGAGAAGATCACCGGCCGAACGCCGAACGTCGAGAAGTTGGTTCCGCTCGCTGCTGTCGTATTCATCTTCCTGGTCAGCCTCGGGCTGATGGCGGTGTATCTCGACATCGTCAGGCCGATCCAGTGATACGCGCAGTGCACGTATTGCGTATCACGTAGGTACTCTCGGGCCTATGGAATTCGCACGACGCAAGACGCGCAGAGTCCGGGTTGGAGACGTTGACGTGGGGGGCGGAGCACCGATCTCAGTCCAGTCGATGACGACGACTAAGACGGCCGATGTTGAGGCGACCCTCACCCAGATCTACGCGCTTGCGAGCAACGGAGCTGACATCGTCCGGGTTACGTGCAACACGGTCGAGGCTGCGCAGGGAATCGCGGAGATAGTGCCTCGATCGCCTGTCCCGATCGTCGCGGACATCCACTATCAGTATCGTCTCGCACTCGCCTCGATCGAGGCTGGCGTGTCAGCGCTCCGCCTCAATCCGGGCAACATTCGCAACGAAAACCACATCAAGGTTGTCGCGAAGGCTGCGATGGAGGCTCGCATCCCGATCCGGATCGGTGTTAACGCGGGATCTCTGGACAAGGAACTGCTCGACAAGTATGGAGGGCCCGTACCCCGGGCTCTGGTCGCGTCGGCGATGCGGGAGGTCAGATACTTCGACGATGTCGGCTTCTTCGATGTGAAGATCTCCGTCAAGCACTCGAATGTTCCACTCATGGTCGAGTCCTACCGTCTCCTGGCGGACACGACCGACTATCCGCTGCACCTGGGCGTGACCGAGGCAGGTCCTCCGCCGGGTGGTCTCATCAAAGGCGTTGCCGGCATTGCAACACTGCTCAACGAGGGCATAGGGGACACGATCCGGTTCTCCCTCACCGCAGACCCCGTTGAGGAAGCGAAAGTTGGCCGTTCCCTGCTCGAGTATCTCGGTCTCAGGGAGCGCACCAAGCTCGACCTCATCGCATGCCCGTCCTGTGGGCGGGCGGAAGTAGATGTGATCAAGGTCGCATCTGAGGTGAACGACCGCCTCTCTGCGCTTGAACTCCCCATCCAGGTCGCCGTCATGGGCTGCGTCGTCAACGGTCCAGGTGAGGCGCGTGAGGCAGATCTCGGGCTTGCGGCCGGTAGGGGGCGAGGCCATCTCTTCATCAAGGGAGAGGTCGTGCGGGTAGTCCCCGAGTCCGAGATGGTTGACGCTCTTGTCGAGGAGGCACAACTTCTCGCCGACGAGGGAGCGGAGGCACGACTTGCAGCCGCGGACGTCTCCGCGGCAGACCTCGCTCAAGAGACACGGGTCGAGCTGCTCTCTCTACAGGGCGATCCGAACCGGACCGCGGCACGCAAGGCGGCGATCGCCGATATCGTCGCGGGTTCATCAGACTGACCGGCCGACAACTAACGTCGTCCTCAACCCAAGGAGCAACGGAGCAACGTGCGCTGGTCACAAGCATTCATTCCCACCCTTCGCGAGGACCCCGCGGACGCCGAAGCGATCAGTCATAAGCTGCTCGTCCGCGGCGGCTACATCCGGCAGCTCATGGCCGGCGTCTACTCAATGCTGCCACTGGGTCAGAGGGTGCGCGAGAACGTCATGGCGATCCTCAGGGAGGAGATCGACGCGATCGGTGGCCAGGAGTTCCTTCTGCCGCAGCTTCACCCGGCAGCCATCTGGGAGGAGACAGGCCGGATCGAAACGATGAAGGACATCCTCATGTCCCTTGAGGACAACAAGGGAGCCAGGATCGTGCTCAGTCCGACTCACGAGGAGATCTTCGCGACGGTTGCAACCGAGCTGACGTCCTACAAGCATCTACCCCAGCTGTGGTATCACATCCAGACGAAGTTCCGGGACGAAGCGAGACCAAAGTCGGGTCTGCTGCGTGTCCGGGAGTTCACTATGAAGGACTCGTACACCTTTGATGTGGACTTCGCCGGACTCGATGAGCAGTTCGACCGCCACCACGAAGCGTACAAACGGATATTTGACCGGCTCGGAATGGATGTGGTCGCGGTGCGGGCGTCGTCAGGGGCCATGGGCGGCAAGGAATCTGTCGAATTCATGGTCCGGAGTGCGGTGGGTGAAGACGAGATTGCCGTGTGCGCCTCGTGTGACTACGCAGCAAACCTCGAGACCGCGACGTCAACACTTCCTCCTATCATGGACTCTGAAGGCGCCCGAGAACTCGAACGGTTTGACACTCCGGGGGTTCGCACGATCGCTGACCTCGAATTCTTTGACGGGGGGGCCGAAGCGGCTCGCCAGATCAAGACTCTGGTGTACCTCCTCGATGGTGAGGTGACGCTTGTGCTTCTGCGAGGAGACCATGGGCTCCAGGAACAGAAGCTCAGTGATGCCACCGGCTCCATCGATGTGCGGGCTGCCCGTCCCGACGAGATCGCCGAAGCGCTCGGCGCAGACCCAGGCAGTCTCGGCGCGGTAGGAGTCGAGGGCATACGCGTACTCGCCGACGAAGCGCTTCGGGGCCGTTCCAGGATGACTACCGGAGCGAACCGCAACGATGTCCACGTTCGAGGCGTCGATGTCGCCCGGGACATCGCGGTGACTGAGTGGCTCGATCTTCGCACCATCGAATCCGGCGAACCGTGTCCCGAATGCGGTGGAGTGCTCGACGTCTACCCCTCCATCGAAGTGGGCCACATCTTCAAGCTCGGCACTTTCTACGCGGAGAAGCTCGGACTCTCGGTACTTGATGAGAGTGGCAGAGCCGTCCCGATCGTGATGGGGTCTTACGGCATCGGTGTTGAGAGAAGCATCGCCGCGTCGATCGAAGCGAACCACGACGAAAGGGGGATCGTCTGGCCTATCGAACTTGCTCCCTACAAAGTGGTCATCACCGTCGTGCGTCCGGACGACGAACGTTCCCGACAAGTGAGTACCGAACTTTATGACGAGCTCGTCGGGGGAGGGATCGAGGTACTCCTCGACGACCGAAAAGAGCGTCCTGGCGTGAAGTTCACTGACGCCGAGCTGATCGGGATCCCTCTGCGTATCACTATCGGGCCTCGCGGGCTCGACGGCGGCATCGTCGAATTTGTCGAGAGGCGCACCGGAGTCCAGAGCGACGTGGGCATCGGCGATGCCGTTGCAAGAGTTCACGCCTTTCTCGAACCTCGCGTCGTGTAACACAACATTCGCCATCTCCCGCGCACTGGTATACTGCCGCGGCGAACCGAGATCTCTGCCGTGGTGGGCCGTGGCCCACCTATTTACTTTGGTAGAGGCTTTTTTGGCGTGTAAGGAGTGCGGTGGCAAACGTGCAGGAGCAACTGTGGGATCGAATAGATCCATACGTCGCGGCCGAGGGTATAGAACTTGACGACATCGAGATTCTCGGTGGCGGCCAGATCGTGCGCGTCACTATCGATGCGAAGGAACCGCTTGGTATTGATCTGATAGCGGAGATCTCGAAGGGAATCGGTCGTCTGATTGAAGACGATGATCCCTTCACGAGCTCGTACACACTTGAGGTCTCGACTCCGGGTCTCGAGAGGAGACTGAAGAGAGTGAGCCACTACGCCAAATCGATCGGGCGAGAGGTCAAGCTGAAGACATTCGCGTACGTTGACGGCGAGAAGCGTCACGAGGGGGTGCTCGTGTCGGCGGATGAAGGCGGATTCACCGTTGATGTCGATGGATCTGAAAGGAAGTTCCGATACAAAGACGTGTCATCGGCACGGACAGTCTTTGTGTGGGAGAAGAGCCCGCGACCGGGCAAGGACGCGTAGGAGAGACTATGGACTACAACCTCATGGATGCGCTCGAGATGCTAGAACGCGAGAAGGGAGTGCCGCGGGACACGATCCTCGAAGCTCTAGCGAACGCCCTTGTCTCGGCATACAAACGGACACCCGGGGCGGCGGAAGAGGCCCGTGTCACAATCGATGCCGATACGGGCGAGATCAAAGTCTACGGCCAGGAACTCGATGAGGACGGCAACGTCACAGACGAGTGGGAAGATACGCCGGGTGATTTCGGACGCATAGCGGCTCAGACGGCGAAGCAAGTCATCCTGCAGCGACTGCGCGACGCCAAGCGTGAACAGGTGTACGAGCTCTATCGAGACCGGGAGGGGGAGCTTGTAACGGGGATCATCCAGCAGTCAGACCACCGATACGCCATTCTCGATCTTGGAGATGCAGAGGCGATTCTTCCCGGATCGGAGAAGATCCCTTACGAGCGCCTTGAACGAGGGAACCGTGTGAAGGCTTGGATTCTCGAGGTGCGAGGCGAGGGTAAAGGCCCTCAGATCGTGGTATCTCGGAGCCATCCTGAGTTTATTCGGGCGATGTTCGAGCTCGAGGTCCCCGAGCTCCTCGATGGTGACATCGAGATCAAGGCGATCGCGCGAGAGGCCGGGCACCGCACCAAGATCGCGGTGTTCTCGAACGATCGCAACATCGATCCCGTTGGCGCCTGTGTCGGCGCCCGTGGCTCGCGCGTCCGCCAAGTCGTGAACGAGCTCAAGGGAGAGAAAGTGGATATCGTCGAGTGGGATGACGACCCAGCACGATTCATAGCTGAGGCGCTGAGTCCTGCCAGGGTGAACGAGGTGCGTTTTGACGAGGGCGGGGACACTGCCATCGTGATCGTTCCTGACCACCAGCTCTCCCTCGCGATAGGGAGAGAGGGCCAGAATGCCCGTCTCGCCGCTCGGCTCTCCGGATACCGAATCGACATTCGATCGGAGTCGCAGGATCTTGGCCTTGATGTGGATGACGAGGAAGACGCAGTGGAGTACGAGACGGTCGATGAGGGTGACGGCAGCGAGTCAGGGGGAGAGTCGAATACCGACGCATCCGACACCGCTCCCAAGGACACGTCCGACCAAGATGAGGCGACCCACGAAGATGAGAATTCAGAGACAACGAATGACGACTCGGCCGATCACAACGAGTGATCGAGCCGGAACCCCGACCGGAGGTGAGCGTGGCTAAGACACGCGTATATGAGTTAGCACGAGATCTTGGTTTGGAATCCAAGGATGTGCTCGCGCGAGTCCAGGAGCTCGGTATCGATGCCAAGACAGCTTCATCCGGGCTCGATGAAGATGCTGCAGAACTCGTTCGACTGTCCTACGCGGAGAGTGTGGATGCCCCACAGGACCCTTCAGCGAGCGCAACGTCCGAAGAAGTAGTCGTTGACGACGTTGCACCGGTCGAGGAGGACCAGGAGCCGCCGCTCGAGAGCGTCGAGGAGACACAGGACTCGGAGTCAAAGGAGGAGAAGGTTCTCCTCATCCAACCAGGCATCACCGTGCACGATCTCGCGAGAATGCTCCAGATCCGTACGGCCGAGATCGTCAAGACCCTTATGTCCATGGGCGAGATGGTCCCCGGGGGTGGTGAGATTCCCGTGAGCGCGATCGAGCCGCTCGGACGTGAGCTTGGATGGGAGTTCCTCGTCGAGGAGTCAGACGACGAGGAAGACGAGGAGAAGGGTCGCGAGCGATTCATCGTTGAGTACGAGGACGATCCAGCGAAGCTCGAGACGAGGCCTCCCGTTGTCACCATCATGGGGCACGTCGACCATGGTAAGACACAGCTCCTTGACACGATCCGCAACACCAATGTCATTGAGGGCGAAGCCGGGCGGATCACCCAGCACATCGGTGCGTACCAGGCCGAGTACGAAGGCACTTTGATCACGTTCATCGACACTCCGGGTCACGAGGCATTCACAGCTTTACGTGCACGGGGCGCCGAGGTCACCGACATCGTGATCGTCGTGGTCGCTGCGAACGACTCGGTGATGCCACAGACAGTTGAGGCTATCAACCACGCCAAGGCGGCAGACGTCCCGATAATCATCGCGATCAACAAGATGGATCTCGAATCTGCCGATCCTCATTCGGTGCGCGCTGCGCTGACTCAGTACGAGATCGTTGTTGAGGATCTCGGAGGTGACGTACCCGCCATTGAGATCTCCGCGCTCAAGGGTACGAATATCGACGACCTCCTTGAGATGGTCTCTCTCGTCGCCGAGGTAGAGGAACTCCAAGCAGACCCGCGAGCTGCCGCCGTAGGCACCGTGATCGAAGCACAGATCGAGGTTGGGCGCGGACCGGTTGCAACGGTGATCGTCCAACGCGGCACTCTGAAGCGTGGCGATGCCATCGTTGCTGGCCCGGTGTCGGGCCGAGTGCGGGCGCTCTTTGACGACCAGGGTGAACAGGTGAAGGATGCCGGTCCGTCGGCGCCGGTCGTTGTTATGGGGTGGGACGAGATTCCGGCCGCAGGCGACATGTTCGAGGTTGTCAAGAACGAACGTACCGCGCGCAAGATCGCCCAGGTGAAAGTTGATGACCTCAGAGCGAATGAGCTCGTTGTGCCGTCAGCCATCGATCGTCTCGGTCTGCTCATTGAACAACTCAGGACGAAGGATCACTCCGAGCTCCGTGTCATCATCAAAGCGGACACGCACGGTTCCCTCGACGCGATCAAGGATTCGATCGCCAAGATCAGTCGCGATGACGGCTTCGTCACGATCGTCCACGCGGGTGTCGGTGGGATGACGAAGAACGATGTCACCCTTGCCGAGGCCGCGAATGCGATCATTTACGGATTCAATGCCCGCCCCGACGCACCTGCGAGAGCGGAGGCGAAGAAGGCTGCCATCGACATCAGAACGTTCTCGATCATCTACGAGCTGCTCGATGACGTCGAAGCACTCCTTGTCGGGGAGCTGCTGCCTGAAGAGGTCGAGAAGTTCCTGGGGGTCGCGGAGGTACGCGAAGTGTTCCGGGTGCCGAGGCTCGGGCTCATCGCTGGCTCCTACGTCACAGAGGGTTCGATCAACCGGAACGCCAGAGCGCGTCTTGTGCGTGATGGCGTCGTTGTCTATGACGGCAGGATCGCCTCGCTGCGGAGGTTCAAGGACGATGTTGCGTCGGTGGCAACCGGATTCGAGTGTGGTGTCGGCCTCGCGAAGTTCAGAGACATCAAGGTCGGCGACACCATCGAATCGTACGAAGTGCACGAGATCGCCCGCACCTGACGGCGCGGCGGGCGAGAGTACAAGCTAGACCCGCATACACGTTCGAAGAGGCAGTATGGCACGGCAGAAGAGTCCCAGAATGCGTAAGGTCAACGAACTCGTTCGCGAGGTCGTCGCTGAGACCGTTGTCGACCTGAAGGATCCAAGAATCGGGTTCCTCACGATCACCGGGGCGGAGACGAGCCCGGATCTCCGCTACGCATTCATCTACTACTCGGTGCTCGGCAGCGCAGAAGAGAAGGCGGCAACGGCCGACGCTCTCAAGAGCGCTACCCCGCGTATCCAGAGAGCGCTCGGACGCGAGACACGTCTGCGCTACACGCCCAAGCTCACGTTCAAGGTTGACGCGTCGATTGACGAAGGGATCCGCATTTCGCGGATCCTCGCCACCCTCGCGGACGAAGAACTCGCGAACTCAGGTGACGAAGATGTCTGAAATCGAAGAGGGAATCGAGGTTGTTGCGGACGCGCTGCAAGCGGCGCGGTCAATCGGCGTGGTAGGCCACATCGGCCCGGACGGTGACGCGCTCGGCTCCATGATTGCGCTCGCGCTCTCTGCACGGCTCGCAGGCAGAGAGGCCGTTGCCTCCTTCGATGAGCCGTTCATTGTGCCGTCCGAGATGGACTTTCTCGACACTTCGGTTCTTGTGGCACCCGGTGACTTTCCGCGTGATCTGGATCTCGCTGTCGCGGTCGACACTTCGAACCGTGCCCGGGTCGGATCTCTTGCGAATGCGATGGAACGCGCGGGTCGTCTCGCGGTCATAGACCATCACATCTCTGACGGCTTGTGGGGGGACGTCGTGCTGATCGACCCTTCAGCGGCGGCGACAACCGAACTCGTGTACACGTTGATCAAGCGGCTCGACTGGCCGATAGACCGGGCCGTCGCCGTTGCCCTGTACACGGGACTGGTGACGGACACCGGCCGATTCCAATACTCCAGCACGTCGGCGCGCACCCATGAGATCGCCGCGGACCTTCTCGGCAGGGGAGTCGAGACGGATGTCATCGGCCAGAAACTGTATGAGGAAGCGCCTTTCGGATACTACGAAGTGGTTGCCCGCGTTCTCGGTCGTGCGGTGCTGGACGAGGACCGCGCCTTTGTGTGGTCGATCATGGAGCTGGAGGACCTTGAGTCTGCTGGCCTTGGACACCACGAGACCGATGGGCTCATCGATCTCGTTCGTATGGCGAGAGGGACTGAGGTCGCGTGTCTCCTCAAACGGAGAGAGGCCGGCGTCATCAAGGGGAGCCTCAGGTCCCGAGGCCGTGTCGACGTTGCAGCGATCGCCGGATCCTTCGGCGGTGGGGGTCACCACAACGCGGCGGGGTTCACGTCGTCAGCCAAACCCTCCGACATAATCGAACAGATCGTGGCTCACCTGCCGTGACCGCGGCGATGACGACCGGGTTCCTCCTCGTCGACAAGCCGCAAGGTTGGACGTCACACGATGTCGTGGCAGAGGTGAGGAGGCACATCGGGGGGAAGGTGGGCCACGCAGGCACGCTTGACCCGATGGCGACCGGGCTTCTCGTGCTCGGCGTTGGACGCGCCACACGCCTGCTCCGGTTCGTACAAGGTACAGAGAAGGAGTATCTCGCGACGGCTTTGTTCGGCGTCGCGACAGACTCCCTCGACGCGGACGGCGCGATCCTGTCCCGAGACCCTCTCCCTGTCACACATGAAGAGGTCGCTCAAGCAATGGAACGGTTCCGTGGCTCGATCATGCAGATCCCTCCCATGGTCTCCGCTCGAAGGGTGGAGGGCCGCAGGCTCTACGAGCTTGCCAGGGAGGGCAAGGTCGTAGAACGCGAGGCTCGCTCCGTGACGATCGACAAGCTCGAACTCGTCGACCTTGCGCCGTCGGACTATCCCGAGGTCACCTTCCGGACCGTCTGTTCAACCGGTACCTATGTGCGCACTCTTGCGGACGATATCGCACGGGCGGTCGGAGGCCGGGCACATCTGACGGCCTTACGGCGAGTTCGTGTCGGCAACCTTCACGTCAACGATGCCGTGACGGTCGATGAGGTGGTCGACGCGGCCGACGCTCAGGAGATCGATCGTATTCTGCTTGCACCTGGCGTGGTGCTCTCCGACTTTCCCGAGATTCGTGTCGACGAAGCGATGGCCGCAGCGGTGAGGAACGGCAGGGAACTTCCCGGGATTCTGATGCCTCGGGGGGAGAAGGCCGTCACAACGATCCGGATCTCGGACCGCGGCGGTGAGCTGATCGCCGTATACCGTCGCGAGAGCGCAGCGCTGCATCCGGAAGTGGTGCTCTCGTGAAGGTGTACAGAGGTGACCCGTCGGCGTGGGATGTCGGTGCCCGGCAGACCGCTGTCGCCATCGGTGTCTTTGATGGAGTTCATCGTGGACACCTCGCTGTGCTAGAGCGGCTGCGTGAGCGATCAGAGGGCCTACCCGTTATCGCCATGACCTTTGCCACCCACCCGGTGTCGATCGTCACCGGGCTTCCTGGCCCGCCCGCCCTCGCTCCTTTGAAGAGAAGGATCGAGATGTTCGCTCATACAGGTATCGAAGGTGTCGCGGTGATCGAATTCGACGAGGCAGTGCGCCAGCTTGCGCCGGCCGCGTTCGTGACGGAGTACCTCGTTGAGGGGCTGAACGCCGCGCTCGTCGCGGTCGGTGTGGGCTTCCGGTTCGGTTACGACGCGGCGGGAGATGTTGACACGCTACGCCTCTGCGGCCAGGAGCACGGATTCAAGGTCATTGAGACCCCGATCGTCGACCTTCACGGTACGGAGGTCCGCTCGAGCGCGATCAGAGCTGCGATAGCGTCAGGGGGAGTGGCTCTCGCTGCACGGATGTTGGGTAGGCCGTTTGAGATTGAGGGCACGGTGGTCGCTGGCGACGCTCGTGGCCGCAGCATCGGCTTCCCAACGGCGAACATCACGATGCCTGACGGTCTTGTTCGCCCTGCCACGGGTGTATACGTGGTGCGTTGCGACGTGGACGGCGTGACGTACGACGGTGTGAGTAACGTGGGTACACGTCCGACATTCGGGGGAGGAGACGAGATTATCGAGGTGCACCTCCTGGACGTCGATGTCGACCTGTACGGGCGGAACATGCGCGTGCGGTTCATCGATCGGTTACGCAACGAGCAGCACTTCACTTCCCCGGATGCTCTTGTGGCCCAGATCAAGAGCGATGTTATCCGCGCCAGGCAGATTCTCGCCGAGTAGCGAATAGCTTCGAGCCTCTTGTTTTCGGCGCCGGAGAAGTGCATTGTGGGAGTGTTGCCGCGCTTCCCATGAGGAGCCAGATGTTCTCTCTCGTCGTTGCCGGCTTACTCCTCTCGGTCCCGGTTGGCGTGTCGGAGGAGCCCATTGCACCGGGGGACGGCCTCGTCCTGTCGCCAACACCTGTCGTGCGGTCGCCGGTCAGGCTTCCCACGGAACGATCGCGGCCGACGGCGCCCCCGATCGCTGTGGCCGTTGGAGCGATCGCCGTCACCGGAGCAGGCGTGCTGTCGAGGGCACGCTCGAAGAAGGACGAGGAGCCGTTCTTCGTCCTTGTGCACGGCAGCGGTGGCTCAGCGGATGATTTCGACCAGCTGCTCGCCAAACTCGGTGTCCCCGGAGACCAGGTTGCTGTCTTCGACTACCGCGCTGTCGCAGCAGGCAATTCGTCGACTGAGGCGAGCCGCACCGCGTCAACTGAGCGCGCGGCCGAGGCCCTCGACAAGTTCATACGTGAGCTCGCTCGTGAACACGGGAACATCTACTCGATTCACCACTCGCGCGGTGGCGCTGTGGGTGTGACGATGATCGGGGCTTTGGATGACGGCACCCGCCCTCGCATCCCGGGATACGTCGGTGCGGCACTTCTCGATCCTGCGATCGGCGCGGGTTGGCTCGGATCTTTACAGCGCATGGGAGGGGTGAGCTCCCTGGTGCCGGACAACGGTGGCTTCAACGTTGAACGGTGCACGGACGGCAGTTGCAGGGATGTGCGAGAGAACCTGGGGGACGCGTCGGGTGTCGAGGTGATCGCCATCCGAAACCTGGACGCGGAATTCATGAACTTCAGGGATGAACCGCCGGGTCTCAGGGTTCTCGACCTCATCTACGACGGTGGAATTCCGGCTCGATACTTTCTACCTATCAGCCCGATCATCGCATTCAGCAGGGCGTGGCAGGCGCACACGTCTGTGCTCAGGCACGACGCTGTGGCTGACTGCATCGCTGCGGAGGTCGCTGAAGCAGGCTCCTGCTCGTGGGATGACGGTCGCCGGGCAGATCCCGTGTGGCGAGGAGGCGGCGGAGGTGGCGGAGGTGGCGGGCACGTGATACTGGAGTGAGCAGTCTCCTCGCGACGATTCCGCGGGCTGGCCGGGGTTGTGCTGATCTGCGTGGTAGCGCGGCTCAGAGGACCTGGTGTGCTGAACGTTCGTCGCTGCTCACGATGTGCACTGCCGGATCCGGTGAGAGCTGGCGGCGTTCCTCCGAGTCGTAGTAGGCCGCGTCAGCCGCAGTGAAGCCCTCCGAACCGGCATAACTCATTACGCATACGAACTCGTTCGACTCTTCGATCGACCACGCGCCGTGGAATCGGAAACCGAACTGCTCCCGTAGCGGTACGACACCTGTCAACCACGCGTCGACGAACTCTTTGAGCTCGCCGTCGGCGATCCGATAACGGCGCATCTGATACTGCATAGACACTCCTGCGGGGCACTCGTCGGGTTACGGCACCGAGCGCACCCGCTCCGAGGTGGGCGGTCTTCTTTGCACATATCGAGGATAGGGGGCTTGTCGGAGATGGGCGGGGTCTTGGAGGGAGATGCGTGCCACGTAGAACTTGCTGACCCTCGTACCTCGGGCCGTCTCGCTTCCGCATCAGCGTTGTGGGGGTTCGTCTGGCTATGCAGACGTCGAGAAGGTTGTACGGTGTCGGGTGTCGCTTCGAAAGGGATCCACGGTGGAACAGACTCGGTCACGAACGAGAACCCACACGTGGAGCGAACCGGTCGACCTTGCTCGGTCGCTGCGATCGTTGTCAGGTCGGGAGTTTTTGGATGCGTGGTCGAAGGGTGAGGTGACACCACCGATTGCTGCGACTCTGGGGTTCGAGTTAACAGATGTCGGTGACGGTTGCGTCGAGATCGGTTGCACTCCTGACGAGTTTCATTACAACCCCTACGGGATGGTCCATGGCGGTTTGATTGCGACTCTGCTCGACACCGCCACGGGGTGCGCCATCCAGACGCGGTTACCGGCGGGAGTTGGATACGCCACGCTCAACCTCGCAGTGAATTATCTCCATGCGATCACGACTGAGACTGGCCCGGTTCGCTGCCTCGGCAAGGTTGTGTCACTGGGGCGAACGGTGGCAGTCTCTGAGGCCGATCTTGTTGACGGGTCGGGACGGATTCTGGCCCGGGCCACGGCGACCTGCTTACTCGTCAACCCAGGAACCGGATAGCCGTCCACAATCTGACGCCACTCAACCGAACGTACCGATCTTCGTCTCGGGCAGGTCCTCTCAAGCTAGGGGAGTCGACGAAGTCGATCTCGAAGGGGAAGGATGCTGAATTCGCCACACCTGCGAAGTTTGTCGAACTCACTCTCGAAGCGGATCGGGTGCTCTGCTACTGAGAGTATTCGTCGCGAGAGCGCTCTGTCCCAGCCCCGTGTGAGACGGTCGGTGCGGGAAGAACGACCCACTCTTACGCGAACGCGACGCCCTGCCTGATGCGCAAGGGAGGACGTGGTGACCGTCTACGCTTCTTCTCATGCCACGAAGACGTCACCATGGTGTGTCCCCCTATGAATCTGCCTACGGGTTCTCCCGTGCGCTGCGCGTCGGCGACACGATCTACGTTGCGGGGACGGCACCGGTTCCCGAGTCGGGCGAGAACCTGGCCGAGGAAGCCTACGACCAGATGTTGCGGTGCGGCCGGATAGCGCAGGACGCGATCGAGTCCCTCGGAGGATCGATGGCCGACGTTGTGCGCACAAGGACGTTCATCGTAGACGTCGGCGACGCGGACGACATCGGGCGTGCCCACAAGGAACTGTTCGGCGGATCCGAGCCTGCTGCAACGATGGTTGTGATATCGGCACTCCTCGATCCGAGATGGCGCGTCGAGATCGAAGTTGACGCCGTTATCGGGTGAAGCCGTCGCGTGGGTAGCTGCAGACCAGTGTTGGATAGAGCCGCAGAGTGCTATCCTGCATCTTGGGCAGTCGCCCGACCACTTACACTCGTAAGAAAGTACCTTGTGAACGATACGCAATCTGTTGTAGAGAAGTTCGGCACACACGACAAGGACACCGGCTCGCCCGAGGTTCAGGTCGCGTTGCTGACCGAGCGTATCAACCATCTCACCGAGCACCTGAAGATCCATAAGAAGGATCATCACGGCCGGAGAGGTCTACTCATGATGGTGGGTAAGCGTCGGCGACTGCTTCGGTACCTCCAGAATCAAGACGTGGAGCGCTACCGATCCCTGATATCTGGTTTGGGACTGCGTCGCTAGCACCGACCTGAGGGCAGCTTGAGCTGCCTTCATCCCTATCTAGATGACAGCACGACGGAGGAAGTGATCCAGTTGTCAGTGGTCGCTATTCGAATCAATCCCTCGAATGTCGACCACTGCCAATTGGGCCTCCTCTCATACAAAAGGAGAAACGAGTGGCAGAGACCACCGTACGCGTACGCATAGGTGAGGCAGAGATCTCACTGAGTGCAGGTAAGTTCGCACAGCTCGCTGATGGGGCAGTAGATGTCCGCATCGGAGACACCGAGGTCCTTGTGACCGCAACCGCTAAGCGCAGCCTCAGGGAGGGCGTGGACTTCTTCCCGCTCACCATTGACGTCGAGGAACGCACCTACGCCGTTGGTCGCATACCGGGTTCATTCTTCCGGCGTGAAGGACGTGCCTCGGAGAACGCGATCCTGTCGGATCGACTCATCGACCGTCCACTGCGCCCAAACTTCGCGGAGGGATACCGCCACGACACCCACGTCGTTGCGACAGTTCTTGCCGCAGACTTAGAGAACCCACATGATGTCATAGCGCTCAACGGAGCATCTGCTGCCCTGACGCTCAGCCCGATCCCCTTCGAAGGACCGATCGGAGCAATCCGGCTTGCACTCATCGACGGCGAATGGATTCCGTTCCCGACCTACGAGCAGGGTGAAGAAGCCGTCTTCGAAATCGTTGTCGCCGGAAAACGCAATGCCGCAGGCAACGTCGACATCAACATGGTCGAGGCGGGTGCATCCGAGCATGGATACCGGCTCGTCCAGGAGGGCCAGCAGGCCTCAGACGAAGCCACGGTTGCTGCGGGGCTCGAGCTTGCGAAGGAGTACATCGCGACGCTCATCGACCTCCAGCTTGAACTTCTCGAGAAGCACGGCGCACCCGAGCCCGTCGAGTGGCAGGTTGTGGTGGACTGCTCGGACGAGGTCTACGCGAAGATTGAAGAAGCTGCCAAGGCGAAACTCGAGGCACTCGGCACGATCGTCAAGAAGCACGAACGCCAGGATGCAGAGTCCGCCATCAGGGACGAGGCCATTGAAGCACTCGGCCTCGACGAGGGCGACAGCGCCGGTCTCAGAGAGGCCAAGGCAGCGTTCTCGAAGGTGCAGAAGAACGTCATGCGCTCCCGCGTTGTCAACGAGGGCGTCCGCGTTGACGGTCGCGGCCTGACGGACATCCGCGAGTTGACCATTGAAGTCGGTCTGATTCCTGGCGTCCATGGTTCTGGCATGTTCCAGCGTGGTGAGACGCAGGTACTGAACATCACGACACTCGGCATGCTGAAGATGGAGCAGATGCTCGACACGATCTCGCCCGAAGACGCGAAGCGGTACATGCATCATTACAACATGCCGCCGTACGCGACGGGTGAGGCCGGATTCATGCGTGGCCCGAAGCGCCGCGAGATCGGCCACGGTGCGCTCGCTGAGAAGGCGCTGCTCCCCGTGATCCCACCTGTCGAGGACTTCCCCTACGCGTACCGCCTCGTCTCTGAGGTGCTGATGTCGAATGGCTCATCCTCGATGGCCTCGGTCTGCGGATCGTCGCTCTCCCTCATGGACGCGGGTGTTCCAATCCACGCGCCAGTAGCGGGCATCGCCATGGGCCTCATCTACCAGGACGGCAAGTTCGCGACCCTCACCGACATTCTCGGCGTTGAGGATCACCTGGGTGACATGGACTTCAAGGTCGCGGGTACCGCTGACATGATCACGGCGCTTCAGCTCGACACGAAGATTGAGGGGCTGCCCGCCGACGTGCTCATCAGTGCGATGAACCAGGCGCTCGAGGCACGTCTCTTCATCCTCGATGCTATGGCTGCAGTCATTGCGGAGCCACGGAGCGAACTCGCGGCGAAGGCGCCGAAGATCGAAGCGGTCATGGTCCCCAAGGACAAGATCGGTGAGGTCATCGGCCCGAAGGGCAAGACGATTCGTGAGCTTGAGGAAGAGACCGGAGCGACGATCGAGATCGACGACGACGGTACCGTGCGAGTTGGCGCACCTGACACGGCGTCGATGAACCTTGCGAAGGAACGCATCCTTGCGATCGGGTTCCCGCCTGAGGCGAAGGTTGGCGAGGTCTACGACGGGGAAGTCGTGAACATCACCAAGTTCGGTGCGTTCGTGAACATTCTGCCTGGTCGCGACGGCCTCCTGCACATCTCCAAGATTGGTGGGAGCAGGCGCATCGACAGGGTCGAAGACGAGCTCTCGCTCGGCGACTCGGTGAAGGTGGTTGTTCGTGAGATCGACGACCGCGGCAAGGTCAGCCTGGATATGGCCGACGCACCGTCAGGTGATGCCGGTGGAAGCTCGGAGGCTCCTCCTCGTGAGGAGAAGAGGAGCGACGACCGCCAGGACCGTGGAGAGCGGAGAGACCGTGGCGACGGCGGCCGTAACCGCGATCGCAGCCGTAACCGCGACAGGGATCGTGATCGCAGCCGCGATGACAAGCCTGCGGAGAAGCCCGGCCGTAAGGTCGTGTCGTTCGAAGACGACTTCGAGTCCGGGATCTAACGAGCTTCCGAAGCAGATCAGCGAAGAGGCCCTGGAGCGATCCGGGGCCTCCTCTCGTTTTGGGTATTGGAGGTGGCGGCGCGCCGTTACTCGAGGACGAACGTCAATTTCATATCGACACGGAAGTGATCGATCGTTCCGTCCTCGGCGATCTCAACTTTGTGTTCGGAGATCCAGGCTCCCCGAATTCCGGTGATGGATTGGTTCGCCTTGGCGATGCCTTTTCGGATGGCGTCCTCGAAGGACCCGGGGGAAGTAGATGTGATCTCGATCACCTTCGCTACTGACACGTTCGATGCTCCTTTGCTAGCCGAAGAGCTCTACGACCAGAGTACACCGGGGGACCAGGTGTGGGTAGAGAGGTTAAGCTCTCAGCCTTCGGCCACTGCTGTCAGCCCCCACACTTGCAGTCGAACACACGTTCGACTATTGTGACCTTCCAGCGGAGAGCACACGCTGGTGAGGACGCTCGAGAGGAGACCAGCGGTGGCGGCCACCCTTCAACGCATGGTCGATTCATCGACCTACCACCAGCGGGACTTTGCACAGGTCAAGGATCTGTTGTCACTCGCTCCCGGGCAGATCGCCGGGTTGAAAGGGATCCCCGGTTCGGGCCTCACCCGCATCGGCCTCTCCCTCCTGGCCCCCTATGCGGCACATGGACCCCTTGCGTACCTCGACGTGCGTGGCTGGGCGAGCCCGTTGGCAGCATGGGAGATGGGGATACCTCACGACCGACTCGTCATTGTTCGCAGCAGTGACCTCGTGGCGTGGGGAAGAATCGTTGCGATCCTCCTTGATGGCGCCCGAGGTGTGTACGCCGAGGTGCCGGCAGGGGTCAGGGATCAGGCGCTGTACAGGCTTGCGGCAAAGGCGAGGATCAAGCGGACTCCGCTGGTGCTCCGTCCCATCACAGGAGAGCTCCCGAGCGGGGTTGCACACCTGTACCTCAAAGCCCGCGAGGTCCTGTGGGAGGGCACCGAGGCCGGTCACGGGAGCCTGATGTTTCGTCGAACGTTGTTCGAGGTGTCGGGGAGGGCAACCGGGGGGATGTGGCGGATGATCGAAGTGGAGGATGATGGAACGAACGATCTGCGTGTGGTATCCCACGTGGGCACTCAGACATCCCTGGTTGTCGCAGGATAAACCAGCACGGGCGATCGAGTCTCTCGTCCCGCGGGTAGAGATCTCGGAACCGGGCACGTACTTCGTGCCGATAGCTGGCGCAGTCGAGTACTACGGAGGTGAAGAGGCACTCTGTGAGGAGATTGAGAGAGAGCTTGATCCATTCGGAGGTGACTGTCGTATAGGGGTTGCAGCGGGGCCATTCGCTTCCTACCAGGCAGCGAGAATGACGACCCGTTCCAAGCCGATCCACATCGTCAGAGATGATGCAGCGTTCCTTGCGGGCCTCGACGTGTCGAGTATCGGGAGTGACGAGCTCGCTGGGACGTTCCGATGGCTTGGCATTACCACCCTGGGTGCTCTCGCCGAGTTACCTCGTGATGCGGTCATCGCCCGCTTCGGGCGTCCTGGTCTCGAAGCACACCGTAGGGCGAGCGGTACCGACCGTGATGCCAGCCCGAGGAGCATCCCTCAAGACCCGATGGTTGAGTCGCATTTTGATCCACCGATCGATGACTTCGAGCAGGCTTCGTTCGCTGCCCGGAACCTCGCCCAGCGTCTCATGGGGAACCTTGCCCCGTACAGGATCGCCCCGCATCGGGTAATTGTCACTGCCATCGCCGCTGATGGCACCGCTCGCTCGCGGACGTGGCGGAGCGCTGACCCGTTCTCTGAGCGCAGCCTCGTCGAGCGGGTGCGTTGGCAGCTTCGATCGTGGATCGACGGGTCCTCAGCGGGGATCAGAGATGGACTCATCACGCTGCGATTGGAGCCAGGGGACCTGTCAGGTTCCGGGCGCCAGATGGCCCTTGAGGAGGACGCCAAAGGGGTTGAGGAGACCCAGCGGGCGTTCATGGAGGTGCAGACGATCGCGGGGAGGGAAAACATGCTCGTAGCGAGGCCTCAGGGCGGTCGCGACCCGGGTGAGCAGGTGTCCTGGAGCCGGTGGGGCGACGAAGCGGATACAGCAGATCGGGACCTGACAGCGCCGTGGCCGGGGCGGATACCCGGTCCCGCTCCGGCGCTCATTCCTCCAGAGCCCATCCCTTTTGCTGTCACGTGGATTGAGGGGGTACCAGACCAGGTACGACTCCGCAGTTCCTGCGTACCTGTTCTGTCGTGGGCAGGCCCGTGGCGCAAGGTGGGTCGTTGGTGGGAGGGGGAGGGGGCGTCAGATCGTTATCAGATCGTTACCCCGGCCGGCGCGTACCTCTGCGAGGTGCGAGATGGCAGGACGTATCTGTTGGGGGTTTACGATTGAGAGAGTGCAGAGGCCGGATCCGAACCGGTCGTTAGTCGTCAGTTGCCAGTCGTCTTCTGCTTTCGCACTCTCGCATCTCAGAGTAGGTCGTGCCCATCAAAGACTCGACCTGGGTGACAAGGTCTTTGAGGTTCTCCTTGTTCGTCATGCCCGCCGTCTCGATCGGATCGAGAACACGCAGGGAAGCGCGTCCGCGGTAGAACACTTTCGACCCTGGTGCGGAGATGCGCTCCGTGCCTTCGATCACTACCGGGAGCAGCGGGAGACCTGTGTCGATGGCGATGCGGAACGCTCCCTTCTTGAAAGGAAGGAGCTCACCACCGGAACCTCTCGTGCCTTCGGTGTAGACGAGCAGCGAATAGCCCCGTTCCGCCGCGACGCGTACCCCTTCATTGATGGCCCGGCGCGTCGAACGGCCGTCCGCACGGTTGATCTCGATGATGCCGACCGTGCGCATCGCCTGAGCGACGAGAGGAATCTGGAACACCTCCTTCTTCGCGAGGAATCGGCCGTGCAACGGGAGGGTGTGAAGCAGCAGTGGGATGTCGAACATTGAGAGATGATTCGATGCGACGATGTATCGTTGGTTCGGATCGATCTTGTCTACACCTTCGATATCGACACGCATCGGCGGGATCTTCAACCACAGCATGGACCACACCTTGAGAATCCTGTCGTGAACCGGTGCACCAGGCCTCAGAGCGCCGTACGCCACCATGAACGCGGCGAATACCATCGTGAGCAGAAGAAAGAGCGGAAGAAGGATGAACGTTCGGATCCCGGCGAGCGTAGTGCGGAGCATGATCGGTAGCGTAGACGCCATGGAGAAGGTGGATGGATGAGGAAGATACCGATCGACGCGGCGCGGCGCATCGCGCTCAGCGCCCAAGGGTTCGGCGGGGTGCGGCCCACAGGCCGGATCGATGTTCGGCACTTTAGGCGGGTAATGGCCACGATCGGGCTCGTCCAGCTCGACTCCGTCAACGTATGCGTCCGGACGCATTACATGCCGTTCTACTCGCGTCTCGGTCCCTACGACCGCTCCTCACTCGACGCGTGGTTGAACGCCAGCGGCGAGCACTTCGAGTACTGGGCCCACGCTGCGGCGGTTCTGCCCGTGGACCGTTACCCGCTGTGGCGTTGGAGGATGGATGAGTCGAAAATCTGGAGAGGAGCTCAGGAACTTCTTGATGCGCACCCCCGACTGCTCGGAGAGGTGCTCGGCCAGGTTCGCCAGCGTGGACCGCTCACCGTGCGGGAGCTCGACGCGCCGAACCAGCGGAGCGAACCATGGTGGGGTTACGGGCCGGGGAAGGTGGCTCTTGAGGTGCTGTTCGCGAAGGGCGACATTGCTGCCCTGCGAACCAGAAACTTCGTTCGTCTCTACGACGTCCCCGAACGCATGATCAAGAGGGATCACCTCGAAGCACCTGAGCTATCGAAGGAAGACGCGCATCGGATCCTTCTGCGCGACGCCGTGCGCCATCTTGGCGTAGGGACACTTGGTGACGTTGCCGACTATTTCAGGCTGCATCCGTCGCGCGCTGCTCCGATGCTGGCCAGGATGGTCGCAAGGGGAGAGATCGATGAGGTCGAGGTTCCCGGGTGGAGCGCGCCGGTGTACATGGACGTCGAAGCTGTGCGGCCACACAGGATCGACGGCGCGACGCTCCTGAGCCCGTTCGACCCGGTCACCTGGTACCGCGAGCGGGCAGAGCGGCTCTTCGGATTCCGCTACCGCATCGAGATCTATGTACCGGAGCCGCAAAGGGTGTACGGCTACTACGTGCTCCCTCTCCTGGTCGATGGTGAGCTCGTTGGTCGGGTCGATCTCAAGGCCGACCGCGAACGCGGGGTACTGCTCGTGAGATCGGCGTGGCGCGAGGAGGGGTGCAGCGCCGCACGCGTGGCTCGGGCGCTCGCGACCGAACTCGTGACGTTCGCCTCGTGGCTTGGCCTGACCGACGTTGAGGTGGGGGAGAGGGGGAACCTCGCGATCGAACTCGGTCGGCGGTTCTGACATGATTCGTTCGCTGTCTCCGTGGGCTTGCAGAACATGATCGGGGATTCGTCTAGCGTTCTCTCTGTGGAGCCACGGACGTTGAAGACGAAGGCAGAGTTGCGGAGCTGGGCGCGTGGGGTGGATCGCCTCGCAGCAGCTGGTCGGGTCGCGCGCTCCCTCGCGGACTGGCCGCCGCTCCACGGCACCGTCTTGTCGTATCTAGCGATGCCTCGTGAGATAGATCTCGGCTCGATCCACGAACTCAGCCACTGCCAGATTGCCGTGACGAGGACACCTTCCAACGGTCCGCTCACTCTCCACATCTATGAGCCTGATCGACTTGAGCAGCACCGGCTCGGGTTTGAACAACCCACGCGGGGCACCCCTGAGATCCCTCTGGACGACATTGACGTAGTGCTCGTGCCAGGGCTCGCTTTCGACCGGTCCGGGCACCGGCTCGGCCATGGGAAGGGCTACTACGACTCCCTCCTCGCCGATCTGCCTCCGGGAGTCATCCGGATCGGGGTCACAGTCGACGCGCTTGTGGTGAACGAGCTCCCCTCCGAGTCGTATGACCAGCGTGTTGCTTGGATAGCGACTGAGAGCGGTGTCGTGCGAGCAGGGGATCCTCTGCCTGACGCCGCTCAGTGGGTTGTTGCTCGGGCGGTAGAGCTCGGGGTTGCTCCCGACGTGCGTCGCTTCGAGGAGGGGACGAAGACCTCCGCCGACGCAGCGGCCGCCGTCGGTGCCGAGCTCGGTGAGATCGCCAAGAGCATTCTGTTCGAAGTCGATGGCGAACCAGTGCTTGTGATCTGTTCGGGGGATCGTCGGATCAGCGAGACCAAACTCGCGGATCACCTGGGCGGAAGTGTTGCTCGTGTCGCCTCGCTCGACGTTGTGAGGGGGGTGACCGGTTTTGTTGCGGGCGGAACGCCGAGCCTCGGTCTGGACACTCCGATAAAAGTTGTCGCAGACGGTGATCTCGCACGCTACCGTTGGGTGTGGTCGGCGGGGGGGACGCCCGACACGCTGTACCCGGTCGCTCTCGATCGGCTGATTGCGGCCAGTGGGGCACGCTGGGCAGACGTTACGGATCTGGGGCTGAAGTGAGCGATTGGAACGGAAGCACCGCACTCATCGTCGTTGACGTGCAGAAGGGTTTCGACGACGACGAGCACTGGGGACCTCGCAACAACCCGGAGTGTGAGGAGAACATCGGACTACTGATCGATGCCTGGCGTAAACAGGGCTGGCCACTTGTCTACGTTCGTCACGATTCTACGTTGGCGTCCTCACCTCTGGCCCCCAAGGCCAGCGGAAATAAGTTCAAGGACGTTCTCTCCGGGAAGCCGGATCTCCTCGTCGTCAAGAACGTCCACTCTGCGTTTTACGGTGATCCCAACCTGGATGCCTGGTTGAAGCTGTACAAGATCACGGGCGTGGCCATCTGCGGGATCCAGACGAACCTCTGCTGCGAGACGACTGCTCGGATGGCCTCTGACCTTGGCTATGAAGTGCTCTTTGTCGGAGATGCGACCTACACGTTCGACTTCGTCACCGAGACGCACAAGGTGTATCGCGCACGGGAGATTTCGCGTTTCAGCCAGCTCTCGATCGAATCCGATTTCGGCACAGTTGTTCGAACGTCAGATCTCGTCACCTGACACCAGAATCAGCTTGTCCCGGTTGACGTCAAATCTGATCTCTCTCCCCTGTGACATCGGGTGAGGAACCGGCATCTCAAGTGCGCCGCCGCCGGGTTCGATAACGGCGCTGACGATGTGGCTCCCGTCCTCGAAACGTGTCGAAGTCACAACACCTTTCAGCTCGCCTTCGCTGTGTACTTGCACGGCATCGAGGGGGACGAAGCAGACTCCCCGGTTCCCGGCGTTGATTGTTCTGCACGGTACGAGGTTCGTCTGGCCGATGGAGCGTGCAACGAACTCCGATCCCGGATTATGCCAGATCTCGTCCGGCGCCCCGAGTCGGACGACTCGCCCCTCGTTCAAGATCGCCATACGATCGCAGAACGCGAACGCTTCACTCCGATCGTGGGTCACGTACACACTCGTCGCCCCAAGAGAGTCGAGAATTGAACGCGTCTCGCCCAGCAAGGACTCCCTGAGCGAGATGTCGAGCGAGCCGAGCGGCTCGTCGAGAAGCACAACCGCCGGTGACGGGGCGAGAGTACGAGCGAGGGCGACTCGTTGCCGCTCCCCTCCACTGAGCGTGTCCGGCCGTCGGTCGGCAAATGTTCCGAGACCGACGAGATCAAGAAGAGTGCGGCTCTGTTCTGCTCGTTCGGCCGATGTCACACCCCCCATGCGAAGCCCGTAGGCGACGTTCTCGAGTACGGACATGTGGGGGAAGAGGGCGTAGTCCTGGAACATCAGCCCGACACGCCTCCGATGCGCTGGCACCGAGGAGACGTCTGCACCATCGATATGCACCGTGCCTGAGCTGATGGGAGCGAGTCCTGCAATGGCGCGCAACAAGGTGCTCTTCCCCGACCCGGAGGGACCCATGATGGCGAAACGCTCTCCGCTTGCCACCGAGAGTTCGATGTCCTTGACGATCCGGGTTCCGTCGTACGTGACCGTGACCTGGCTGAGCTCAAGGCTCACAGCTCACCTGCTGTCGGTCTGCGGAGTGAGTCGATGATGAGCACGGCGATGCCGGTGATGAACATCAGAAGGACGCTGAGCGCGACTGCAGCACCGAATGGCGTTGAGCCGGGGTGGCCGAGGAGGCGGAAGATGGCGATGGGAATCGTCGGCGTGTCGGGTCGGGTGATGAAGGAGGTCGCGCCGAACTCACCCATGGAGATGGCGAAGGCGAACGCTCCGCCGACAAGGATCGAACGCGAGACCAACCTGAGGTCGATGGTCCACCAGGCCTTCGCTGGAGTGGCGCCGAGGGTTGCTGCTGCCTCTCGAAGGTGGTGTTGCACGCTCCCCATGGAGGGGCTGATAGTCCTGACGACGAAGGGGATCGCAACCAGTGCGTGGGCGATCGGAATCAGGATGAGAGATGTGCGAAGATCGACTGGCCAGTCCAACGCGACAAGGAATCCGAATCCGATGGTCACGGCCGAGGTTCCGAGGGGGAGCATCACGAGGAGGTCGAAGGTGCGCGCGACGCGTGGCCGTGCGTACGAGAGGCCTGCGGATGCGAGAACTCCGATGGTCACGCCGATGACGGCGGCGATGACCGCGAAGCTGAGGGAGTTGACGATCGCTTCAACCGGGTGGACAAACGCACCGCTCTTGGCCGTAAGCCGGAACAGGTTGAGGTAGTTCGCGAATCCAATCCCGCCCTGTGGCTGCATCATCGATCGGGCAATCAGGATGCCGAGAGGGAGTCCCACCAGCGCACCGGAGATTCCAAGGATGGACCAGACCGCGGTACGTTCGTGGCGATTCGCCGGCCTCGGGGGGAGCGAAGCCCTGTGGGAGAACTGCACGGTGGTTCGCATCTGATACCTGCCGTAGAGCATGAGGATCAGGCCGACTCCGATGAGTTGCATGACGGCGAGCGTTGACGCGATGTCGAGCCGCAGGTAGGCGGTCGTCTGGCGCCAGATCTCCACCTCGATCGTTGAGTGGTGGATATCGCCGAGAAGGAGGATGACACCGAAGGAGGTGAAGGAGAACAGGAAGACGAGCGCACTCGTGGATGCGATCGCCGGTCGAAGGAGGGGGAGTGTGATCGTACGAAACGCTTGCGTCCGTGAAGCCCCGAGGCTCCGGGCCGCCTCCTCGAGTGACGGGTCGATGCGCTCCCAGTATGTGCCGACGCCGCGCACGACGATCGCGTAGTTGTAGAAGACGTGGGCTATCACGATTATCGCGAGCGTCCCTGTGAGATCGACGCCGGTGACGCCCCGTGGCCCGATGAGTGCGAGAAACGCGGTGCCGACGACGAGCGTCGGAAGAACGAAAGGCACGAGTGTTGCCGCACGCATCAGGGACTTCCCTGGGAAGTCGAAGCGCGCGAAGATCCAGGCTGCGGGGAGCCCGGCCAACACTGTCAACACGGTCGAGATCACGGCCTGCCAGAGGGTGAAAGCTGCCACCCCCTGGAGTGTGGGATCGGAGAGGATGTCCCCGAGCACGGCGGGATTGAAACGGCCATCTGTGGTCAAGCCGCGGTACGTGATGGTTGCGACCGGGTAGAGGAAGAAGTACGCGAGGAAGAGGGCCGGTACCGCGACGACTGCTGCGGTACCGGCGCCGCCGAAGGGGCTCCTTCCTATGAGCGAGCGATTGCTGTCCACTCTCTGATCCACCGTTCTCGGTTCTCCCTGATCGTGTCGGGTGCCATCACGGCCGGGTTCTCGGGCAACGTCGCGAAGAGAGTGAATACCTCTGGCAACGCTGCATCCCTATTGGCCGGATACACAAACATGTTGAGAGGGATGTCCTCCTGCACGCTCTGGGAGAGCAGGAAGTCGATGAGTTGTCGAGCTGCCGACTCGTGCTCCGTCCCTTTGAGGATGCCCGCGTACTCGATCTGACGGAAGCACCCCTGCGTCATGACTCCGGTGGGGGCCTGAGAGAGCTCACCGAAGAAGACCTCGGCCGGTGGTGACGACGCGTAGGAGACGACGAGCGGTTGGCCGCCGCCGGCTCGCGTGAAGCGCGTGTAGTAGGCCTCGGACCAGTCCGATGTGACAACGACTCCGTTCGCGAACAGGTCGGTCCAGTACGCCCTCCAGTCGTAGTCGGTTCCTTCGGGAAAGGCGACGATCGTGGCGAGCAGAAACGCAAGGCCTGGCGAGGACGTTGCCGGGTCCTGGACGGCGAGCAAGCCGTCATACGTCGGGTCGAGGAGGTCCTCAAGTGTTTGGGGGGCAGGGATCCCGAGTGTGTCGAGGCCCTCGATGTCGTAGTTGACGCAGACGTCACCAAAGTTGATCGGTGTGACGATGTCGCCAGGAACTCTTAGGAGCGGATCGACGGTGTCGATCGCTTCAGCGGTGTAGGGGATGAATAATCCTGCGTCGATGGCTCGTGACAGAAAGGCGTTGTCAATGCCGTAGATCACGTCGGCGATCGGGTTGTCGAGCGTCAAGATCGCCTGGTTGAGCATCGTGCCTGCGTCACGAGCCGTGTGGACGCTGACCGTGACCCCGGTCTTCTCCGTGAAGGCTTCAAGCGTTCCCTCACTGAGCGCGAAGGAGTCGTGTGTGAGAAGCACAATCTTGTCCGGTTTCGAATCCGAAGTGCATGCGGTCGCGACAAGGAGTGTCGCAACGAATGCTGAAGCAGTTCGGAGGAGTCGTCTGTTCATGGGATAGATGGTCCTTCCTGGATGACGAGGAGAGTGCCGTCGCCAACCTCGATTGTCACGTATGCCTGTGTCGCCTCGTTGCTGACGCCGCGTGTGGTACCGAGCGTGAGCGACGCGTCGGTGAGCGGCCAGCGCACCCCGGTCGCGGTCACACCGTGAACATCGCCAACCGGTAGGAGCGTCACGATCTCCCCAACTGAGGTTGGGAGGGTGACAGGACGCCCCGGTGTTGCTGTTCGCAGGGAGCCCGTGCGGGTGTGCCAGGTGAGGTTGGCTGAGTGCCACTTCGGGCCGGCAGTACTCAGCGCGATGCCGAGAAGGTGTCCAAGACGTCCGCCCTCGCCGCCGTATATGTCGATGGAGGTAGCGCCTCGCGACACCGCTGCGCCGATCGCGATCTCGAGGTCGGTCTCATTCTTGTCCCCGGGATATTCCTCGATGACGACTCCGCACGCGACGGCGTGGTCTCTCCCTCCGGGTGTGATCGAGTCCATGTCGCCGACGAGGAGATCGACGTGAATGGCCCTGGCCATGGCGTGGTCGTATCCCGAATCGACGGCGATCACGAAGTCAGCGTCTTCGACGGCAGGCTCGATTAAGAGGTCTCCGCCAGTGATGATGACGATCCGGGCCCGTGCTGTGCTCATGCCACTCCTCCCTCCGCTGGCATTACCCAGCTCAGGTTCAACGGGTCGATGGCTATGCAGTGCAGTGCCACCCTCTCAGCCCGGTATCTCCGAGCTCCCCGGTGTGGAAGTAGACAGATCATAGCGGAGAGCGGGGCCGTAAATAGGTCTTGACAGAATGACTATAGAGTGACATCATAATGACATCAACACGACGACAAAGGAATGGAGGCTGCGTTATGTTGTGGCAGAACAATCCAGAGATCGTATGGGCCGCTCACGACAGAAGGGTCGCCTCAATGAGGGGTGGAGGAGACAGGCTGATGCGTCTCGTGCGCGCAGGGCGAGAGGCAGTCGGAACAGAGAGCCGGATCACCAGGGAGACGCATGGATATTGAGAGCGTGATGGGAGAACTGAGGAACGTCGTAGAGAGTCAACTCCGCATTGCGGGGAGCGATCCCGCTGTTGCGGCCGCGGGAGAGGCAGTCCTCGCCGCACTTGAGCCCGCGATGCACCGGGTTGCCTTCGATCTCGCTGAACAGGCAGCGGCCGAAGTGAGTGCACAGCTTCCGACGTCGAGCGTCGATGTGGTGCTCTCCGACGGTCAGCCGATGCTGGTGGTGAGGCCGAGCACGGAGGCTGTCAAGATCAGCACGGAAGATTGCGATGCGCGCATGACTGTGCGCCTTCCCGAAGACCTGAAGGGGGATCTCGAGGCGGCAGCGTCTGAATTTGGCGACTCCGTGAACGCGTTCGTTGTGCGAGCACTCAGCGGATCGGCGGACGCGTTCAGGAAGTCCTCACGGTCGACTTTTGAAGGGACGGTCGAGACATGACCTCGCGCACTGAATCGTTCGACGTCTCTGGACCGCCACGTATTGAAGTTTCGTTACGAGCAGGCGACGTGATCATTCGCGAAGCCGACGGAGATGCCGTCACGGTTGCGCTCTCCGGTGACGACGAGACGGTTGAGACGACGCAGATCGAAGCCACGACCGGGACAGTGTCGGTCCGCTCGGGCCATCAGAAGCATCGGTGGCTGTTCAAGACGATGGATGTCGTGATCACCACGCCACCCGGCGGGATCGTTCGAGTGAACCTTGGAGCGGGCGACGTCGCAATCGCGGTGAGGCTCGAGAGCGTCAACGTGAAAACCGGGGCAGGAGACGTACACCTCAATGAAGCAGTTGGGGATGTGAGGGTCAAGATCGCAGCGGGCGATCTGACGATCGTCGGGTCCGTAGATGACGCGGTTCTCACGTCCGCGAGCGGCGACATTCATGTCGACATCGTTCGCGACGTCGTCGTCCACACAGCCTCCGGCACCATCGACCTTGGCACGGTCACCAATACAGCGAAGATCAGGGCGGCTTCTGGAGATGTTGATATCCATGAGTTCAAGGGCGTCGACCTCGATATCAAGACAATGAGCGGAGACGCTGTCGTCGGACTCGTGGCAGGCATGACAGTTGACGTGAAGGTCGCGCTGATGTCGGGCGAATTCCGGAGCACGCTGACACCCTCTGATGGCGAGAAGAAGCATCGAATGTCCTTGACGATGAAGTCCTTCAGCGGGAACGCCACGCTGCGCCGTCCCTGGTAGCTACAGCGCACGTCCGGCGACTAGCGTTATCAGTCATGCCGCTCAACATTGACGAGATCATCGCTGGTCATCAGTTCGGACCCGCCGCAGGGGAGGAACGGCCGCTCTTCATCGCCATCGCCGGCGGATCCGGGTCAGGTAAGACGACGATCGCCCGCTCGGTGGTTGATCTCGTGGGTCGCGACAAAGTCATCTACCTCCAGCAGGACGCCTACTACCGCGATCAGTCCCACCTGGAGTTCGAAGATCGGCTCAAGATCAACTACGACCACCCTGACAGCCTTGAGTTGGAGCTTCTGACGGAGCATCTCGATCTGCTTCGCGACGGCCATTCGATCGAACGGCCCGTGTATGACTTCGCATCTCACACGAGGACCGACGAGACCATCACACTTGATCCCGAACCGGCAGTGATCGTCGAGGGTATTCTGCTGCTCGCCGACGCGGAGCTGCGCGAACGTTTCGATGTCCGCGTGTACATCGACACTGAGGCAGACATTCGATTGATACGCAGGATCCAACGCGACATCGTTGAGCGTGGCCGATCTATCGAGTCTGTGCTCGCCCAGTACGAGAAGACGGTGCGCCCGATGCACTACCAATTCGTCGAGCCGTCCAAGCGCTACGCGGACATCATCATCCCCGAGGGGATCAATACGGGGGCGATCGGTACGGTCTCCTCGATGCTCCTCCACTTCCTCGCGCAGAGGGGGTAGAGCTCGCGTCGAGCTGAGGTCAGAGGGCGAATCTGAAGCGGATCATGTCACCCTCGGTGACGATGTACTCCTTGCCCTCGATGCGCCACTTGCCCGCATCTTTCGCTCCAGCCTCCCCCGAGAACGCGATGAAGTCGTCGTAGGCGATCACCTCGGCCTTGACGAATCCCCTCTCGAAGTCTGTGTGGATGACTCCGGCCGCCTGCGGAGCCGTCGCTCCTCGCCTCACGGTCCACGCCCTGAGCTCCTTCTCAGAAGCGGTGAAGTAGGTGAGAAGCCCGAGCAGATCGAAAGCCGCCCGGACCACGTTGTGGAGTCCCGGCTCGCTGAGCCCGTACTCGCCGAGCATCTCGGCACGGTCCGACGTCTCGAGAGTCGCCAATTCAGATTCGAGCGCGCCGCAGATCACCACCAGCCCCGACCCCTCAGACGCAGCGATCTCGCGGAGAGAATCGACCATAGGATTCTCCTCCCAACCCCCTTCGGAGACGTTGGCGATGTACATCGTCGGTTTGGACGTCAGGAGAAACAGTTCGTCCACGATGCTGCGTTCCGCGTAGGTGAATCCCAGGGCGCGGACCGGATCTCCTTCAGCCAACTGCGCATGCAACCGCTCAAGCACAGCCGCCGCGCTCGAAGCGACCTTGTCCCCTGACCGCGCTCTCCGGATCTGTTTGTCGAGTGATCTCGTGACGGTCTCAAGGTCAGCAAGCGCGAGCTCGGTATTGATGGTGGCGACATCGGAGACAGGATCGACGCGTCCGTCAACGTGGACGACGCGATCGTCTGCGAAACACCTGACCACGTGGGCGATCGCGTCCGTCTCCCTGATGTGGCTGAGAAATCGGTTTCCGAGGCCTTCACCGTTGGATGCGCCTGCGACGAGTCCGGCGATATCGACGAATTCGACGACGTTGGGAACGATCCGCTTCGGCTTCACGATCTGCGCGATAGCGTCGAGTCGTTGGTCGGGGATCAACGCAGCGGCAATGTTGGGGTCAATCGTCGTGAACGGGTAGTTCTCAGCGGCGATCTTCCCATCAGTGAGCGCGTTGAAGATCGTCGACTTTCCCACGTTGGGGAGGCCGACGATTCCGCACTTGATTCCCATAGGTGTCTCCGGTCATCGATCGCGTTGGTTCCGCGAGAGGGAGCGGAAGAAGAGGAGGAGAAACGCCGTACCGCGATTCTCGTGTGCTGAGATGATACGGCGGCGCGACCCCAATCGGCGTCAGATCGGTAGCGTATGGAGAGACCAAGGAGGTAGCGTGGGAGTCACGATTGAACGAAGCGGTCCGGTCGGGACCGTGATCCTGGACCGTCCCGCTTTTCGGAACGCAGTTGACGGGCCTACCGCTGAGGCGCTGCACGGTGCCTTCGTCGAGCTCGACGCGGATGACACGATCTCTGTGTGTGTGCTGTGGGGGAGTGGTGGCACGTTCTGCTCCGGTGCAGATCTGCACGCCATCGGCAGCGAGCGGACGAACAGATTCGAGGCAGCGGGAGCGGGCCCCATGGGGCCGACCCGGCTCGTCATGTCGAAGCCGGTTATTGCCGCGATCGAAGGATACGCGGTTGCGGGAGGCCTTGAACTCGCGTTGTGGTGCGACCTACGGGTGGGGTCCGAGACGAGCCTCTTCGGCGTCTTCTGCCGGCGTTGGGGGGTGCCGCTCGTTGACGGGGGCACGGTGCGCCTTCCTCAGATCGTCGGGGTGGGGCACGCTCTGGACATGATCCTGACGGGTCGCGAGGTGCTTGCACGCGAGGCGAAGAACATGGGACTCATCAACCGCATCGTTCCTGGCGGCTACGCCCGCGAGGAGTCTGAGGCGCTTGCTCGAGATATTGCAGGCTTCCCCCAGATCTGCCTGCGCAACGATCGCTATGCACTGCTCGAGGGAGTCGGGGCGCCGACGCATGACGCGATGGGGAGAGAGTTCGAATTGGGGATGGAGACGGTTGCCTCGGGGGAGACTGGCGCGGGCGCCGACCGCTTCAAAGCAGGTGAGGGTCGCCACGG
>JASJXX010000104.1 GCA_030123765.1 Actinomycetota bacterium | reverse complement strand
GCGACGCGCAAGGAGCCTCTTCTCGACGGCCTCCCGCTGCTCATCGTGCGACACTTGAACGCCGAAGGCGCCGAGACAGGCGGTTACGTCGTTGCGGTGGACAGCGTCGGGGCAGGTGTCGGGGAGGTCGTGCTGTACGCGTCAGGCAGCTCAGCCCGCCAGACACAGGTCACGAAGGACAAGCCGTGCGACGCGGTGATCATGGCAATAGTCGACCAATGGGACATCGACGGCGAGACCGTCTTCGTGAAGTGACATGGCGACGCTGACCGACTCCGAGATCCAGGCGATCATCGGCCGGGTGAAGAGCCGCGTCTCGGCAGGCGACATCCCCGGCCGTGCCGGTGTCGCCATCGAAGCCGCGGACGCCGTTTCCGCGGCATCCGACAACCTCGGTGAAGGCATCTATGCCACCGTCGATGAGGCCGTCGCCGCGGCGAGCGCCGCGTTCGAGGAGTACCGCACGCTCGGGCTTGACGCCCGCAAGGGACTTATTGAGGCGATCAGGGCCGCGATGCGCATCGAGAACGAGCGCCTCGCGTACATGGCACGTCAGGAGACCGGGCTCGGGCGAGCAGACGACAAGGTGCTCAAGAACGCCCTCGTCATCGAACGCACCCCCGGACCGGAGGATCTCGAACCCCACGTCGTGACAGGGGACCGCGGGATGATGGTCACCGAGTACGCGCCCTACGGCGTCATCGGGGTGATCACACCGGTCACGAACCCGACGTCGACGATCATCAACAACGTCATCGCGATCCTCTCGGCGGGCAACACCGTCACGTTCAACGTGCATCCCAACGCAAAGGCGGTCTCGACGGAGAACGTCAAACTCATCAACAGGGCCGTCGTTGCAGCAGGCGGCCCGCACGACCTGGTCACGAGCGTCGCAGTGCCGACACTCGACTCGGCCCAGGCGCTCATGGCACACCCCGATGTGCGCGTCCTGCTCGTGACGGGTGGCCCCGCAGTGGTGCGCGAGGCACTCAAGACGCCCAAGAAGGCCATCATCGCCGGGCCCGGGAACCCGCCTGCCGTCGTCGACCAGACCGCCGACATCGCGAAAGCAGCGAGAGACATCGTCTACGGGGCATCCTTCGACAACAACATCATCTGCGTGGATGAGAAGACGACGATCGTCGTCGACAGCGTCGCCGACCGCCTCATCCAGCACATGTGTGCCGTCGGCGCGTACCGGCTCAAGGAACACGAGCTGAAGCGTCTCGAAAGGGTCATCTTCAAAGAGCTCGGCCCACCGAACAAGCCAGGCGTCATCAACCCGAAGCTCATCGGCAAGGACGCGTCCGTCATCCTGGGTGAGATCGGCGTCACACCCCCTGAGGGCACCAGGCTGGTGCTCGCAGAAGTTCCCGCCGAACACAGCCTCGTATGGACAGAGCAGATGATGCCCGTGATGCCTGTGGTGCGCGTCAAAGACGTTGACACAGCCATCGATCTGGCGTTCCGTTCTGAACACGGGTTCCGGCACACCGCGTCAATCCACTCGACGAACGTCGACGTGATCACCCGCATGGCGAGAGTGATGAACTGCTCGATCTTCGTCGCGAACGGCCCGAACATCGCGGGGATCGGAGCCGACGGTGAGGGGTATACGTCGTTCTCCATAGCGAGCCCGACAGGCGAGGGGCTGACACGCCCGAGAACGTTCTCGCGTATCCGGCGAGTCTCCGTCATAGGGGCGCTGCGCATTGTCTGAGACGCGGTCGCCCGCCGTAGCGTTGTGGGAGTTCGCCTCGATCGTCGATGGTGTGCACGTCGCTGACGCGATAGCGAAGGGGACCCCGGTCGATCTTCTCTACACCGGGACCACTCACCCGGGCAAGTACGTCGTGCTCGTTGCGGGGGACACCGCCTCCGTCGAGGTTGCGACCACCATCGTCTCGGATTTCGACGTTTCGCCGATCGACTCAGTCTTCCTCCCCGACATCGCTGCCGAGGTCACGGACGCCATGGTGAGCGCCGACACTGGCGCCCCGACGTCGTGCGAAGCGGTCGGGCTGATCGAGACCGACACCGTGTGCTCGGGTGTCGACGCCGCGGACGCAGCCGTGAAGGCAGCCAACGTTCTCCTCGCCGCCCTCCGGATGGCCGACGGCATCGGCGGTAAGTCGTACCTGATCGTTGAAGGCGTCGTCGGAGACGTCGAAGCCGCCGTGCAGGCGGGAGTCGAACGGGCAGGGGCCCACGTCGTCGCCTCCGTAGTCATTGCACAGCTCACGATCGAGCTGCGTGAAGACCTCGCAGCGTCCGCGGGCCTCCTCGATCGGCTCAGGGCGCACCGAGAGGAAGCCTGATGCAGCTCGGACGGGTACGCGGAACGGTCGTTGCGACGATCAAGGACCCCGGGATGCAAGGCATGAAGCTCCTCATCGTGCAACCCCTCGACGAGGAACAGAACGACGTCGGCGACTGCGTCGTGGCCGCCGACGCGGTGTACCAGGCGGGGGAGGGCGACCTCATCTACTTCGTTGAGTCACGGGAAGCAGCCGAGGCAATGGAACCGCGTTTCGTCCCCGTCGACCACGCAATTGTCGGGATCGTCGACGACATCGATGTGCGGCCGTGAAAGTCGGGCGGGTCATCGGGAGCGTCGTGTCGACGATCAACCACGAGTTCTTCGACGGTGAGCGCCTCCTCATCGTCCGGCTCGTCGACCAGGGGAGAGACACGGCGTCGTATGTCATCTGCACGGACGTCGTGGGGGCGGGAGCGGACGAGACAGTGCTCATACTCGACGAGGGCACCTCGGCGAGACAGATCCACGGCGTCGACACGGGTCCGATCCGTAGCGTCGTCGTTGGCATCGTCGACGACATCCATGAACAAGCACACACGCCGTAGTACGTCGAAGAGCCGGTAGCCTCGCACCCATGCTGGTCCGCCGTATCTGCATCGTGCTTCTCGCCACCGGAGTGCTTCTCGCCGCGTGCGGCGGCGGCATCTCGGCACGTGACTGCGACGAGCTCGTCGGCGAGACAATGGAGCTCTTCCAGAGGCTCATCGATGACGTCGACGCCGAATTCGACGGCATGTCCGTTGAAGATCTCATCGTCACGGGAGCGGACCTCCCCTCCATCGAGCGGTTCGAGCAGGACGCGGCGCTCATCGACGAACTCGCCGTCGAACTCGACTGCACCCAGCAGGAGATCGCGGCGAAGGTCCAGGCGCGCCTCGGCGAACTGACCGCAGAATCCGACCTCGGCCAGTTCCTGATCAACGCCATCAGATCCGGCGGCCTCTAAGCCCGCCACCGGGTGCAGTATGGGGGAGTGGAGAGACAGATATTTGCTACCGCTGAGGAGATCGCCGCGGAAGCGGCGCGCATCATCAGCGACGAGATCGCGAGCCACGACCAGCTCCTCCTCGGCCTGGCAGGCGGCTCGACACCCCACGCGACGTACACGAAACTCGCTGACGCCTCCATTGACTGGGGCGGCGTCACCACATGGATGACGGACGAACGCTGGGTTCCGCCCGCCGACGCCGACGCCAACCAGGCGATGATCCGCTCGACGCTTCACACGAGCGGCAGGATCCGGTTCCTTGCGCCGAACACGCGTCTGGAGCTCCCCGAAGCGGCGGCGTCACGCATGACCAGGGCGATGCGGTGCCTGATGAACCGGCGTCCCTCGCGCGCCGTGACGATCCTAGGCATGGGGGATGACGGCCACACGGCCTCCCTCTTCCCCGGCACCAGAGCCCTCACCGACACCAGCGTTGGGTACCTCGCGAACTGGGTGCCCCGCTTCGACACGTGGCGCCTCACGGCCTCCTTCGGCCTCCTCGCCGCGGCAGACGTCACTCTCTTCCTCGTCGCGGGGGAGGGGAAGGCCGAAGCGGTCGCCCGCATCGCGGCAGGCGAAGAGCTACCCGCAGGCGTCGTCACGGCAGGCGAACGAGTCGTGTGGCTCCTTGACGAGGGCGCAGCGAGCCTGCTGTAGGGGGCGGCACCCTCCTGGCTCGAGGAAGAACGAGGAACGAGCAGTCTCCCGAGTCTTTGTCCTCCCCTTTAGGGGGGACGGCAGAGCGAGGTACGAGTGATGCAGGGG
>JASJXX010000103.1 GCA_030123765.1 Actinomycetota bacterium | reverse complement strand
ACAGCCCCTTCCGCCTCGACGTGTGCCCACCAGTGTGCCCACAACAAAAAAAGGGGCCTGTGGAAAACCCACAGGAACCCTTGTCCTTCCCAGTACCCCGCCAGGGACTCGAACCCCGAACCTACTGATTAAGAGGAAATCGGTACCGCTCTCCGATCCGGCCTGCTCTACCTGAAAATCCTGACACTAATCATCGCGTAAACACTGTTATTCTAACACTATTTGCCTTGTCAGTAGGTACCGCTATGTTTCAATGTGTTTCTGCTCGTGCTGCAGGGATGTGTGCCCTATATGTGCCCTACAGGGAAACGGTGGACTTCATGGGAGAGTTAACCACACGCGGAATTGATGCCTTGCCGATTCCCGCCGAAGACGAACGGCAGCGTGACCACAAGGACGGAAGGGTGCCGGGACTGATCCTCCGGGTGTTCTCCAGTGGCCGGCGATCCTGGTATCTCCGCTATCGAGCCGACGGCATCCTACGGAAGGCCAAGATAGGCGACTTCCCCGCGCTATCGCTCGCCGCAGCACGACGCAAAGCCGAATCTCTACGGGTCGAGGTCCGGGCGGGCGCGGACCCCGTGAGAGAGCGAATGGAGCGCCGGGAGGCCGATACGTTTGGCGACCTGGTCGATTGGTATCTGGAGGAGCACGCCTCCAAGACACTCGCCCCCGTCACCGCACGAGAAAACGAACGCATTCTAACAGGAAAGGACCTGGCGGCACTCAGGAAGCTCCCCGCGACCGCCGTGACCGATGCTGACGTGGCGAAGGCCCTCGACCGTATTGAGCGCCGGGGAGCCATGACCATGATCAACCGCACACAGACGGCGATAAGCGCGGTCTACACCTGGGCTACTCCCCGCCGAAGGGCGGGAATAGTATCGAACCCCGTGCGGGGCCTCCCGCGGCGACACAACGAACGCGGTGGGATCAAGAGGACCCTAGATGAGAGCGACATCCGACAGGTATTCGGAGCCATCGACTCGATCCCCGGGGTCCCTGCTTGGGCATCCACTGCGCTATGGCTGATCCTCCTCACCGGCCAGCGTCCGGGCGAGGTCCTTCAGGCGAAGTGGGCACATATCGACCTCGAACGTAAGATGTGGAAAATGCCGAAGGGCTATCGGAAGAGGGTGCGCGGGCAAAGAGAAGCCCCGCCTCATGACGTGCCACTGAGCCCGCTCGTAGTGGATATCCTGGGGAAGCTACCTGGGAGGCGCACGAGCTACGTGTTTCCCTCCCAGAGCAAGAGGGGTCACAAGAACACAAATGATCTCAACCAGCGGGTACGGCGAGGACTATTGAAGCACCTGAACATGCGCACGAACGGGGGGGATCCACCCGCTAAGGTGGAGCCTTTCACTCCCCACGACTTGCGGCGCACCTGCTCCACGCGTCTGCACGCTGCCGGCGTCCCGCGACACGTAGTCGAGAAGACGTTGGGCCACGTGGATTCGAGCGTGGCCGCGATCTACGATCAGCACGCCTACTGGGACGAACGAACCGACGCCCTCAATGCGTGGGCTGAGCGGTTACGACAGATCATCAGGTCAGGAGAATCGTGAAAGTCAAGTAGCAGGTCACCTTGGCCGGTCGCGCCCTTGTCGTGAGGGCTTACCGCTCTCGGAACATCTCACCTTTTTTCCCCTCCCAATGGTACAGGAGTATTGTAAGAGCATGGACGAACTGTGTTTTCCATGCTCGACTATCCCTTCGGATGTTGCGCGTGCCCTCCCTCTTCTGGCCCATTTTGAGGGTCTCTTCTAGTATCCGCGTGACGAGGCTGGCTGCGAGTCGCCCACGGTCGTCAGCGTGTCGCCTCCGGCTCCCCTCACGCTCGATTACACGAGCAAGCAGGAAGCCGAGGCACACTTTCTCGAATGGCCTCAGGCGCAAATATTCAGTCCGAGCCTTGCCCTTGAAGTTCGCCTTGAAGCTCTCGCGGACTTCTCTCGGACGCTCCGCTTCACTTGCAGGGGCCTTTATCAAGTATAGTGGCGTGCTATGGATGGCGTATTCGTCATCGAGCATCGGTCCCTCACCGAACGCGAGCCACGACGCCCTGACGCCAAGAAACTTTGAAAGAGCTTCAAGCGCATCCAGACGGGGCTTACTGACGCCCCGAAGGAATTTTCGTATCACGTCGTCACTAACGCCATCTACGTCAGACCGTTTGAGAGCCTCGGCCAAGGCGTGCCCTGACGAGTGGGGCGAGCCAGCCAGCGCTTCGTTCAATCTTCGCGCAAAAGAGCCCTCTGGAACGGAATCGGTCCAGAGCTTTCCAGGTCTCCCCACGGTGGACTCCTTGAGATGTTTTCCTCAAGAATGCGGAAAATCGAGAAGCTGAGCAACAGCAGACCGTATTATGCAGCGCGTACCACGGACGTTCATGCAACCAAGGGACAGAGCAAATGGATAAGCTGCTGCGAGTGAGGGAGGTGCTTCAGACGACGGGCCTCTCGCGTTCGACCATATGGCGACTAGAGCGGCAGGGCCGGTTTCCTCAACGCGTTCAGGTCACGGGCGGGACCGTGGCGTGGCGGGCATCCGAGGTGGCTGATTGGATAGAGCGGCTGCCACCGGCCTCGGCACCCACACCGACGGGGGCCTAAGGGTAGTGAAGGCGCTTAGCCCACCCGGTGGGGATCTGACGATCCCGTGTTGGGTGGCCCGCCCAGGGGCGATTGGGGCACTTCGGGATGTTGGGGATTCGATGTTCATATGGACCACCATCTCGTCGATCAATGGAACCCCATACCGACCATGTTTCGCGTCCGAGACCACTCTGGCCGAGACGATCTGTCGATCACGCGGGGCACTACGGGCTCGCCTGGCCGATCTCCGCTCGGTTCCTGGATTGCTCTTCGAGGTCAAGCGTCCTAGACGCTCGGCCACACGGATTCCGACCGTGTGCCGGTGGGCTACTGATCCGCTCGCACATGATTGCTGGTATCTCCTGATCTCACGAACACGGCTTCCCGCGATCGCGGAGGAATACGCTCTTGGCGGGGATTGGCTCCTTCGCGAGACGGAACAGCTCGCTCGGCACGCTGCCCGTGCGTATGAGCTTGGCGAACGAATCAAGATCGATCTTCTTACCGACCCAGGCCCAGGATCTATACAGGATGGGGGGGGGGCGGTAAGGAGAGGTAGTAGCCGCTCGCGAAGAGGAACAAAGCCGATAAGACCTCGACAGAGACGGGGCGGCAAGAAACGAGGTCGGACTGACCAGTGATTGGAAGAAAAAGGAGAAACAGCGAGCGCTCGCACAAGTGCTTGGACATTGAATGGGACCTGCTTCGGTGGCGACTCTTGGGGGTCGGTAAGTCGTGCGTGAGTACGCCGCCAGCCGAACTGGCTGCACCGTGGCAGGCACCGACTGATGGTTAGAGAAAAGAGCGGAAACATGGTGGGACGCCCGACCAAATTCCGCGAGGAATATGTGGAGCAAGCTTTCAAGCTTTGTTTGTTAGGTGCGACTGATGCTGACCTTGGCCGATTCTTCGATGTCGACGAACGAACAATTAACAACTGGAAGGAAGCGCACCCTGAGTTTCTTCAGTCCCTAAAGGGCGGCAAAGAACAGGCGGACGCTCGCGTAGCGCAGAGCCTCTACCGTCGCGCGCTCGGCTGGGAACACGAGGCCGTCAAGATCGTAGCCGACGCCAAGACGGGAGCCGAACACATCGTCTCGTACACACAGCGTTATCCGCCCGACACGACTGCGGCAATCTTCTGGCTGAAGAATCGTAGGCCCGACCTTTGGCGCGACCGACAAGCCCTAGAACACGCCTGTCACAACATTTCACCGTTCACGGCCGCGACTTCGATACCCTCTGGGGTCGTCATCCTCCCGGACAACGGCCGCGACCCGCACTTACCGAAGACCTGAGGTCGAGTGCCCGAGGATGGTGGCCTAAGATCATCATCCCCCACGCGGTTAACACCTCTCTGAGCCACGAGAACGGCCTGGCCTTAGTCCCGATATCCAATACAAACCGAAGACGCCGAGAGCGCGTGTAAGGGCTGTTCTCCACCCTTCTTCTTGCGCCTACTGGCCCGCTCTCGGAGGTTGAACGCAGTCTGAT
>JASJXX010000015.1 GCA_030123765.1 Actinomycetota bacterium | reverse complement strand
ACCTTCGGGTTATGAGCCCGACGAGCTACCAGACTGCTCCACCCCGCGTCGTGTGAAGCCGTGATTATACGACGGGCAGCTCTGTAGCGCTTGGCGCCCCGGATGTGCAGGGGTTCTGGCACAAGCGGGTTCCGAGGCGATACATTCTTTCGGTTGTATACAGCCCTTAGGTTGTAAACATACGAACGGTTGTATAGAATGGTGACATGGGAAAGTATGACCCTGCTCCGACACTCGCCGCAGGCCTCCTGCGGATCGCACGAGACAAGGCCGGGCTCACACAGGCCGCGCTCGCCGCAGAAGCCGGCGTATCTCAACAGGCGATCTCCGCGTACGAGACCGGTCGCAAGGAGCCAACGCTCCCCACTCTCCAGCGACTACTCGCTGCCGCAGGGCTTGAGATGCGTATCCGTCTCGAGTCGATCGACTACCACGATGCCACCCTTGAGGCCTTCATGCAGACGCTTCCGCCAGCCAGACGAGCAGAGCTGGAGGAGCAGAGCCGATCGCGCGTCGAGGTTGAACGACTACGCCGGATTCGCGGACACTGATGCCGACACCTGACGTCAACGCACCGATGATCCTCGACGCGTTGGAACGCCATGACGTTCAGTACCTCGTCATTGGCGGATTCGCAGCGGAGCTGCATCGAGTTGCGATCCCGCCCACACGTGATGTTGATGTCACACCCGCCGCCACGGTGGAGAACCTCGAGCGGTTGGCCACGGCACTGCGTGAGCTCGATGCTCGCTTCCGCGTCCCCGATGGGCCTCCGGAGGGCGTCGAGATACCCGGTGGCATCACGGGAGCATGGCTCGCTGAGATGGTGACCGTAACGCTCATCACAGATGCCGGTGCGCTCAACATCGCTCTGCGACCTGATGGCACGTCTGGCTTCGATGATCTCCAGAACTCGAGCACGCTGCTGGAACACGAGGGCCGCCAGGTACCGGTAGCGAGCCTCGGTGACGTGATTCGATCCAAAGAAGCGTCCGGCCGTGAGAAGGATCTGCTGGTCCTTCCGGCGCTCAAGGCACATCTCAGACGGCGGGGATTTTAGGAGGCTCCACCTCGCGACGTGCAGGCAGAAGTGGCGAGACGCTCCTGCTGTCATGACCACGAGATGCTGGGTGGATTTCCCGGCGCTAAGTTGTGTGCGTGACGAATGCACCATTCACTTCGACATATCGCAGATCGTTAGACCAGCCCGAAGAATTCTGGGCAGAAGCCGCCCGGGACATCGACTGGATCAAGCCGTGGGACACGGTCTTGGACCGCAGCGCCACGCCGGTCGCCCGCTGGTTCGCCGGCGGCGAACTCAACACCTGCTACAACGCACTCGATCGTCACGCCGATGGTGGACGCGGCGACCAAGCTGCCTTGATCTACGACAGCCCGGTGACAGACACCGTCGAGACGTTCACTTACTCGGAACTACGCGATCAGGTCGCAACGTTCGCGGGAGTGCTGAGCAGCCGTGGCGTCGGGTACGGGGACCGGGTGATCATCTACATGCCGATGATCCCCCAGACGGTGATCGCCATGCTGGCGTGCGCGCGTCTCGGTGCAGTCCACTCCGTAGTGTTCGGCGGTTTCGCCTCCCGGGAACTCGCCACCCGCATCGACGACTGCGGGCCCAAGGTCATCGTCTCTGCCTCGTGCGGCATCGAAGTCAGCCGGGTGATCGAGTACAAGCCTCTGCTCGACGCCGCGATCGAACTCGCCGAGCACAAGCCCGACTACTGCATCATCTACCAACGCGACATGCTCACCGCGGATATGCAACCCGGACGGGACGTCGACTGGCAGGAAGAGATGGCGCAAGCCGCGCCCCACGACTGCGTGCCGGTGGCAGCAACCGACCCGCTCTACATCCTCTACACGTCGGGAACGACCGGCGAGCCAAAAGGGATCATCCGCGACAACGGTGGCCACGCGGTTGCGCTCAAGTGGACGATGGCCAACATCTACGACGTGCGCCCCGGCGAGGTGTATTGGGCGGCTTCGGACGTCGGATGGGTTGTCGGCCACTCCTACATCGTGTACGCCCCGCTGCTCCACGGCTGCACGACGGTGCTCTATGAGGGCAAACCCGTGGGGACACCCGACGCCGGCGCGTTCTGGCGGGTAATTGCCGAACACGGCGTTGTCACCATGTTCACTGCACCCACGGCGATCCGAGCAATCCGCCAACAAGATCCAGAAGGTGAGCTGGCGAACGCCTACGATCTCAGCAAACTCCGCGCCCTCTTCCTCGCAGGAGAGCGATGCGACACGAACACGCTCAACTGGGCAGGCGAACAGCTCGACGTGCCAGTGATCGATCACTGGTGGCAGACGGAGACCGGATGGGCGATCGCTGCGACATGTCTCGGCTTCGAGAAGACCCCGATCATTCCCGGCTCACCCGGGCGCCCCGCCCCCGGTTGGATGCCGTCTGTCATCCGATCCGATGGCACCGAGGCCCCGCACGGGGAGATCGGTGCCCTCTGCATGAAGCTGCCGCTGCCGCCAGGGGCCCTCCCCAACCTGTGGAACGCCGAAGAGCGGTTCGTCA
The DNA here is from genome assembly GCA_030123765.1 of Actinomycetota bacterium. Classification (GTDB taxonomy): domain Bacteria; phylum Actinomycetota; class Acidimicrobiia; order Spongiisociales; family UBA5794; genus B3-G11. The sequence continues at coordinate 35,934 of JASJXX010000015.1, read as the reverse complement.
CAACCTACCTCTCGAGGTATCCCGGGTTCTACGAGTCGGCAGACGCCGGATACATCGATGAGCAGGGTTACATCTTCGTCATGGCTCGCACCGATGACATCATCAACGTTGCGGGCCACAGGCTCTCCAACGGCGCGGTGGAAGAAGTACTCGCTGCTCACCCCGATGTCGCCGAGTGCGCCGTCGTGGGTGTGGCTGACGCGCTCAAAGGCCAACTGCCTGTGGGTCTCCTCGTGCTCAAGGTCGGCGCCGAACGTACCAACCATGAAGTCGTCAGCGACGTCATCGCTGCGGTACGCCACGAGATAGGACCGGTGGCAGCGTTCAAGGCAGCCATCGTGGTCGACCGCCTCCCCAAGACGAGATCCGGCAAGATCCTGCGCGCGACGATCGTCCGCATCGCGGACGGCGAACCCTGGAAGATGCCGGCGACCGTGGACGACCCAGCCATATTCGACGAGATCGCTGAGGCGCTCGCCACGATCGGATATCCAGCGATTCGGGAGTAAGCAGGGTTTGGTGATGGCCGATCAGGTGGCGGTGAAGCGCGCTGGACGAATCGAGCAATTCAGCGCCCCCCGGGGAAGTGCGTTCGCGGCCAGCGAGCACTTTCGTGGAGCGCTTCGACTGGAACGGCACGCTAGTACAACGCGGCGTTCCCCGGCGACGGGTGAAGCAGTTTGTCTAAGTGACTCGCCCGCTCCACCCGCGTCGGCAGTTACTGTCCTTGGCCGAGGGAGTACACGGCTTCGCCATCCATCAGATAGAGGTTCTCGATCTTGATCCACTCGAGGCCGGCAACTTCGATTCGCTCAAGGAGCTTCCGGATGTCCTCATGTGTGGGTGTGGCGGCGCCGAGTGGCACTTGGAAACGGGAACGCCAGTGGTCGGTACAGAAGGTCTCGGGGAAACCTCCGGGATAGACTTTCTGGCCACGGTTCGTGATCATCACGAGACGGAACTCGGGCTTCGCTACGTTCGTGAGCTTCTCACCGAGCTCGTCGGCGGAGAGCTTCCCCTCGCCGATGAAGACATCCACCCCGTCAAGCTCCATCTTCGCGTCACGGACGTTACTCAGCTTCGGACGCGGCATGCCACCCATGGATTCGCTGTAACTCACGGCTTTTAGATGCTCCGGCATCTGCCCCAAGCGGGCGACGACAGCCTCAGCAAAGCCCTTGGTCCCGACCTCGGTGAACTCGGTCACCCCTTCGCCCTTAGCCTTTCGAACCAGGTCGTAGGTCCAGACGCGGTCTTCAATAGTTCTCAGCCATGCATTGTGGATGCGCTCGGCAACCGATTGCTGGCCGAGGTGGACGAGCATCATCACACCGGCAAGCAGCAGGCCCGACGGGTTCACGATCCCCTTGCCTGCGTGTCGAGGGGCCGAGCCGTGGATCGCCTCGAACATGGCGTAGTCATCACCGATGTTTGCTCCGGGAGCAAGTCCCACCGATCCCGAGAGCTGACCCAGCATGTCCGAGATGATGTCCCCGTATAGGTTCAGCGTGACAACGACGTCAAAGGCGGTCGGCGTGTCGGCAAGTTTCGCAGTGCCGATATCGATGATCCAGTGCTCACTCTCGATCTCGGGGTACTCCGGAGCAATCTCCTCGAACACCTTGCGGAACAATCCATCCGTGAGCTTCATGATGTTGTCTTTGGTCATACACGTGACCTTCTTGCGGTCATAGGCACGGGCGTATTCGAACGCGTAGCGAACGATTCTCTCGCAGCCTGGCCTGGAGATCAGCTTGAGGCATTGAACCACCTCAGGCGTCTGCTGATGCTCGATCCCGCCGTAAAGGTCCTCCTCGTTCTCGCGGATGACGACGACGTCCATACCCGGGTGCTTGATCGGGATGAACGGGTGATAACCGACAGCGGGCCGGACATTCGCGTACAGACTGAGCGACTTGCGCACGGTGACGTTCAGGCTCTTGAATCCCCCGCCCTGCGGAGTGGTGATCGGCGCCTTGTAGAACGTTTTGTTCTCTCGGATGACGTCCCAGGTCTCGTCGGAGATTCCTGATGTGTTACCCGAGAGATAACCTCTCTCGCCGATCTCGATGTACTTGAGATCCAAGGCAGCGCCGGCCTCCATGATGATGTGGAGAGACGCATCCATGATCTCCGGACCGATACCGTCGCCTCGGGCGACAGGGAGTACTTGTAGCTCTGCCATTGAGGATCTCCTTTGGGAGGTTGAAGGTGGCTGTGATGCACAAATCTAACGTTCTCGCACCTACCAGCAGTCATCGCCACGGACCCGCGCCGTTTAACGTGTTGAGATTCGCCGTCAAGTCACGACCTCGTGATACACCCTGATGTGTGACGATGGGTGCCCAACCTCGCCGAGATCGGACACCCATCCCTCAGGTACTTAGCTCGATGTGATCCGGGCCACTCTCCTTCGACACGGAGCGCTCGGGCTCAACGACCAGGTTCGGGAGCATGCGGTCGAGCCAGCGTGGGATCCACCAGACCCTGTCACCGAACAGTTCCATCGCTGCGGGTATGAGCAGCATCCATATCACCGTCACATCGATGGCGATCACCACGGCGAGGCCGAGGATCTTGACTGTCCTCAGGTCCTCGAGGAGGAAGCTGCCAGAGGCAGAGACCATGATCAGCCCAGCGGCGGTGATGATCCGGGCGGTCGCAGCCAAACCGTTGTTCACTGCAGCGCTACTCTCACCGTCCCTGTCGTACCCCTCACGGACTCCCGTCAGTGGGAAGACCGCGTAATCCATCGAGAGTCCGAAGACGATGGCGAAGAGCATCATCGGGATGAACGGTTCGATCGGTCCGGCGGTGACACCGAGCAGGTCGGCACCTCACCCCCACTGGAACACGGCGACGACGACACCGCACGAGGCCCCGATGGCGAGCAGGTCCACTACGACCGCCTTGATTGGCGCGAGCACGGAGCGGAACACCACGATCACGAAGAGGAACGAGATGAGGAGAACCGCCCCGAAGAAGTAGAAGATTCGCTCTGCGAGATAGTCGGAGAAGTCGACGTTCGCCGCCACCGGGCCAGTGACCTTGATGTCGGTTCCCATAGCGGCGTTGAGGCCTGTGATGATGTCGCCGCGCAGATCGCGAACGAGATCAGCCGTCGCATTATCCTGTGGAGACGTCTCGGGGGTCACCTTCCACAACACCGCAGTGGGATGCTGTGAACGGTTGGGGACAGCCCGCGACACTCCGGCGACGCCCTCGATCTCCTCAAGCGTGCTTGCCACTCCCTGGAGCGCCATGACGCTCGGTCCCTCCGGGAGGCTGGCGACGAGGAGCAGCGGCGCGTCCGCTCCCGGCCGATACCGATGTGAGCCCGCCCGCGGACCGCCTGATCGGCCCCTTCACCTCCGACGGCTGCTCTATCACACCGAGATTACCGACACCTACATCGACAGCCACGTCTCCGACGCCCTCGCGCAGCACCTCGATACCTGATCGTCAGCCCCGCTCCTCAAGCACATAGGTGGTCAACACAGGCTTGTGATCCGAGGGCGGGAACTCCTGTGCGTAAAAGTCAACGACACTGGTGAGCGTCGGCCGGATCGGGCCGCGGTGCATCATCCAGTCGAGCAGCTCGGGTGGCTGGTGAGCGATCGGGAACGCCGGAAACGTGATGACAGGCTCAAGCCCCAGAGCCATGAACGAGTCGTCGAACCCTGCAATGCGCAGCATCCGGATCGGGTGGATGTAATCGTTGAAGTCGCCCATGAACAGCACCGGCTCGTCGGGCCGCACCAACGTCTCGAGGTAGGCTGCGGCTGATTCGGCCTCCTGCACCCGGACGTTGATCTGGTCCGTGATCTCGCGGATGTTCCCTGTCCATGTGAAGTGAGCGGTTGCGACCACCATCGTGCCCCCGGACTCGAGAGCGAGGCGCACCCAGAAGAGACGCTGGTTCTCCGCCAGCTGGCCGATGTCGTGAGCGCCGTACTCGTCGAGCTCGAAGAGGTCAGAGTTCCAGAACACGTTGCCCTCCTCGGACCATCCGAGGAACGGGTCCTCGACGCACCGGATCCGCGGAAGGGTGTCGTTGATCAGCGCGCTCGCATCTGGCGACAGTTCCTGGACGCACAACACGTCCGGGCGGTTCAGCTCGAGAAATCGCTTCAGCGGTCCGCGTCGCTCCTCCCAACGCGAAGTGCCCCACAGGTTGTACGTGCAGGCAAGAAAACTGAAGGGATGCACAACAGCCTCACTGTTCGGTGACAATTGCGACATCGTAGCCAGCTTCCCGATGCCGGACCGCCACAGACCAATCAGGCGAGCGTCTCAACCATGAGTGCCTTGATCGTGTGCATGCGGTTCTCAGCCTGGTCGAACACGATGCTCGCACTCGACTCGAAGACCTCATGGGTTACCTCAAGACCGTCCGACATGCCGGTCACCTCCATGATCTCTCGACCTACCGTGGTGTTGGCGTCATGGAACGCAGGGAGACAGTGCATGAATTTCGCATCCGTCTCTCCGGTCGCTGCCATCAGCTCTGCGTTCACCTGGAAGCTGGCCAGATCCTCAACCCGGGAGAGCCACACGTCCTTCGCCTCCCCCATCGAGACCCACACGTCCGTGTGCACGAAGTCAGCGCCCCGGACGCCTTCGATCGCATCATCGGTGATGGTGATCCTCGCGCCGGTCTGGGCCGCGATGCCCTCGGCGATCGCGATTACGTCGCCCGGTGGCGCATACGCTGCGGGGCCAACCATTCGTACGTCACAACCCATGAGCGCCCCCATCACGAGCAGCGACCGCCCCATGTTGAACCGGCCGTCTCCCACAAAGGCGAAGGCAGTCTCGTGCAGCGGCTTGGCTACGTGCTCGTCCATGGTGAGAAAGTCGGCGAGCATCTGGGTCGGGTGCCACTCGTTCGTCAACCCGTTGTAGACCGGTACGCCTGCATACGCTGCCAACTCCTCGACGATGGTCTGTTTACTGCCGCGATATTGGATCGCGTCGTACATCCGGCCCAGTACCCGACCCGTGTCAGCGGCAGACTCCTTGTGACCCATCTGGCTCCCACTCGGATCGAGATAGGTGACGTGTGCGCCCTGGTCAAAGGACGCAACCTCGAACGCGGCGCGCGTCCTCGTCGACGTCTTCTCGAAGATCAATGCAACGTTCCTCCCTTCGAGACGTCGCACCTCGCTCCCGGAGTACTTCTCGGCCTTGAGCGCCGCTGCCCTGTCAAGCAGATGGCGCAGCTCCTCCGGCTCATAGTCGAGCACCTTTACGAAACTCCTACCTTGAAGGTCGACGGTCATCTCTCTCCCTTTCACGCATCTCGAGAAAGGGGGCAGGTCAGACAGTGACCGCCTCCTCGTCCTTTACCGAGCTCGAATCCTTGAATCTCGATCACATCTATCCCTGAACTGCGCAGGCGTTCATTCGTGAACGTGTTCCGCTCGTACGCCACGACGACACCGGGCGCGAGCGCGAGCACGTTGTTTCCGTCATCCCACTGCTCCCTGGCGGCGGCAAGTTCGTCCCCTCCCGTGCCGATGACGCGGAGGTCCTCCAGGCCGAGAGCTCTCCTCATGGCTTCGATGAGGCCGTCCGACTGCTCTTCCACGATGAGGGCGCCCGGCGTGTCGCCTGGCCTGATCGTCCACACGCGCGCATCGTCGATCACTGCTTCGTAGGCTGTCACAGCGTCGCGGTCAACCATCGTGATGATGGTGTCGAGGTGCATGAAAGAACGCGTCTTCGGCAGGGCAACGGTCAGCACCGTATCCACGACACCTGCCTCGAAGAGGCTGCGTGCAAGGATCGAGACCGCTTGGTGCGACGTTCGTTCGCTCAAGCCGACCATCACGGTCCCGTTACCGAGCACCTCAACGTCCCCACCCTCGATGTGGGCCCTCCCCCAGTCCTGGGAAGAGTCTCCGAACCAGACGTTGACCGGCCCATCGTCGTTGAACATCGGGTGGAAGCGATAGATGACCTCTGCGATCATCGACTCGTAGCGGCGAGCCGGCGTCGCCATCGGGTTGATCGTTACCCCGCCGTAGATCCAGGACGAAGGATCACGCTGGAAAATGAAATTCGGGAGCGGCGCGAGGGTCAGCGCAGCCGGGTCAACAGATTCGTAGTAGAGATGGACACCATCGATGCCCAGCTCGCGAGGCACGACCCCGCTCACGAGGAACTCACCGATCTCGACGTTCGTCAGCGCGTCAATGACCTCAGACGCGTGATCCGCCGCAGCGACGCCGATCATGCGTTCGTTGAGCATGTGGCGGAGAACCCAGCGCTGAGCGCCATCTTCCGCGAGTGCTTCGGAGAAGAGCTCCTGGGCGTAGAGGACCTCAACACCGTGATCACGCATCACCTGGACAAACGCGTCGTGCTCCTCCTCTGCCTTGTCAACCCATATCACGTCGTCGAAGAGGAGCTCGGCAGCGTTCGTCGGCGTAAGTCTGCGATGTTCAAGACCGGGCCGATGCACCATCACGGTGCGCAACCGCCCGACCTCTGAGTGCACGCCCCAGCTCATCTGCTACCTCTCTGACCGGCCGAGGCGTACGACTTCATCCACCTCACCGCGCCGGAGGAGGGGAGTATCGCCGGGAGCGGAGTTGAGCCACATGACTGCCACCTTCGAGAGATCTTCGAGAGATGCACCAGTAAACCACGTAGCACGCGACACGCGCTACATCATGCTGAGTTGTCTGCTGCGGCAGCGGCACCGTCGGCGATGATGCGAGTCGCGTCCTCAATGTATCCACGGGCCTCATCGATCCGTGACTGGAACTCCGCGAGGTCACCCCGGCGGAGCGCTTCGTCAGCCTGCCGGAACGCGTCCTGCGCTCGGGCGAGCAGAGCCTCGACCTGGCCCTGGATGGTGCCACTCGGAGGCGCCACCGAACCGTCACCCGGGTCGGGCGCAGCGCCGCTGCCCGGTTCTTCTGGACGTATGGTGCTCTCCCCGAACAGTTGAACAAGCACCTCGTCAAGGCTGTCTGCTATCTCGATCTGACTGTCGAATGACGCAATGACTCGCTTGAACTGCGGGATGCCGCCATTCTCCGCGGTGAGATAGATCGGCTGGACATAGAGCAGAGAATTGTTGACCGGCACGACGAGAAGGTTGCCCCTGATGACAATCGACCCCTCCTGGCCCAGCAGCGTGAACTCGGCAGAGACCGTCGGATCCTGCTCGATGAAGTCGCCGACCTGGCCCGGCCCGTTGATCTGCTGATCCTCAGGCATCGTGAAGGAGATCAGGTCGCCGTACTCCTCGAGGGGACCGCTCTTGGCAACAACGAACGCGGACATGTTCGGCCGATCCTCAGGCGTGAAGGGCTGCATGAGCAGGAACGACAACCCCTCCTCACCAGGGAGCTCCATCAAGAGGTAGTAAGGGAGCATCGGCGCCGTGCTGAACGTCCCGCGAAGACGCGGCTTGGGGCTCGTCGACGGATCTCGTGCAATCTGCCACGGAGTGTTGAGCTGGAACAGGTCGATGGGATTCGTCATGTGATACAGCGTGTAGATATCGGTCTGGATGCGGAAGAAGTCCTCGGGGTAACGAATGTGCCCGACAAGATCCTCAGGGAATTCATCAAGCGACTTGAACAGCCCGGGGAAAATCCGCTGGTTGGTCCTGATGAGCGGATCTTCTGGATCAAAGACGTACAGGTCGATCGTTCCGTCGTACGCGTCGATGACAGCCTTGACCGAGTTCCGAATGTAGTTGAAGCTATGCGGCAGACCTGAGTCCCTGTTCAACCGTGCCGTGTTCGCAGATTCGGAGTACGGCATCCGGTCCGAGACGGTGTACAGATCCATGATCCACACGAGCCGCCCGTCAACCACGACCATGTACGGGTCAGCGTCCACGTGGAGGAAGGGCGCCATCCGCTCGACGCGGTGACGGATGTTGCGGGCGATCATGATGCGGCTCTCCGCATCAACCTGGCCTGAGATCAAAGTGTTGAGATCACCCAACCGCAGCGCCCACGCTGCGCGCTGGAACCAACCACCAAGTGCAACACCGCCCTCGCCTGCATAGTGCATCGTTGACGTGGAACTTCCGGAACGACCGTCCTGGGGGATGTCTACTTCACCCTCCTTCGAGCCTGCGATGAGGAAGTCGCTCTCAGATTGGTCGGAGAAATAGATGCGCGGCTGCAGCACGTCGAGAGACGGATCGCCCGACACATTCACCGGAGGGATGTCCGAAAGGAGGAAGGCTGGCAGCCCGTCAGAGGCGACCTGTCTCGCAGGACTCAGCACCACGCCGAGGCCGTGGGTGTAAATCAACCGCTCATTCACCCATCCCTCACCCGGGATGTTGGGCTCGTCGAGTCCCCGCGCAGAGATCATCACCTGGGTAAGTTCTCCGTTGATCACGTAACGGTCGACGTCGACGTCTGCAAAGTCGTAATACGTCTTGATGTTCTGGAGTTCTGGATAGGTCAGCGCGAGCACCCCCGGATCCCAGAGCCTTATGTTGTCGATCGTCGGCCGGTTCTCCTCAATGTCCTCGGCGGTCAGATCCGTCGTGGCGTTGAACGGTCGCACGTCGACCTCGTCGAGGCCGTAAGCGAAGCGGGTGAAGTCAAGATTGTGCTGCACATACGGCAGCTCCTTGTTCAGCTCGTCCGGCTCGACGGAGAAGCGCTGCACAAGCGCCGGATAGATCCCCCCGACACCGATCGATGTGACCAGCCAGATGCCGAGCGCTACTGCTGGTAGCGTCCATCCGCGGAACCAGACATTGACGAGGAGGATGACCACGGAGACGATCGAGATAAATATCAGGAGATTGAGCGCAGGCACCTGAGCGTTCACGTCGGTGAACGAAGCTCCGAGCACCGCACCTCGGCTCGAGTACAGAAGCTCCCACTTGTCGAGCATGTAGCCGACGGCCTTGAGGGCAGCGATCATTGCGACGAGGATCGAGATGTGCGCCTTCACCCCACCCGAAGTGTGCTGGCCGGGCGTCCCGATCTTGATGCCGCCGTTGAGATAGTGCGCTGCGACTACGACCAGTGTCGCGATGAAGAGCAGCTGGAAGAGCCACCCGTAGACGTCGCGGTACAGCGGGAGTCCGAACACGTAGAGAGAGATGTCGTTCTTGAATATGGGATCCACAAGGTCGAAGGCAACACCGTTGCGCCACCGCAGCCAGTTCTGCCACCACGCTGCGGCGCCAAGGCCGATCAGGAGAGCGAAGAACCCTGAGAAGGCGAATCGGACGAGGCCGACGCGTGGCTCGATCCACTCGTTGTAACGCTCGAGCAACTCCTCATCGGGAGTATCTCCGAAGACCGTTGCGCGCGGCGAGATTCGATCGACGACGAACAGGTTGATCCAGAAAAAGAGGAAGACGATGATCGACGCCCCGGCGATCAGCCACACCTTCGTGAAGGTGAGGGTGAACCAGATCTGCTCGCCCCCGAGCGACTCGTACCACATGTAATCCGTCCAGAGTGTGGCAAACCATCGGCCCATCAGCACCAGGATGAATGCTCCGGATACGGCGATCGTGGCGACCCGGCGCAGACGAGACGACCGCCGGTAGGGGATGGGTTCTCTGTTAATCACGGACGCCAGTCTACGGCAGATGGCGGATTGTCGGGATCATGGCCCCGGAGGCCGATCCCACCGTGAGCCGGCGTCAGCCGCCTGCCGAGAGCTTTTGAGCCGTGTCGATAACCCGACGCTCAGCCTCGTCGGCTCGCCACATCCGGAATACTCGGGACACGTCCGATGCGATCTGTCGCTCTCCCGCTCCGGACTCCCTCGCCCTGCCGACAGCTGAGGAGATCGCCGCGTGGAGATCGGAGCTGAACGACGCCGCAGCCCCTTGATCGTTCTTCGACCCGGTGATCCCTGATGCAAGTTCGGCGTACGGAGCCTTGAACCGGTTGGTGAACAACTTGGCCGGCTCCCACGCATCATCGATGCGGAGATTCTCAAGGGCGTCGCTCTGTAGGTCTACGAGCGTACGCTTGATGACCTTCAAGGCTGCATTCTGGAGAGGGATGAGCGATGCAGAGCCCTCGTCATCTGCCTGGTCGCCCTGGGCGGGATCGTCCTCGGTCGACGTCTCCTCCTTCTCGCTCAGCGAGGTCCCCGTCGACCCATGCTGACCTTCGTTCTTCACCGTCTCGGTAGCGGCTCTCAGCTCAGCGAACAAGGAACCTATCTCGTCGCCGCCGTCGCTGGGTGAAGACTCCGCCGGAGCCTCCCTCGCCTCCACGAGGCGCGGCGGCTCAGACACCGGCGGCGCAACGGCCGGCTCCGGGCTAGGCGGCGGAGCGATCACGGCTATCGTCTCGGTTGTGACAACCACGGGTTCCGCCGCTCGAACAACGGTGGTGCTCGATCTCAGGGCCTTCACCTCGGCGACAAACTCTTCGGCATCGACGGGCTCCAGCGGAACAGTCTTCGACGGTGTCACGATGCGGACCGAGCCGCCGTCGACAACTTGATGAGAGAGCCCGCCAAGGTCATGTTCGGAGACCGCGACCGGGGTCTCAAGTTCCTGACGTTTCGACTCGATCTCCGTCTCAAGTTGCCCGATGGATTCTCTCGTCGATTCCAACTCCGCGAGCAGTTCAGACCGACGATCCTCCAGTGCCCGTGCGCGCTCCTGAGCTTGTTCAGCCTGTCGGCTCGCTGCGTCAAGAATGCCGGCGCTCTCAGCTTTGGACGTCTCCAGAATCTGCTCAGCTTCGATGCGGGCGGCTCGAAGGGACTCCTCGCGGTCGCGTTTGGCGTCTCCAGTGAGCCGGAGCGCTTGGCGCTCAGCCTCGGCTCTGATGAAGAGCGCGTCCTCCTTCGCAGAGTCGAGATGCTGGTTCGCTTCCGCGACCGATGCCGAGAGCATCGAGGAACCTTCGTTCCACGCAGATGCCCGCATCGAGTGAGACTGTTCAGAAGCGTCTCTCACGAGTTCGCTCACCTCGGTCTCTGTCGTTGCTCGCCAATGCTCTACATCGCTCGCTGCACGGGTGCGCATACCGTCTGCTGCCGCTCTCGCAGCCTCAAGGATCGTCGCGACCTCACCCCCGATGATGTCGAGCTCGAGTGCGAGCGCCTCAGGATCGTCGAGTCCGACAGCAAGTAACTTACCTGGGCGGCTCTCAAGCTTGGAGCGCAACCGCTCGATCTCGTCGGCAACCGATGCGAGGTACTGCTCAACTTCTGCGCGGTCGTAGCCTCGACGCGCTGCACCGAACCGGCGCGCCCGAACCTGGCTCGGTGTCACATTGTCGGCCATACGCGGCAGCGTAACGGTGCGAGCGCCCGTGTGCGCGGATTGTTACAGGGAGTTCAGGAAGGCGAGGGCATCTTCAATCGTCTCGACCCTCACGATTTCGATGTCGCCGTCGGCAGCCATCACGGCGTCGTCATAATTTCCGGCAGGGACAAGGACGGCCCGAGCACCGGCGTCTATCGCGCCGAAAATCTTCTGCCTGATTCCCCCGATCGGCCCGACGACGCCATCGCGAGAGATTGTGCCGGTACCCGCGATACGATGCCCGTGGGTGAGCTCTTCGTCCGTGAGTTGGTCCATGATCTGGAGAGCGAACATCAGCCCCGCAGACGGGCCTCCGATGTTCTGCGAGGAAATGAGAACCTTGACGGGGAACTCCACGATCGGCGTGTTGTTGTCGAGAAGGATCCCGACCATCGGTCTCGTCGCGTCATCGACGTGGGGTCCGAGCACGATCTCGATATGGAGACTCTCCGGAAGGTCCGAGTCCTCGATGATGCGTCTCACCGAGAATGACACGTCGTCTCCGATGTTGAGCGGCTCGAGGAGCTTGATGACGTCATCGCGGAACGCAATCGTCTCTCCGTTCATCTCCAGGATGATGTCGTTCGGCTCGAGTACCCCGTCTGCGGCAGAGTCAGGAACAGTGTCGATGACGAGAGCCCCCGTGCCTATGAGGGTCACGTCGTACCCGAGTCGGGTGAGGGCGACGAATATCGCGTTCATCTTGGACTGGTCCATGGCTGCAAGGCTCTCACGGCGGAGCTGTTCCTGAGATACACCTCTCGGCCGGACGACCTCCCGCGCGCTCACCGTGACCCGCTTGTCGAATCTCCCGACGGCATATTCGAAGAGGTTGGCTTCTTTGAGAGAGACCGTGAGGAAGAAGAGCTCACCCTGGCTGCTGGGAACTCCCCCCTCGATCTCGATGAAGTCAGATGTGTCGTAGACGGGTCCAGGGCTCAGCGTGTAGTACGGAACGTTGATCGGCCATGCAACGGCGACCCCTATGCCGATCGCCATCAGGAACGCAGCGAGGGCCCACGGCCACTTCGGGTACTGCTTCGGCGGCTGCACTGCGTCAGGGACGTCAGGAAGCGTTCGGTCGCCGCTGTCCACCTGGAGATCTTGTTCCATGCCGGCGAGGTTACCCCCCTCGATCAGATTGCAGATACGACAACCGGACAGATGGCGCTACGCGATGTGTCTGCCGGCGAGGAGATCGGCAGTCACCACGATACGAAACCGCTCAGACCCTTTGGGATGGCAGGCGAACATCGTCAGGGTCGGTGTCGGACCGTCGTAGGTGATCCACAACGCCTGAGGATCGACGATGAAGGTGCTCGTAACGCGATACATCACCTCGAAGCCCGAACCATCGGTGACGTAAATCAGGTCACCGTTGTCAAGCCGGTCGAGGTCCTGGAAGGGCATGGTCTTCGTCGACCGATGCCCGGCAAGGACGAGATTCCCTAGTTCTCCTGGCTGGGCAGTACCTGACCAGTGGGCTACACCGCGGTCGATCACCGACATCGCGACTCCTGAGCGGATGGTCTCTTCTAGCCCGATGGCGGGGATTCGCAGCGTACCTATGACAGTGCCGAACGCCTGAGTGCGATGGAAGACCGGCTGCCTGGCCGCATTCGCGATGAGTTCGTCCCCCGGCGCCGCAGCGGACGCCGGGATTCCTGTCGCGAGGACAAGAGTCACGACGACTGCGAAACGCCAAACCAGTTCCGAAAGTCTCATTGTCGTAGAGATCGGCACAAACTGTCGCTCACTGCAGCGGAATCCATCCAACGCGGCATAAATCATCTAATCTGGCCGGAGGCACGAATGCACACCACCTACCCCTCACGAACCATCGCCAGCGTGCTCGTTCCACGCACAGCCGTCTCCACGATTGCCCTGATGATCGGGTTCGCCCTCTTCACGGCACTCGCTGCCCAGATCAGGTTCTACCTTCCGGGAACACCGGTCCCGATCACGGCCCAGACCTTCGCCGTGCTGCTGTCGGGCGCGGTCCTCGGCTCTCGCTCAGGGGCAGGCAGCCAGTTGATCTACTGGCTCATGGGAGCTATCGGCCTACCTGTCTTCGCACAAACCAGCGGCGGATGGGCAGTGGCGACAGGTGCAACGTTCGGATATCTCCTTGGATTCATCGTCGCAGCATGGGTTGTCGGCACTCTCGCCGAACGAGGCGGAGACCGCTCCGTGCGGACGGCTATCCCCGCGTTCCTCGCAGGGAACGCGATCATCTACCTCTTCGGAGTGCCCTGGCTCATGCTCTCGGTCCCGAGCATCGATACACTCGCCGCTGCGCTCGCCGCCGGGCTCGCCCCCTTCGTCGTCGGGGACCTCATCAAGATCGTAGGCGCGGGGCTAGCGCTGCCCACCGCGTGGAAGCTGACCGAACGCAACTCGGCCAGCCGGTTGACAGCTCATGGAGAGTGACCGGCGACTGACGGCCATCCAGAGGGCGTTCGAGGCCGATTCGTACGCCGCGGCGCAGGGCTTTCACCTCGACGGCGTGTCCCGAGACGATGTCGTTGTGTCCATGACTGTTGCGAGCAACCACCTCAACTTCCATGGCACCACACATGGCGGAGTGGTGTTCTCCCTCGCGGACTGCGCCTTCTCACTGGCATCGAACGCGCACGGAGATGCTGCGGTAGCAATCGACATGCATCTTGCTCTCACGGCGGCGTCACGCCTCGGTGATTCACTCATCGCAAGAGCGGTTGAGATGACACGGAGCCGTGCGCTGGCGACCTACCGGGTAGATGTCGTACGCGGCGACGGGAGAGTCATCGCGTTGTTCACGGGAACCGTGTTCATCCAGAGTCCCGACTGATACCGCTCCCCGTCCTGGGAGAGTGAGCTTGCGCGACATCACGGCCGGATTCGTGACGCGGATCGTGAAACGAGAGAGAGGCTGCAGCAACGAGAGCGGCCCACGCCATGCTCGCAATCAGGAGATGAGACGCAACGACCCAGCTCGATTCAACCCGCGTGAGAACGTGGAGCAGACCGAGCGCCATATTGATCATGTAGAGGATCAGTGCCGCGTTCACGTGACGGCGCTCGCTGAGAGGCCGTTCCGCTCGCGCCGCCTGCCAGGCCAGCCAGACCAGGTAGACGAAGACCGATCCGGCAACGACCCGGTGGTACCAATGAATCGTGAGCGGATGGGTTGACGTGAGGTCGGGGACCAGGTGCCCATCGACCAGAGGCCACCCAGGGAAGTACATGTTGTGAACGATTGATCCCAGCACGGAGACGCCGAGCACGAAGAGTGCTCCTATGGCGATCTTCCCGGTCCACGCACGATCGAGAAGAGCAGGCTTCTCGGGCACGTCACGGCTCGTGACGGCAACGATCACGAACAAGGCGACGACCACCATCGAGACGAACATGTGGATCGAGACGAGATCCCTGTCGAGATGGCCCTTGACGACCATTCTGCCGAGCCAAGCTTGGAAACCGATCACCACAACAGCGGCAATCGCGGGGGCGACCACGCGGAGACGATCCATTCGAGCCCTGATAGCGGCGACCACGAGAGCGAGTGCGAGGATGCCGACAAGGAGGGCGATCCAGCGATGGGTCCACTCGATAACCATCTCTGCTTCGAGCCGCGGGAGGTACCCACCGAGAAGACCCCCCTCACAGAGCGGCCACCGGTCTTTGCATCCGTATCCGCTGCCGCTGCCTCGGGTGTAGCCGCCGAACGCTACAAGGAACAGAGTGGACCAGACGGCAACCACGGCGAGCCGGTGGACAGAGAGGCGTTTCACGTCAGTGAGTTTATGACTTGGAGCCTGTCAAGGCGCACGTGACGGCTGCCGTGGGTCGTCACACGTCCAGTTCTTCGCCGAGATACGCCTTGATGACGTTTGGATCGCTCTGGATCGCATCTGGCGGGCCGGTCGCGATGACTTCACCGAAGTCGAGCACCATCACACGATCCGCGATGTCCATGACGAGGCCCATGTCATGCTCGACGAGGATCATTGAGATGCCCAGCTCCTCTCTGATGTCGAGGATGAACCGCGCCATGTCCTCGGTCTCCTCGAGGTTCATTCCTGCGACCGGCTCATCGAGAAGAAGGAGCTCAGGTTCCATAGCGAGCGCGCGTCCAAGCTCGACCCGTTTCTGGATGCCGTAGGGCAACATCCCGACGGGGTAGACCCGCCAGGCTTCGATCTCGAGGAGGTCGATGATATCTTCGACCTTCTCGCGGTTGGCCATCTCCTCACGCTTCGCCTTCCCAAGCCACAATCCACCCGCGAACCAGCCCACTTCCGTGCGGATGTGACGTCCGAGCGTGATGTTCTCAAGTACCGTCATGTGGGCGAAGAGCTCGATGTTCTGAAAGGTTCGGGCGATGCCAAGTGCGGCGACCCTGTCAGGACGCATACCGAGGATCGAGTCCCCCCTCCAGCGGATATCCCCCTCCTGTGGCCTGTAAACGCCGTTGAGGCAGTTGAACGCCGAGGTCTTCCCCGCGCCGTTCGGTCCGATCACGGCGAAGAGCTCGTCGTCACCCACGCTGAAGCTGACCTTCGAGAGCGCTCGGACGCCCTTGAATGACAGGCTTACATCTTCGAATTCGACGAGCGGCACACTCACGACAACCACCGCTTTCTCCGCTTGTAATGCTTGACGTCGCGGAACGACTTTCGCCCCCCGCCTTCGGAGTGAAGACCGAGGTAGAACTCCTGCACATCATCGTCCGCGAGGAGCGTCTCGGCGTCCCCGTTCATGACGACCTTGCCCGTCTCCATGATGTAGCCGTAATCGGCGATCGAGAGTGCCATCTTGGCGTTCTGCTCGATCAGCAGCACGCTCGTGCCGGACTCGTTGATTTCTACAATGGTGTCCCGTATCTGCGCGACGAGCATGGGTGCGAGGCCGAGCGAGGGCTCATCGAAAATGAGTAGCGAAGGATTGGCCATCATTGCGCGGCCGATGGCGAGCATCTGCTGCTCACCTCCCGAGAGATATCCTGCCGTGTCTTTTCTTCTCGTTGAAAGAAGGGGGAACAACTCCATCACGCGAGCGTACGCCTCCTTCACGTTCGCCGAGTCCTTGTTGCTTATCGCCCCGGTACGCAGGTTTTCATCGACCGTCATCTCGGCGAATACGCGCCGGCCCTCCATCACCTGAGCAATGCCGCCCTTCACTATCTGTGACGCATCCTTGTGATGGATCTCTTCACCGTTGTACGTCACGCTGCCCTTGGTGACCTCCCCTTCGTGGATGTCGAGCAGGCCCGTGACCGCGCGCAACACGGTCGTCTTACCTGCTCCGTTCGCACCGAGTAGGGCGACGATCTGGCCCTCGCGCACCTCAAGCGAGAGCCCGCGAAGCACAAGAATTACGTCGCGGTAAACAACTTCGAGGTTTGCTACTTGGAGCATGTGTGGATGGGGCCTCTCACATACGTTTCGGGTGCGGGGGGTGCGGCGAACCGCACCCCCCGCCAGGTCTCGTTCTCTTATAGCTCGTAGCAGGCCTCCGTGAAGTCAAACTCTGCGGCGGCTGCACCGACGAAGAAGTCCTTCACTATGACCGAACCGGTCGTGCCGTCTGCCTGTGACAGCGTCTGAGCTGCACCGCCAGCCGCGGTGTACAACGCAAGATCCGGCTTCATGATCGCGAGCGCGCGCTGAACGTAATCGTTCGGCGTACCTGCGTAGGACTGGACCGGAGCCGATCCGCCGAAGTCGATGTCGGTCAGGTTGTTGGCGGCTTCCACGACGCCCTCGCGGGTCAGGTTGCCGTTAGCGATCGCCGCAGCGAGCACTTCGTGCATCGTTATGGCCTGGTTCCAGCCGATGCCGAAGGCGTCAGACGGGCGACGACCAGGGAAGGCCTCAGCCATCGCCTCTCTCATCTCGTTGTTTCCGGGTGTGTCCACACCCCAGCCGACGCTGTATGCAGCCTGGTAGAACACGGCGGAGTACAACGGACCGGCCGCCGAATCGAGCAACCCGAAGTTGTACGTGGGAACCGATCCGGTGAACAAGCCCTGGTAGCCGGCCTGGACCGCACCGGCGAGGATCTCCGCGCCGATCGACGGGTTCGTCGTCAGGATCGTCCAGTCGGCACCCGATGCGACGATGCCCTGAATGACAGGAGTCTGATCCTGTCCGGGGATCACCGCGCCTTCACCGTCGTACACGAGTTCCATGCCGTAGTACTCAATCCCGATCCTCACGCCGGCAGCAGCATCGTGGCCGTAGTCGCCGGGGAAGGTCGCAATCGCGATCGTCTTGCCACCCATCTCGTCGATGAAGTCAAGGAGGTTCATCGCCTCGATGCAGTAGTTGGAGTTCTGCTCGAGCATCAGGCCGTCGTCAAATTCGGGGATTGCCCAACCCGAGTACCAGCTCAGCGGCATCACGAGCATCGAGTCTTCCTTGTACAGATCCAGGGCTGCGACGTTGGTCGGCGAACCTGTCGACTGGCTGATCGCGACAACCTGGCTACGGATCTTCTCGTACTTCTCGATGTGCTGCTCGACGTTGTAATTCGTGTCCTCAATGATGAGGTTCACCGTCCACCCGTCGATGCCGCCTGCGGCGTTGAGGATGTCCCAGTAGACCGATTGCGCATCAGTGATGTCGATCACCAACGGTGCGAACAGACCGGTGAGGTCTGCGAGCATTCCGATGTTGATGACTTTGGCTTCGGCATCGACGCCTTCTCCTGTGACGAGCTCGTCGACCATGTCATCCGCGTGATCATCATCATCATCCGTGTGAACGACGGTCGTCGTGGTCGCATCGGCGCCAGCGGTCGTTGTGGTTGCGGCAGTGTCGCCAGCCGTGGTCGTGGTCTCCTCGGCGCCGTTGCCACAGGCAGCAGCGACGAGCGCCATGGCGACGACCAGCAGGAGCCAGCTATATCGCTTTCTCATTTGGTTTCTCCTCCATATATTTTTCCATTTTTCCAGGATCGTTGCCGATCCCTCGTAGGCCGATCAGTACGTGAATGGCCAGCCCTTCCAGTAGTTCCTCACCTTGATCCAGATACCGTAGATGCCGAGTGGCTCCACGATCAGGAACACGATGATGAGCACACCGAAGAGTACGACGTTGAGCTGATAGATGCTGAGTCCCGGTCCAGCAGCCTCGAGCGACACGATGCCGATGAAGTCGTCCGGACTGCTGCGGATGAAGAGGTTCCCGAGCCACGCGAACGACCCATCCTCGGATACCTGTGTCGCGAGCCAGTGTGTCGCGTCCTCAACAAGCCGAGGGGTAAGCACAACGAAGAACGTCCCCATGAAGACGCCCGCGATTGTTCCTGCGCCGCCGATGAGGATGATCACGACGAACTCGATGGAGAGAAAGAGGTTCCAGGATTCGGGGATCATCCTGCCCACCACCGATGCCAGGATCGCGCCGGCGACACCTGCGTAGAACGAAGAGATCGCGAACGCTTGCGTCTTGCCCTTCGCCTCGGCGACACCCATCACTTCGGCTGCTATGTCCCTGTCTCGAATGGCAGCCCACGACCGACCGACTCTGGTCCGCATGACGTTCTTCGCGATCAGAGCGAACACGATGACGAAGACGAGGACGAAGAAGTAGGTCTTTGCATGCCTGGACATCTCCTCGATGTGAACCCAAGGGAGCCAGTTGATCGGCGTCAGCCACCACCACAACGGCCCATCGGTCGCGAACGAGACGATCGGATCCATGCCCCTCCACAAGGCGAACTCGAGCTTCGGCCAGGGACGGCCGGTGGTAGGTCCACCAGCGACCTTGCCGAGGTTGCGCCACAGAAACAGGCCGATGAAGACAAGCCCGAGAGTCACGAACGCGAGATAGAGGCCGCGCACCCGCACGGCCGTAGGCGCGATAAGGATTCCCACAAGCGCAGCAACGACCCCGGCGGCAGGGAGCCAGATCCAGATAGGAAGGCCTAAGCCCCAGACGGTCCTGCCCGCCTCGCCGCCGAGTACCACGGCCGTGTACGCGCCGACAGCCATGAAGAAGGCGTGCCCGAGGGATATCTGACCGGCGACGCCCACCAGCAGGTTCAGACCCAGCGCGGCAATGGCGTATATCAACGCCCTGTTGATCATCACCATCCAGCCAGCGTCGCCGAGGAACCCGAACAGTGGCAGGGCTGAGAACGGCAACAGGAGCGCCATCACACCAAGGAGAGCGATCGAGACCTTCTTCGTCGTCGTTGGGAAGAGCCCCATCTCGGACTCGTACCTCGTATGAAGATTCGGTCGACCCCTCATACTCGTCGTATCTCCGGTGTACCGAACAGACCATACGGCCGCACGAGGAGCACGATCATCATGAGGAGCCAGGGTACGATGCCTCCGAATCCGATGCCGAGCCATGCGACGCCACCGAGATAGGTGCCTGCGACCACCTCGGCTACGCCAACGAGTAGTCCACCGATGACGGCGCCCTTGATCGAGTCAAGGCCGCCGATGATTATGGCGGGGAAAGCTCTGAACGCGATGAGCGCGGTGAACGGGTCCACACCCGCCCCACGCGGAGCCACTGAGGAGAAGATCCCTCCAAGTGCGGCGAGGCCCGCGCCGATAGCCCACGCGATAGCGAAGACCTTTCCGACGGAGATCCCTTGCGCCATCGCGACTTCCTGGTCGAACGCCGTTGCACGAAGCGCGAGACCCGTTCGAGTCTTGAAGAACCACGCCAACACTAAGCTTGTAACGAGCAGGACGACGATCGTGACGACCTGGGTCTGTGCGATCCGGAGGACGCCGATTTCGATAACTTTGACGCCCCAGGGGTCGCCGAGTCCCTGGGTGGTGTTGTTCATGAAATCGTTCGTCGTGGTGCGGATGATCAGGTCGAGACCGAGGGTGATCATCGCAACGGCAAACAGCGGTTCACCGATCATCGGCCGAATCGTGATCCGTTCGATGACTATGCCGATGAGTGCCATGACGCCAAGCGCCACCAACGCCGAGAGCGTCCACTGCAAGGTCACAGAGATGTCGCCCATCCACCTGCCCGGGATGTTGGAAACCGTGGCGAAGTAGGAGACCAGGTACGCACCGAGGGCTGCGATACCGCCGTGTGCGAAATTGACGACCTGTGTCGCCTTGAAGATGATCACGAATCCGAGCGCAAGCAGTGCGTAGATCGCTCCGAGCGCGAGGCCGGATCCGAGCGCGTTCACGAACCTCTCCACAGGAGCCTGCCCCACCGCCTGAGCGATCACTACCAGACCTATCACGAGTACATCGACTCTACGAGGTCGCTGAACATGGCTGTCATCGCGCTCCGCTTCACTTTCTGGGTCGCGGTCAGCTCGCCGTCCTCATGGTCTAGCTCTTTCGGGATCATGGTGAACTTCTTGATCTGCTCAACCCGGGCGAACTTCTCGTTCGTGGCGTTCACCACCCCCTGGATGAGCTGAACGACCTCAGGTTTCTCCCCGAGGTCGCGGTAGGTCGTGTAGGGGATCTTCCGACGCTGCGCCCAGTCACCCACGACGTCGTACTCGATCCCGATCATCGCCGTGAGGTACTTCCTGCCGTCTCCGATCACCATCACCTCTTTGACGTACGGCGAGGCCTTCAGGGAATTCTCGATCTCAGACGGTGAGATGTTCTTGCCACCTGAGGTGATGATGATGTCCTTGATCCGGTCGACGATCTTGACGTGGGTGCCGTCGACCCACACGCCGACGTCTCCCGTCTTCAGCCAGCCATCGTCGGTGAAGGTCTGCGCGGTCGCTTCAGGGTCGTTCCAGTAGCCAGCGAAGTTCGCTGCGTGCTTCGTCTGAATCTCCCCTGTCTCCTCATCGATCCTGAGGCCGATACCTTCGTAAGGCTCGCCAACAGTGCCGAGCTTTACTCTGCCGTCGAAGTTCGTCGTAGCAACGGCCGTGTTCTCCGTCATTCCGTAGAGCTCGTACACAGGGATGCCGAGTCCCATGAAAAATTCGAGGACTTCGGGTGCGATCGCTGCAGCCCCGCACGATGCGTACCTGCAGTTGCGGAGACCGATCCGCTCGCGGAGGGAGCGGAAGAAGATCGGGTACCCGACCCAGTAAGCGAGCTTGGAGCCGAAGGTGAAATTACCATTGTTCTCGACGCGGGACCGACCGATGTAAGCAGCGAGCTTGAGGCCGAACGCCGAGATGAGCCTCTTGAACGGGGTCCCGTCCTGGAGCTTGATGTGGATTCCTGCGTGGATCCGTTCCCAGATCCGGGGGACGGCGAAAAAGATCGTCGGCTGCACCTCTCTCAGGTTCGCCTGCACGGTCTCGATCGACTCGGCAAAGTTGAGAATCGGCCCGTTGTAGGCGAGGGACCACGCGGAGAAGAGGCGCTCTGCAACATGGCACAGCGGCAGGTAGGTGAGCTTCTCGTCCTCGATGCCCTCACCCTCTCCACCCCGGAAACGTTCCGGGCTGTTGAGCACCTTCTCGACGCTGAACTCGACGTTGCGATGGGTGAGCATCGCACCCTTTGGAGGCCCGGTCGTCCCGGAGGTGTAGATGAGCGTCATGATCTCGTCCGGGTCGACATCCGCCATGAGCTGTTCGACTGCCCCCGGATTCGACTTGCGGTGCGCGCGACCAAGCTCCATGAAGTCGTCCCAGAACATGAGCCGCGAGTCTGCCATCACTCGAACCCCGCGCGGTTCGATGTAGATGATCTTCTCGATCGTCGGGTACGCGTCCGCTGGGGCATCGACGATCTTGTCAACCTGCTCCTGGTCTTCAGCGAAGTGAATGATCGAACCGGCATGGTTGAGCAGGTACTGGACTTCGGCCATGGGGTTCGTGGGGTACAGGCCGGTGCAGACGGCGCGGATCGCGATGGAGGCAAAATCGAAGACCAACCATTCGGGGCGGTCCTCCGAGTGAACCGAGACCACCTGGTCGGGCTTGACACCGAGCGCGAGCAGCCCGTGAGCGGCAGTCAGCACATCCTCCCAGAGATCGGAGCAGGTCACCTCATGCCAGATGCCAAAGTCTTTGTCGCGCATAGCGACGCGGTCGGGGGTCCGCTGCGCCCAGTCGCGCACGCGCCACGCAACACTCGGGTAGGCATCGCTCAGGTCGGGCGGAGCCGTGTGATCAAGAGTGGTGGTCATCGCGTTTCAGTATCCCAGCTGTCGTAAACGTGCCACGAACTTAGACCATAACCGATCGCATTGTTCGCGAACTGCGCATTTGGCGTAAGAAAGATTCACTGTTCTTGCGTTCATGATCGTTCTTGCGTTCATGATCCGGGTTCCAGGCGCACACCTACGACAATAAATCGTCGTGCGACGAACGCCGGATCCGTCAGAGATGCATTTCCTGCTGGATTTCCACCCGTGACATGGAAATCCGAATACGCTGCGGACTGGTTCACGAAGAGTCCGCCGGTCAGGTTGAACGCGACAGAGACGCCCGCGTCGACCGCTGCATCAATAATTGATTCTTGCGTCAATTCGTCCGTCGCGTACGCGAGCCAGGTGATCGCTCCGCTCTCGAGTGCGACTGCTTTAGCGAGAGCAACACTCTCTGACGTCGACGTGGTCTTCACTACAAAGATCACCGGACCGAACACCTCCTTGCGGTAGGCGTCGGACGATCCGTCTACCTCGACGATGGTCGGAGTGCGCACGGTGGCGTCGGGGAACTCGGAGTTCTCGACCGCGCGCGACGTGCAGAGCACGGTTCCGAGCGATGTCGCCTCATCGATTCGTGCGAGTGTCTCCGCGCCCTTGATCGCGCCGAGGATCGCTGCAGCACGTGCGTCGTCGCTGAGGAGCCCCTCGATCGCTGTCACGAAGCCGGTGACGACGTCATCGTACGGCACGGTTGCACCATCGACGACGACGCCACCTGCGGGGATGAAGATGTTCTGTGGCGTGGTGCACATCTGCCCCGAGTACATCGTCATCGACACAGAGAGGTTCCGGAACACGGAACCGAGATCTCGAACAGAGTCGAGGATCACGGAATTGACGCCGGCCTTCTCCGTGTACACGTCGGCGTGGGTGACGTTCTGCTCGAGCCAATCCCCGAAGAGCGAACCTCCCGTGTAATCGACTATGCCTACCTCCGTGCGCATGACGAGATCCTTCGCTACGGGCGCATCGGGCGTGTCGACGAGGAGCTGGAGGACATTGGGATCGTATCCGGCGTCCCGCAGGACCTCTCGTGCGGTGCGGACAACGAGCGCGAGCGGCAGGATCGTGCCTGGATGCGGTTTGACGACCACCGGGTTGCCGGCGGCAAGACTGGCGAAGATCCCGGGATATCCGTTCCAGGTCGGGAACGTCGAGACCCCGATGAGGACCGCGACTCCGCGTGGCCTCGTGATCCAACGCTTCTCGATGATGATCGGGGGGCGCTTCCCCTGCGGCTTCTCCCAACGGAGCGGGTCAGGGAGCCGCTTCTGCTCGCGGTACGTGTACGCAACGGCTTCAAGTCCCCGGTCAAGCGCGTGGGGGCCGCCTGCCTGGAACGCCATGAGAAAGCTCTGCCCGGTCGTGTGCATCACCGCGTTCGCCATGGTGAAGCTCTGGATGGAGAGCCGATCGAGGATCTCAAGGCAGACTTCGGCGCGGTCGTCTGTTGATGCACTGCCCCACGATCTCATGGCTTCGGTAGCTGCGCCGATCACGGTGGCGACGTCAGTGGATGGATAAGTGATGCCGAGTTCGATACCGAACGGTGAGGATTCAGCAACATCTCGATGCCCGTCATGCATCTGGTCCGTCTCGAATGGGTTCCCGAGCAGCGCGTGGAAGGCCGCTTCGCCCTCATCAGGCGCCTCCTCACCGTAGGCCTTCGGGTGCTCGGGGTACGCGCTCCAGTATGAGCGATCTTCGATCGCCTGGACCGCCCTCTCGAGAGTCTCGCTGTGCGGTGTGGCTCCAGAAGTCACGTCAGATCCTTTCCTCGTCCCGGGGCAGCGTACCGAGGCGTGCCAAGCTGTGTGCCCATGAGTCGTGAACACCGGGAGCTCGCTGGTCTCTGTCAGCTGACTACTGTCACCTGACATGGCGCACGCGTACCTCCTCGACTATGTCCGCACCCCCATCGGTCGTTTCGCTGGTGCGCTCGCGTCAGTGAGACCCGACGACCTCGCTGCGTTGACGATGGCTGCCGTCGTAGCGGACGCCGGCATCGACCCGGCCGCCATCGACGAGATCTACTACGGCGACGCGAATCAGGCGGGCGAAGACAACCGAAACGTCGCGCGCATGGCTGGTCTCCTCGCCGGCTTCCCGACAGAGGTGCCCGGCTCAACCGTGAACCGTCTCTGTGGATCGGGGATGGAAGCCATCGGACTGGCGGCAAGAGCGATTCAAGTCGGAGCCGCGGACGTCGTCCTCGCGGGTGGCGTGGAGTCGATGAGCCGCGCTCCCAAGGTTCTTGCGAAGGCAGAGAAGGCCTATGACCGTGCGCTCACCATGCATGACACCACGATCGGCTGGCGGTTCGTCAACCCGAAGATGCGTGAGCGATTCGGGACAGATGAGATGCCGGGTACCGCGGAGAACGTCGCTACCGATTTTGACATCTCACGCGACGACCAGGATGCGTTCGCTCACCGCAGCCAGCAGCGCACGGCGAAGGCGCAAGCTGATGGTTTCTTCGCCGGCGAGATCGTGAGCGTCGAGGTGCCGCAGCGGAACCAGGATCCCCTCGCCATCGACACTGACGAGCACCCCCGGCCCACGACCTCGCGAGAGCAGCTCGCCACATTGAAACCTATTTTCGCGAACGGCACCATCACGGCCGGCAACGCGAGCGGGATCAATGACGGCGCCGCGGCAGCGCTCGTTGTCTCAGAAGCTGTCCTCGGGCAGCTCGGACGTACACCGATGGCGAGAATCTTGGGGATGGCGACAGCGGGTGTCCCCCCGCGCATCATGGGCATTGGACCAGTACCTGCGACAAGTAGGCTCCTCGACCGGCTCGGAATGTCTCTTGCAGACTTCGGAGCGGTCGAGTTGAACGAAGCCTTCGCGTCTCAGTCACTCGCTTGCCTGCGCGAGTTCGGACTCCCCGATGATGCCGAGCACGTCAATCCGAACGGTGGAGCGATCGCTCTCGGCCATCCCCTCGGCATGACCGGAGCCCGCCTCGTCGGTACGGTCGCGAGGGAGATGCAGCGCCGCGATGTGCGCTACGGCCTGGCAACGATGTGTATCGGGGTCGGCCAGGGCATCACCATGGCGCTCGAGCGGATCAGGTGACACCTGGCAGGGACGACCTCGTTCGGCTCGTCGCTGACCCCGCCTCGTTCCTCAACCACGACGATCCCGTTCTGCGCCGCATGGCGACAACGGCGCTCTCGACAGTGATCGGCGACGCTACGTTCGACACGGTTGTCGGCCTCCTCCAGGATGAAGACTCCTCTGTTCGAGCCGCCGCTGCCGAGAAGCTCGGAACCTGCGGACACCGTGCGTTGCCTGCGCTCAGGAATCCAGAGCATGACCCAGAACCCAAGGTCAGGGAGGCGGTGGTGACCGCTTACGGCGCGATCGGAGCATCGGGAGCGATCGAGTGGCTCGTCGAGGTCGCGAGGAAGGATCCCGACCGAACCGTTAGGGAGGCTGCTGCAGCTGCACTTGGAGCCATAGGCGACGACCGTGCCATCGATCCGCTTCTCGAGTTCATCGCATCCGGGCCCCCTCAGGTCAGACGGAGAGCGTTGGCCGCCATCACCGTGTTCGACGATCCACGCATCGAGCCTGCTATCAAACGCGCAGCATTCGACCGCAACCCCGGAGTACGCGAAGCCGCCGAGATGATTGTCGGAAAACAGCTCACCGCGGAGCGTTGATCGCGGCGCGAGCGGTCTCAAGCAACGGGCGCGACGGGGTGAACGAGTGGACTCAGTTGGGGGACGTCCAAAGGCTGGGTGGCATGTGGCGCGGGGAGCGTTCTTGGAGGTCAGCCGCGCCCGTAAGCAGCTTCTTCCGATACTGTGTGAATGAGGGAGAGCAGCCTCAGTCTGGAGAAGCCATGAACAAGCGACTATCTCGTTTCCTGATCGGAGTTGCTGCCGGAGCGGTGTTGCTCGCGGCATGCTCGGGCTCATCGAGCGAAGAGACAACCACAACGGCTCCCGCGGCCACCACCGCGACGACCTCGCCAGCCACATCCACGACGGCGCTCGTCGAGGAGGGATCTGAGGTATCGATCAAGAACTTCGTGTTCGGCCCAACGGACCTCGCGGTCTCCGTCGGCGACACGGTCGTCTGGACCAATGACGAGGCGGGCATCGGCCATACCGCTACATCGAACGACGGCCTGTGGAACTCCGAGATGTTGCGCCCCGGAGACACGTTCGAATTCACGTTCACCGAGGCGGGAACGTTCACCTACTTCTGCACAATCCACCCGTCGATGCAGGCATCCATCACAGTCAGCGGATAGGAAGCGTGGGTGCCGGACAGGTCTGTCGACGACCGCCGCCTGCTCGACGCCTTCATCCGGCGCGGCGAAGCCGGTACCGTGCGTGCGACCGGCGAGACGGGCCCGGCGCTACTCCACGTCACCGACACCTGATCCACGTGATCTGCGGTAGGCAGGTGTGCAAGCACGACGACGCTCCTCTCTCAAGAGTGCGTGACTAAGCCAGACAGAGTGATCCCCGACGGCCCGTCAACGCGATTCGACACCCTCACGCACCCACTCGGCACCGCCGGGCCAGTGTTCCTTCTTCCATATCGGAGCACGCGACTTGAGCTCATCGATGACGTACCTGCATGCGTCGAAACCGTCCTTACGATGAGCAGTCGACACGGCGACACAGACAGCGACCTCGCCGACCTCCAGGGACCCCACTCGGTGCACCGCGGCGATCTTGATGATCGGCCACCGCCCGAAGGCTTCTTCGATGATCTCCCCCATCTTGCCGACCGCTACCTCGCCGTACGCCTCGTACTCAAGACGGCTCACCTCGCTGCGTCCAGGCGAGTGGTTCCGCACGGTGCCAGCAAACACGACGACACTCCCTGCCGCCGGGTCGGCGACAAACGCGGAGAGTTCCGCCGTGTCGATCGGGTCGGTGCCCACAGCCACGGAAACGGACTCTCGGCCACCTAGGGGATCTTCGTTCATACAATCACCTCTATGCACGACGATACTCCCCCAGCGACACCGGACGATTCTCAGGTTCCACCCTCTCCGACTCGGAAGGAAGAGACTCTCGCCGACGTTGCACCTGGCGTGGACCCCACAGAGACCCCCGACATCGAGAATTCCGAAGATCCGAGCGCTCCTCCAGTGCCTGCGTTCGCATACGACGGACCGCCACAGCCGGTCACTGCCCGCGCCGACCAGAGAGCGCCTGAGCGCAGCTCGAACACGGCTCTCTTCCTTCTCAGCGTCATCGTGGCAGGCATCTTTGGCTCTGTCGTAACGATCGGTGCTCTTGCTGCAACCGGGACCTTCGACCGTCCAGAGGCGGCCGCTCCACCCCCGATCATCGTGGACACGACCCAACCGACTCAGCCCGTCGAAACTCTGCCGTCCCCCGTGATCATCAGCAACCTGGGCACCGCAGTGAACCCGACTGCCGTTGCCTTCAAGGCTGTCCCTTCGATCGTGACGGTGACCGTCTTCGAGGCGCCTGCTGACGACGAATCGCAACCCATCCCCGTGGGATCAGGCTCGGGCGTCGTGATATCGACCGATGGTTACATCGTGACGAACCACCACGTCATCGAGGATGCCGATACCTTCTCCGTGACGTTCGAGGACGGCCGTGTCTATGAGGCAACGCTTGTAGGCAGCGACGATCACACCGACCTCGCAGTGCTCTGGATCAACGCCACAGCGCTGGTTCCCGTCGAATTCGGGACGTCAAGCTCGCTGAAGATCGGCGACCCCGCCATCGCGATCGGTAACCCGCTCGGACAAGAAGGCGGAGCGTCGGTGACCGTCGGCATCATCTCCGCGTTCGACCGGAGGGTCGATTTCGCAGACAACTCGTTCCTCCACGGGATGATCCAGACCGACGCTGCGATCAACAGCGGTTCATCGGGTGGCGCCCTCTTTGACGCCGCAGGCAGACTGATCGGCATCACGAGCGCGATCGGCGTCTCCCAGGCTGGCCCTGAAGGGATCGGCTACGCGATACCGATCGAACTTGTCGAGCGCATCACCGCGGAGATCATCGACACGGGCGACGTTGTGCACCCCTTCCTTGGGGTGAGCATCGCGACCCATACGGAGGTGTC
Organism: Actinomycetota bacterium; assembly: GCA_030123765.1. Taxonomy (GTDB): domain Bacteria; phylum Actinomycetota; class Acidimicrobiia; order Spongiisociales; family UBA5794; genus B3-G11. Next base: position 7,479 of record JASJXX010000015.1, on the reverse strand, counting down.
TGACGACGGAGCCATCACGCCTGCCGGCGCGATCATCCACACGATCGAGGGCGAAAACTCGGCTGCGGGCATCGCGGGGCTTCTGCCGGGTGACGTCGTCACCCGGATCGGTACGAGGGATATACGCGATCAGACCGACCTCATCCTTGCCGTGCGCCTGTATCGTGTGGGGGACGAAGTCGAGTTCACCGCGACGCGTGAGGGCGAGGAATTCACGTTCAGCGTTGTCATGGGGGAACGCCCAGCCGAATTTGGAGGCTGACCATCGTGTACGGGATGGAAGACGAAGGGATTTTCGAGCAGCTATTCAAGCTGTTGCAGTCGTCGGGTCCCGTCAATTGGAAACTCGCCCGTGAAGTGACCAAGAGCCTCGCGGGGACGCACCAACCTATCGACCCTGCCGTCGCCGAAGAGTATCGCGAGCTAGCCCACGTCGCCGCGATACGGATCTCGGCCACAACCAACCTGCCCTCCCCGGCTCCAGGTGAGTTGAACCCCACGGATCGAGCAACCTGGGCTGTGGAGAACCAGCAGTCATTGAGAATCCTCGTCGAGCCCCTCGGCGAGAAGCTTGCGAACCTGACCGAGCTCGGCGGCATGGGAGACATGGGAGCGATGCTCGCGCCGCTTGGACCGGCGCTTCTTGGTCTCCAGGCGGGCACGATGGTCGGGTTCATGGCCCACCGCGTCCTCGGACAATTCGACACGGGCATCCCGGCGATGGACCACGACCGGCTCTACGTCATCGTTACCAACCTCGACGACTTCGCCATCGACCATGGCATCGACCACCGTCAGATTCGGCTCTGGGGCGTACTCCATGAGGTCGCCTTCCACAGGATCATGGCCGTTGAGTGGGTGAGGGGCAGGTTCGTGGAGCTGATCACCGCGTTCTATGACAGCGTCGAGGTCGACACGTCCGACCTGCTCGGGAAGCTAACGGGGATGAGCAACCCGGTTGAGCTCCAGCGGATGCTTGACGAGCCTGAAGACCCATCAACACTCATCCAGGCCATCGCAGACCCGGAACGGCTGGGAGACGTACAGGCCTTCGCTTCCTTCATCGAGGGATACGCCGATCGCATAGTGCGCATCGCAGGAGCCGAGCTGCTCCCGAACATCAGCCGGATCGAAGAGGCTCACAACCTGAGACGCACCGAGCCTGACAAGGCGGAGCAGTTCCTTCAGCAGTTCGCCGGGCTGAAGCTCGAGCGGTGGAGGGCATCGGATGCATCCGGGTTCTGTGACGACGTCGTTGAGCGGTGGGGGGAGCGGACCCTCGAGAGGATCTGGGAGGCGCCTGAGAACATGCCGAGGCTCGAAGAGCTCACGGACCCGATCGGGTGGGCGGCACGGGTTCTCCTCGACGAGACCTCGTTCGGTTGATTCCGGGACGAGGGCACCCGCTCGCGACACCCGCCCGACACCGGGAGAACCGGCGTCTCGCGTCGGACGGAGCCGTAGACTTCCCTTAACCCCAACCAGGAGGCTCCAGTGACACTTGCCATCGGCTCGACCGCACCTGCCTTTACGCTCCTCGACCAGAACAAGGCGGAGGTCTCACTCGACTCGCTCAAGGGACGCAACGCGCTCATCGTCTTCATCCCGTTCCCCTTCACAGGACACTGCGACAATGAGGCATGCCAGCTTCGCGACGGTCTCGCGGAGTCCGGTGACCTCGACGCAGGGGTCGTCGTGATCACGACGCACGCCATCTCGACCAACGCGCGATGGGCCGCGGAGAACAGCTTCGACTTCCCCGTGCTTGCAGACTTCTGGCCGCACGGCGAAGTCGCTCAGACCTACGACGCGTTCAACAACACCGTGGGGAGTGCCAACCGCGTCACGTATGTCCTCGACTCGGAGAGCGTCATCCGCGAAGTGATCGCGACCGGCTCACTCGCGACACCCCGCGAGCACGAACTCTACAGCCAGGCCCTCAGCGCTATCGGCTAGCCCCTACGCGTGCTGTCAGGACTGCGCTCCAGGCAGGTCGAGACGGTAACCGACACCGCGTAACGTCACGAACATGGTGATCCTGAGACTGACCGATGTGAGTGTGTACTACGGCGACTTCCAGGCCGTGGACAATATCAGTCTCCCGATACGCCAGAACGAGATCACTGCGTTCATTGGACCCTCTGGCTGCGGGAAGTCCACGGTTCTGCGAACCATCAACCGGATGAACGACCTCATCGAGACAGCCCGCGTAGAAGGGGAGGTCACGTATCACGGTGTCGACCTCTACGGCCCCGAGATCGACCCAGTCGAAGTGCGCAGGCACATCGGAATTGTGTTTCAGACACCGAACCCGTTCCCCAAGTCGATCTACGACAACATCGCGTTCGGACCGAAGGTCGGTGGCTTCAAGGGTGACATGGACAGCCTCGTCGAGGAGTCGCTCCACCGGGCCGCGCTCTGGGATGAGGTCAAGGACAAGCTCGATGCCAGCGCATACGCGCTCTCTGGCGGACAGCAGCAACGACTGTGCATGGCGAGGGCGATCGCTACGAGCCCCGACGTGCTGCTCATGGACGAGCCTGCATCCTCGCTCGACCCGATCGCCACACTTCGGATCGAGGAGCTGATGTACGAGCTGAAGCGGGACTATACGATCGTGATCGTCACGCACAACATGCAACAGGCCGCCCGTGTGTCAGATCGGACGCTTTCTTCAGCGTTGACATGGAAGATGGGAACCGAACCGGGCGGCTCGTCGAGTTCGCTCAGACCTCCAAGATGTTCACCTCACCGGCAGAACAAGAGACCGAGAATTACATCACAGGCCGTTTCGGATAGAGGAGACCATGCCCGAGTATCCAGAGATCGAACTTCGCCACCACTACGACGACGAACTCGACGAGATCCGAACAAGCATGGTCGAGATGGGCACACTCGTGCATGCGAACATCCAGAAGGCCACTGTCGTGATCACAGGGAATCGCCTTGACGAGATCAAGCGCTCCGGAGATCTCGCCGTCAATCTCGTCAAGGTACTCGCTCGAACCGACGGACTCCCGGCGGACCCGATCCTACAGACCCGCTTGACACAGCTCGCTGAAGCGTCAGCGAGAACGTTCCAGCTCGGCATCGAAGCCACAGCAACGATGGATCCCGAGATCGGCGTAGCCGCGGAGGCCGAGGACGAAACGGTTGACAACCTCACTTCAGATCTCTACAAGGCCGCCACCGCTCGCCAGGATGACATCGGCCTCGATGCATCCGTCGCGCTGTTTCGGATCGGCCGCTTCTTCGAGCGCATCGCCGACTATGGGATCAACATAGCGCAGCACGTCACGTTCATAGTGACGGCACGATTCCCCGAAGAGGAGTAGCGCTCCGTCCCGCCGACAACTACAGAACGCCTCACACCGGTAACGTTCCGGCAGACCACCACCGGAACGTAGAGGCACCCGCTCGCCCATGACTACCCATGAGCTGCATCCCGGCTCCTCCCCGATCGTCGAACCACCGAGAAGAGCGCTCCCTCCCGCCGCCCGAACCGCTCTCGTCGCTGCCCTGTTGTACCTCTTCCTCGTGGGAGTCAAACTTCTCGAGATCGGCGTCACGAGCCTCGGGCGCGATGCTGCGGGAGGACTCTTCGACGGAATCAGCAACCCGCTCGCGGCTCTCTTCGTCGGCATCCTCGCGACTGTGCTCGTACAGTCGTCCTCCGTGACAACGGCGACGATCGTCGGTCTCGTCGCGTCCAATCAGCTCCCGATCGAGGTCGCCATTCCAATGGTGATGGGTGCCAATATCGGAACGACCGTCACGAACACCATCGTGTCCCTGGCTCACGCCAGACGTACAGATGAGTTCCGGCTCGCTCTTAGCGCGGCAACGATGCATGACTTCTTCAACCTCATCGTTGTTGCGATCCTGCTCCCTATCGAACTCGCAACGGGGTTTCTCGAGAAGGCCGCGACGTGGCTTGCCCAGCTCCTCCCGGGTGGTTCAGACGCAACGTTCGACTCTCCTATCAAAGGAGCCGTGAAGTGGGGGGCGGAAGGCTTCACGCAGGTCATCGAGAACCTCCTCAGCTCAGATGTGGCGCTCGGGATCGCCTTCATCGGGGTCGGGATCGCCTTCATCTTCCTCACCCTCACATTCATCACGAAGAACATGAGGGTGCTGATCGCCGCGAGGATAGAGCGGTCTCTGAACGCGGCGCTGGCCAAGAGCGGTCTCGTCGGGATGGCGGTGGGGATTCTCGTTACGGTCGCCGTCCAGTCGTCGAGCATCACGACGTCGATTCTCATACCGATCGTCGCTTCCGGAATGCTCCTCGTCCGCAACGCTTATCCGATCACACTCGGCGCGAATGTCGGCACAACAATCACGGCGATCCTCGCCGCTCTCGCGACAGGAGAAGTTGCAGGGATGACGATCGCCCTTGTCCACCTGGGGTTCAATATCGTCGGCATACTGATCGTATACCCGTGGATCAAGATTCGCTACGTCCCGGTGATTCTCGCGGAGAAGCTCGCTGAGGTCGCCGTGTCGAGGAAGTGGATCGCTGTGGCGTACACGTTGATCGCGTTCATCGTCGTCCCGATTATTGGTATCTTGATCCTCAGCTAGGAGACGAACATGATAATGGAATTCTTCAGGGGGGGCTCGAAGAGCGAACTCGACGAGGTCGAAGCGATGCTTGTGCAGATGCTGCGCGACGGGCACGACGTGTTCACCGCCGCGACCGACGCTCTCTTCGGTGGCGGGAAGTCGAAGAAGACCGGGCGTGAGGTCAGGTCCACGGACAAGGGCATCAACGAAGCGCAGACGAACATCCGTCGCTCACTCATGATCCACGCTGCGGTGAACCGGGCCGAACTCCCCCTCGTGCTCCAATACGCGTCGATCGTCAAGGATGCCGAACGTGTCGGGGACTACTCGAAGAACATCTACGACCTTGTCAGGTACGGCGCCAACTTCGAAGGATCGAGTGACGAGGGCGAGCTCAGGCGCTATCGCGACGCCGTAGGAGCGCTCATCCTCGATGCCGCCGACCTCTTCGCTGCCAAAGACGTCGCCGCCGCGCAACATCTGATCGGCAAAGCCGACGGGTACCTGAACGAGTACGACGACCACGTCAGGGCTGCTTACGAGTCGACCGGCGAGACCTCAGACGCTGTCGCGAGGGCACTCTACTTTCGGTTCCTCAAGCGGACCACCGCCCATGTGATGAACATACTGACCTCACTCGTCCAGCCACTTGACCGCCTCGACTACTACGACGAGGCAGCAGAAGACAGATAGCAGACGAGCGCATCTGGCGTCTGACTACTGTCATCTGACTACTGTCATCTGATATGGACTTTTCACACTCTGAGCGTTCACAGCGCTACCAGGAACAGCTCTCCGTCTTCATGGACGAGCACGTCTATCCGGCCGAGGCCGCGATAGCGCAACGCAACCGCACCGGCGACGAGGATCCCATTGAGGCCCCTCCCGAAATGTTGGATCTGAAACGGATCGCGAGGGCGCAAGGTCTCTGGAATCTGTTCCTGCCAGATGATGAGTACGGCGCGGGATTGACGAATACCGAGTACGCGCCGCTCGCGGAGATCATGGGCCACGTCATCGAACTCGCTCCAGAGGCAACGAACTGCTCCGCTCCGGACACCGGCAATATGGAAGTGCTGCACCTGTTCGGCACCCCGGAGCAGAAGGAGCGCTGGCTGGTCCCGCTCCTCGAGGGGGAGATCAGGTCGAACTTCGGGATGACTGAACCGGACGTAGCCTCTTCGGATCCTCGCAACCTTGAGACATCGATCACGCCAGATGGCAGTGATTACATCGTCTCAGGACGGAAGTGGTGGTCGACCGGCGCCGTATCGAAGGACTCCAAGGTCGCCATAGTGATGGGAGTGACCGAACCGGATGCTCCGCCGAAAGACCGATACTCGATGATCCTCGTTCCGTCCGATGCAGAAGGCGTCGAAATCGTTCGAGACCTCCCGGTGTTCGGATACCGCCACAGAGGCGGCCACGCTGAGGTCGCCTATCACGATGTCAGAGTGCCAGCCACGAATCTCATCGCGGGTCCGGGCCAGGGCTACATGATCGCTCAAGCCCGACTTGGACCGGGTCGCGTGCACCACACGATGCGAGCGATCGGACAGGCAGAGCGCGCGTTGTCAATGATGGTCGAGCGGGCCAAATCGCGCACTGCTTTCGGATCTCGGATCTCGGAGAAGGGTGTCGTCCAGGAATGGATCGCTGAGTCCCGTCTGCGTATCGACCAGGCGCGACTCCTCGTGCTCCGAGCCGCCTGGCTCATCGACACAGAGGGGAACAGAGCCGCTCGCCATGAAGTCTCAGCGATCAAAGTCGTTGCTCCCCGTATGGCTCTCTGGGTCATCAACAAGGCCATCCAAGTGCACGGCGGCATGGGTGTGAGTGATGACACGCCTCTCGCAGCGATGTGGGCGAACATGAGAACACTCCAGATCGCAGACGGACCGGACGAAGTTCACAACATGGTGCTGGCAAGGCGGGAATTGCGCTAAGTGCGGCCTAGGAGCGCGGAGCCCTGCGTCCGTCCCCTACCTACCGAAAGATCTTCTGCCACCAGCGCGCCCACACGCCCCGCGGCTCTGGTGAAGGCAGGTCACCCAGGACATCCACCAAGTGGTCCGGCGGAAGGTTGCCCACGAGTACGTAATTGTTTGAACCGTCCGACCAGTGCAGAGCGACGTCACGGGCGGTCGGCACCATGTCATACACCCCTGAGTCCACGGTGAACACCATCGGATCCTCAAAACCCGACACGGCGGTACGTCCGAGTATGAAGAGGGAGAAGCTGAAGAATCCGTCGCTGTAGTAGCCCTGCTCCGGCGCGCTGAACGCATCAACGAGTTCGTACCCCGCCACGGATTGAGGGAGACGATCCGATTCGTTCTGCATCACGATCTCGACGGGGACATGAGAACCGTCCATCGGCGCTGGATACGTTCGGTATGGCCGGAAGTCGGTGAGCGTCGTCCTCCGGTACAGGCGTCCCGTATCGGTGAAGAAGTTCTGGACCAGCAACGCCCCTGAACGAGTGTCCACAAGGAAGGTTGCCCGGTGAATGTCGCCTTCCATCACCATGATGATCTGGCATGGTCGCGACAGGTGCAACGCGTCACCGACCTCAATGATCGTGTACCGGCTCGACAACATCGGCGCCGCTTCAGTGAGATAACTGACTCCGGTCGGCTCAGCTCCCATCGAGATCGCCTTGCCGTTGCCAACCATGGACCAGCTCGCGTCCCTGTGCACCGTCTCCATCCCGTTGGCATATTCGACGAGTTCACGGCTGACCTGGACCTGGCCACCCCACACTGAGACCACGAGGCGGGACGCCGTGAACGTCGACTCGCGAGCTTGGGCGAGCACATCCTCCAGCTCGGCGGCCACGGCGACGGGCGCTAGGGAGAGCACCAACAGCAACGCCAAACCGCTAGCAAACAGGGAGCGGCGCGTAGCAGTCAC